>CAZWVC010000243.1:0-6568 GCA_964637245.1 uncultured Desulfocapsaceae bacterium
TTGCTATGGGTGTTCCGCCTTTAGGGATGAGTGGATAATCGTCGAGTGCCGGCCCATCCAGGGTTTCAGAAAAATCGGGAAGCACGGTACAATCTATACCGAAATCTTGGCAGGTATCTTTTAAATAACGAATGTCGGCAGCGGAGATAAATCCAGAAAGCAGATTTATCGTCTCATTTTCTGGGGAAACCTCAACAAGCTGCTCAACGGCAGATTTTACTGCGCCATGAAAACCCTCCATGTGGGTGCCTGAATAGCTTGGAGTTGATACATTGACCACCAATGGTGAGTCAGGTGTGCCAAACTCTCGGGAATACTCTCCCAGAATATGTGGCACATCATCACCAATGGTCTCTGTCAGGCAGGTTGTGGCTACTCCTATAATTGAGGGTTGGTATTTCGCGGTAACATTTTTCAAACCCAATTTAAGATTAGCCGAGCCACCATAGACAGCGTGTTTTTCTCCAAGCGATGAGGAGGCGATGTCAATGGGTTCATTGAAATGGCTTATGATATATCTGCGCATATAGGTTGCACAACCCTGGGAACCATGAAGGAAGGGCACGCACCCTTCGATTCCACGAAAAGCAACGGAAGCTCCCAGTGGACGGCAAAGCTTACAGGCGTTGGTTGTTGAGGTATAATTGGAACTCATTATTTGTTCTCCTTGGTTCGGCGTGGAACAAAATTCCATACCGGACTCATGACTGATGAATATACTTCTCGGGCAAAGTTGAGCATGCCATGGAAGCCAGCGAGCATTTCTTTGCGTTCATGGTTGTGATCGCAAAATGCCACTCCCAGTTTGTAGGCAATAGGTCGCTCTTTTACTCCACCGACAAAGAGATCAACTTCTTTTTCTTTCAGAAAGGCTGAGAGCTCAAGTGGGTTTGAATCATCGACGATGATAGTTCCCTCATCGGTGATTTGATCCAGCTCGACATAATCTTCAGCGGTGCCGGTCTGGGAACCAACCATCACCACATCCATACCGATCAGCCTGAAGGCTTTCACCAGAGAAAAGGCCTTAAAGGCACCGCCAACATATATGGCTGCCTTCTTCCCCTGCAGGGCCTTCTTGTATTTGGCCAGTTCAGGGGTAAGTTTGGCGATCTCTTCTTGTATAAGTTTCTGGGCATTTTCCAGAAGAGTAGGATCATTAAAATATTCTGCGACGGAATAAAGTGCCTCGGCCATGTCTTCAACGCCAAAATAGGAAACTCTAATGGATGGTATGGCATAGCGCTCTTCCATCATGTTTGCCAAATCCATTGTGGCACCTGAACATTGCACCACATTGAGAGCTGCACCGTGACATCGCTGAATATCAGCAATCCTGCCATCTCCGGTAATGTTGGCAACTACTTCAACACCAATTTTTTCAAAGTACTCCCGGATCAACCAGATCTCGCCTGCCAGGTTAAAGTCACCTAGTATATTAATAGAGTAATTTGAGATATTGCTGATCTCGCCAGTTCCCACAAGTTTTGCCATTGCATTACAGGCGGCCTCGTAACCTGCCCGTTTGTTCCCTTTGAATCCTTCTGATTGAACTGGTAAAACAGGGATACCTTTTTCCTTAGCGGTCTTTTTGCATACCGCCTCCATGTCATCGCCTATAAGGCCGACGATACAGGTTGAATAGACAAAAGCTGCCTTTGGTTTATGGCGGTCAATCAGTTCGTCGAGAGCTTTTGCAAGTTTCTTTTCACCGCCAAAAATAACATCCATCTCCTGGAGGTCTGTAGAGAAAGACAGGCGATGCAGTTCAGGACCTGAGGAAAGTGCACCTCTGATGTCCCAGGTGTAGACTGCACAACCGATTGGTCCGTGAACAAGGTGCAGGGCGTCAGCGATGGGGTAGAGCACTACTCTTGAACCACAGAATACACATGCCCGTTGGCTAACAGCCCCGGCAAGACTGTCCTTATTGCAATCAATTGCAAATGGTAATTCCCCTTTGCGAAATATTTGCCCTTGTCTGTCTTCTAGAATGTCTACTGCTTTCATAGATATTTCCTTGTAGTTGAACTGGAATAATGATGTTGCTATCGCAATTGCTGTGCCAGAGATGAAGAATGTATTTTTACAGTAATTACAAAAACATACAGGGGAATTAAAAGAGAGTGTCGAAATTTGAAATAAATCTTAGGTAGGAAAAGCTACAATTATGAAGGTCATACCCAATTTTGTAGCCTGGTAATAGAGGGGGAGTTAACCTGAATATTTCATGAAAAACTTTTTGAAAAGTAAATATAGGTAGTAGTTTAGAGTAACTATACCTGAAATCAACCCTTAATTTTTTGTAACAGTTTGTACTTTTGATGATTGTTGTTTTTTGAAAGTTTTTCACCCTTCGGGTGAGTCGATGCGGCCCACTATCCCACGTCGCCTGTATGGTTTTCATACATTAGTATAGAAAATCATACGACTCCTTGACTAGCAGCCCACCTCAACTCATGAAATATTCAGGTTAAGAGCGTGATGTATATAAATGAGAAGAGATGAGGTGCTGCCGAAGTTAGGCAGCACCTTGACTAATTAAGCTATACAGGTTGCCATCACCTGCTTGATATCTGTTTTACCTGCAAAGACAAGGTGGAGACCTTCCTGGAGGAGAACGGTCATGCCATCGTTGATAGCTTCTTGTTTGATTTCTTCAGCAGTAGCTTTTTCGATGATCTGTTTTTTGATGCTTTTGGTACCCAGGAGAAGCTCAAAAAGACCTGCTCTGCCTTTATAGCCGATATTGTTGCATTCCTCACACCCTTTGGCTTTGTAGAGCATTAATGAGTCAGAGTGGTGTTGTTGGATGTGGTCATAAAATAGAACACCATAATGGTTTACCAGATAATCAAACTCCTCCCGGGAAGGATTATATGCTTCTTTGCATTCCTCACATAAGGTACGAATAAGCCGCTGAGCCAAAACTCCAAGCAGGGCATCGGCGAAGTTAAACGGATCAAGACCCATATCGATTAATCGGATAACCGTTTCTGCGGCAGAGTTGGTATGGAGGGTGCTGAAGACCAGATGGCCGGTTAATGATGCTTCAATTCCCATCTTGGCCGTTTCAAAATCACGCATCTCACCGATCATGATAACATCAGGGTCTGCGCGGAGAAAAGCTCGCATGGCCGCTGCAAAAGTGTAACCAATATTCGGGCGGACCTGTACCTGGCGCAGGCGGTGTTGGGTTATCTCAACCGGGTCCTCGGCGGTCCATATTTTTTTCTCCGTGGTGTTGATGTAACTCAGTGCTGAATGAAGTGTAGTGGTCTTACCAGAGCCCGTGGGGCCTACCACCAGAAAGATACCATGGGGCTTGGTAATCACATCTTTCATTCTTTTAAGTACCCGGGAGGGCATTACATCATCAAGCGGTAAAGGTTTGGAGTCAGCAAGAATACGCAATACGACATCCTCGTTGTCTCCTGAGGTGGGCACGGTGGCAACGCGGAGCTCAATCTGGTCAGCATTGGTGGTGGTAAACTTGATTTTGCCATCCTGAGGTTTTCTGCGCTCAGCAATATCCAGATCAGCCATAACTTTTATCCTGGCAACCACAGATTTGGCGTTAGCCTTGGGGATGCGCAGTGTGTCAATGCAGTTGCCATCAACCCGGTAGCGTACCTCGGCATCCTGAATAATACCATAAGGTTCGATATGAATATCGGAGGCACCCAGGTTGAATGCCTGTTCTATTATCTTATTGACAAGCTGAACAGCAGAGCTGCTGTCAACTTCAATTTCAATTTCTTCCTGGTCATGATGACCAGCCTCTCCAGTTTGATAAAGATCCTCATCAGCACTTTCCTCTTCTGGCTCATAAGCGGCCAGGCATTCGCGAATATCGTCGCCGAAGGAAAGCACAAAATTTACAGTCTCTACCTCAAAAAGCTTTTTCAGCAGGGGGATTTCGCTTTGATTCGCAGGATCCTTGGCGGCGAGAAAGACAGTGTCGTCCTTTTTTTGTAAAGGGACAAGGAGGTTTCGTTTGAATATCTCGATGTCCTTGTCTTTGAGTAGACTATCGGCTGCATGAATTGTCTGAGCAAGATCAACGAATTTGGTCTTATAAACAAAAGCCAGGGTCTCGCCCAATTCGGTCTTGGCAACCAGGAAGTTTTCCATCAGCACAGTTTCGACATCCTGTTCCTGCTGAGTGGCAATAACCATTGCCCTTTCCATTTCCTGGGCAGAAATAATTTCGCGGCGGATCAGTTCCTCGTAACGCATGGGAACCTTTTTGCCTGACTTGTAATGGTTGTATAAGGCAATCCCAAGGGTTTCTGCCAGTTCGTCGATGCGTTTTTCGTCTGCTGTGTCAAACTCAGCTCCATTTCGTTTGTTAATGAGCTGGATGACTCCGAGCACGTTATTCTTGAAGACGACAGGGGCTAGGAGAACCTGTTTTGTTAAACACCCACCTTTTTGGTCCCAAGTTGGATCAAAGGTCAAGGTTTGGTGAACTTTTGTCAGTTCATCTTTGTCATAAACATTTGCGATATTGAGTTTTTGCCTGGTTTCAGCAACAAAACCTGCCAAGCTTGACCTGTTGATGTTGATTCTGAATTTTCGTAGTGAACTTCCCGAGAGCAACACCCAGGATACCAGTTGGTTTTTTTTCGCATCAACTAAAAAAATGGTTGCCATCTCAACATCATATACTTTGAGAATTTTATTGCGCAGGCCAACCATGATGGCATTGGGGTTGGATGCTGCGTGAATTTCGTTGACCAGTTTCTTGAAATGATCATCAAAATTTGAGGAACCGGAACGTGACTCTGCTAGATAGTTTTGTTGTGCCATTACCAAATCACCTGAACTGCGGAATTATGAAATAATCTTCTCTCCTGTCATAGTACTGTAGTGCAATACATCAGCACTATGCAAAAGCACATAATTATCCACTATACCAGATGGGGTTGGCAAGGTGAAGAAGATTTTTTAGATATTGACATCTAACTCTACGAAATTAATGAATGTATTTAATAGATGTGAGGAGCAAGATAATAGTGCAGATCATCACCGATACGGACTATTTTTTCTATATCACTGGCAGATGGGTGCCTAACAACATACGTGTCAAGATCACATATTTCCTGGAAGGTGTCGAGGAATTGCAGTTTCTTGGCTATCTCAGAAGCATGGCCAAGATGGAGCTCCATTGCCTCAAGCAGATCTGTCATGGTATGATTTACTGCAAGGTCTCCTCTTTTCATTAAGAGTGCCATGATGAGTTTTTCAATTCCCATGCAAGTCAAATTGTAAATTACTTCGGGGGGAAAACCTTTACGCCTTTTGAGAAAGGCTGACCTGGCAGTTCTGAGAAATTGCTCACCATCTCGTAAAAATATATGCCAATCGCTGATCTGTACTATGCTTATATCACTGCTCTTCTGTAGAGTTAACGTGTTTACGCAAACCTATGAGGTTAGTCCTTTGCCAGCCATTATGTTTGTAAAAATCAAGAGCAGGCTGATTGGTGTAGTCTGCCAGAAGCTGCATCCTGTTCGCATTGTGTGAGTTACCCCATTGTCCTATTTCCGCTAGAAGGTTGCTGCCTACGCCACAACCATGAAATTCCTCTGCAACAACAAGATCTTCAATGAGCAGACTCGGCCCTCCCTCAGCGGTGGAGATGGTCAATTGGCCGGTGATCATGCCCACCACCTTTTCCTGGTATAGACCCAATATGATTGTTGCTCCTGTAGATTCTAGCAATAATTGTAGACCACGAATTTGAAGACTGGCAGAAAAGGTAAAATCCACTTCAAGAGCAAAAAGTGACTTCAGTAAAGGCAGCAGTTCCGGTAAATCAGCTTCGGTTGCATGTCTGTAGTTGATAAGCACTTATATTTCCAAGGCAGGAAAATCAGCTGATGAGGTACTCTTCAGCTGGTTCGCCATCTTCCAGGCCATCAAGAACAGCATCAATTGCATCTTCGCTGTTAATTCCTTTGAACCACAGATTGTCTGGCTGAATAACCATAATCGGGCCAGCCTCGCACTGTTTTAAGCAGCCGGTTGATACAATTTGCATATCAAGGCCTCTGTCGAGTATTTCCTCTTCGATGTATTGCAGAAAACCATCGGTTTGTTTATGGCAGATTCCTTTAGGATCCCCTTTAACTCTAAAACTCTGGCAAAGCATGATTTGTCTTTCTGGTAATGCCATGTGCTTCTCCTTTTGACGTATTGAAAATGATAAGTTTACAACAATAACTATTTAGGTATTTTAGGTGATTTATGCATTTTTCTTCTTCTTACCGCCGCCATAGATCGTATCTATAATAGCCTCAATATTTTCTTCAGTGATATGAACCTTAATGCCATGTTCTGCAAGAATCCTTCTGGGATTTTCCCCGGCACTTGAGGTCAGCACTAGTGAACAGTCGTTTAAAAGCCCAGCAATCTCCAGCCATCGGCTGCTGCCCGATCCTGGCTCAGGTGCTTTTCTTGTCTCAAGAAGACAGGCGAGACCATCACTACGCTTACCGTATATGAGAAATTTGATGGCGTGACCAAGATGAAGATCGACTTCTATGCCATTTGAACTGACCAC
>CAZWVC010000244.1:0-6563 GCA_964637245.1 uncultured Desulfocapsaceae bacterium
TGCGGTGAAGTATACCGAATGCGGATCGAGGTCCTTGAGTACCGCATCGATGGCGGTCTCAACGGCATCCTTCTGATCGACATTCTCCATGTACTTGTCATCGAGGATATCGAGGAACTTGATGTTCGGCTCCGGTTGGCTGAGACCAAAAGAGAAAACTTCAACGATTTACGTGACACACAATTTGTTTCCAGTCGTAATCCGGGAGCATGGATTCCATTGAATGCCCTGGGAGAACTGGAAATAAAGGCTGCTTCCGGCGGAATTACCCGCCGCAATGGAGAAAGGGTCAACATTATCAGAGGTTATACCCGCAATTCTGCCCTCCCCATCGAGGTAACCCAGTCGGTTTTGGACCAGTTGAAGAGTGAAAACTACCAGCTGCCATCAGGTTATCGAATACAGGTTGGCGGTGATCAGGAGAATCAGGCGGAGGCGGTTGGCAATCTCCTACTCTACCTGCCGGTACTTTCACTCCTGACGGTTTCCATCCTCATTCTCTCCTTCAGAAGTGTGGTTATCGCAGGAATTTTAGGCATAGTAGCATTTTTATCCATTGGTGTTGGATTGCTGGCGACCTGGTTTGCCGGGTTGCCGTTGAGTTTTAATACTATACTAGGATCGCTTGGACTGGTGGGACTGGCATTTAACAGCAGTATCGTAGTTCTTGCCTCCATCCGCTCACGAGAGAAGTCAAATTCAGGCGATCCACAAGCTTTGGCTGAACAGGTCCTCGGTTCAGCAAGACACCTCATCTCAACCACCCTGACCACCATAGGCAGTTTCATGCCGTTGCTGATTTTCATTGGCGGTGATTTCTGGCCGCCACTGGCTGTTGTTCTGGCAGGCGGAGTGGGTGGTTCAACCTTATTGGCAATGTTTTTTACCCCGGCTGCATTCCGACTGGTTGGGCAAATTCGAAACCTTGCCTTTTTACCACGTTTAAAAGAACTTACGAGCTGATACAATGGTTATGTTATCATCTTTAAAACACCTGAGGATACTGGCATTATTTTCTACCTTAATACTGGGCGGTTGTGCAGCGGTAGGACCCGAATACACACCTCCAGTGACGTCCACACCTGATAAATTCAATCCTCTTCTGCCAGAGAGTGTTGTGGTGGATAACCAAGCAAATCTGCCTGGTACATGGTGGGAATTGCTTGGTGATGAAACCCTGGCTGGGCTTATCCGGCAGGCAGCCAGCCAGAATTTAGATATCCGCATTGCCCAATCAAGACTGCGAGAAAGTAGGGCCGGCCGCAGAGCCGCGCAGGCAGGACAGTTACCTTCAGTTAGTGCTGGTGGAGTGATCAGTACTCAGCAGCAAAGCGAAAACAGTCCCTTTTTCCCCGATATCCCTCCGCAGTTCGGCGGAACAGATTCGGAAAGTGATTTATTTCAGACAGGCTTTGATGCCTCCTGGGAAATAGATATCTTTGGTGGGATAAGGCGTTCGGTGGAAGCCGCCGAGGCAAGATACCAAGCTGCTGAGGCTGGGCGTAATGAGGTATTGCGTGTGGTTCTTGCAGAAGTTGCCCTCAACTACGTTGAGTTAAGGGGTTTGCAAAAAAGACAGAAGGTTATCGAAAATAACATACGGGTACAACAGGAAACCCTTGAATTTACCCAAAACAGGCTGAACTCAGGACTTGGTACTGAACTCGATGTTTCTCAGGCAAGATCTCAATTGCTTACCACTAAATCATCTCTTCCCGGAATACAATCAACCATTCAGTTGCGCATTTTTCAGATTGGTAATCTGTTAGGTGAACATCCCGAAAAACGGTTGACCCAACTTTTAGTGTACAAACCGCTACCGCAGATTCCGGACAGTCTGTTTACCGATATTCCCTCAGAAGTATTGCGCCGCAGGCCTGACATTATGCTGGCAGAACGGCTGTTGGCAGCTGAGACAGCAGACATCGGGGTGGCCACTGCAGATTTGTTTCCTAAATTTTCGCTCTTTGGCGGATTTGGTGTTGAGACCGCAGAATTTGATACTTTATTTAACAGTGACAGCATTGCCTGGTCCATTGGGCCAAGTTTCAGTTGGGCAATTTTTCAGGGTGGCCGGATATGGGCAAATATAGAGGCTCAGAGCGCTCAATCTGAGAGAGCCTTAGCTGAATATGAGAAAACTGTGTTGAATGTTTTACGGGACGTCAACTCAGCACTTGTAGCCCACAGCTATGAAAGGGAAACAGCTTTAAATCTATTTGCTGCTGTTGATGAAACACGTAACAGCTTGAACCTTTCAATGACCCTTTATGAAGAAGGCTTAAGCGATTTTCTCTCGGTGCTGAATGCTGAGGCCTTACTGCTTCTGGTAGAAGATAGATATACAACCAGTCAGACCAGTGAATGGACTAGCCTTATCCGGCTCTACAAAGCTTTGGGAGGTGGGTGGCAAGGCTACAGCGAAAATAATACATAGCTATGCTCGATGATTAGTAAACCGATTTTAAGGGCATAAGACAGAATACAAGAGAACAGAAAGGAGTTTTCGCCTGCCATCTACATGGAAGAGTTCAGGGGAGGGAGAGGTGACAGGCGAAAACAAGGTCTAGTTTTGGGAGATAATGGTTATACTATAGCAATCTTGTATTTCAATCACATTCAGAGGGTTCATAATAAACTCCTTTCAACAGTAATACGGTTTTGATAAAGCATTGTTATTATTGTGTCAATCTCACTAGTTCTTGAGCTTGAAGACTGACTGAAAGTTACCAAGGGCAACACCTCTACCTGCTACCATTCTGTCCCTCAGTTCTTATATTTTGCTTTAAATCCACAATGGAGGATAAAATGCATCAATTTATCGTTGGCATTTCTCTCATATTTTTCTGGCAAGTTTCCTGCGTTCATGCAGAAATCCTATACACTGGTGAATCTGAAGGTATGCGCTATCAGTTAGAGGAGGTTGTCTCTGGCTTGGGTGTGCCGTGGGGAATCGAGTTTGTTACTGCAGATGAACTGATTGTTACCGAAAGAGGCGGGCTGATAAAAAAGGTAAACATTCCAAAATCTCAGATTACTCAACTGACGGGTGGACCACAGGTTTGGGCAAGAGGTCAGGGCGGCCTGCTCGATGTGGCTGTTCCCGACAATTTCAAAACAGACGACCCAATTTATTTTACCTACAGCAAAAACCAGAATAACGAGGGAGTAACCACACTTGCCAGAGCTCATCTCAAAGCTGATGCTCTAGTAGACTGGGAAGATATATTTGTCACTACTTCGGCATCAAATACATCACGTCATTTTGGCAGCAGAATAGCTTTTGATGGGCAGGGACACCTGTTTTTCTCGGTTGGCGATAGAGGTGTACGCCCGAATGGACAAAATCTGGAAACCCATGCGGGGACAATCATCCGATTGAATATGGATGGTTCCGTTCCATCTGATAACCCCTTTGTGAACATAAGCGGTTTACCGGAGATCTGGAGCTATGGCCATCGAAATCCCCAGGGTATGTTCTGGGATAAAGCGACCGGAAATTTATGGTCAAATGAGCATGGACCGCGAGGCGGCGATGAGATTAATCTGGTTAAGCCGGGTGAGAATTATGGCTGGCCAGTAGTTTCCCACGGTAAGGAATATTGGGGACCCAAAAGGGTTGGCGAAGCAACCAGCAAGCCTGGAATGGTGGATCCTCTGAAAGTGTATATTCCTTCAATTGCACCATCGAGCTTGCTTATCTATTCCGGTAAAGCGTTTCCCAAATGGCAGGGAAACTTTTTTTCCGGTGCTTTGGCCCTGGTACATCTTAACCGAGTGGTTTTTGATAAAAACAACAAGCCTGTTACAGAGGAGCAATTGCTTATAGATTTGGATGAAAGAATCAGAGATGTTATCGAGAGCCCTGAGGGATGGCTGTATCTGTCCACTGACAGCGGTAAAATCCTTAGAATAATGCCAATCTCGCAGTAAAGCCACTCTGTTCCAGAATCTGACTGGAATATAGTACCAGTCAGCTAGAGCTTTGCAATATTAGCACCACTAAAAATCCTGTTATTATCTATATTTCCAGACACTTTCGTAGCTAAATTCTCGTATGGTCATATGGCAGAACACTGTTTACACTTTTAAATTATGGTATTTTTCATCAAAAAATAAGCATATAGGTTTGAAGGAGTTAGGTTGTGTTAGGCGAAAATATGTGTGAAAGATAAGATGATACAACTGTAAATCTTGGTGTGAACAGAACAAAAAGGATCAGAAAATGAAATCAATAAGTAAAGATAAATTGAGTGAAGCAATTAAAAATTCTTGGAGCATAGAATCAAGCACAAAATGGACAAAAAAAAATCCAGCCTCGGGACAATGTGGT
Organism: uncultured Desulfocapsaceae bacterium; assembly: GCA_964637245.1. Classification (GTDB taxonomy): domain Bacteria; phylum Desulfobacterota; class Desulfobulbia; order Desulfobulbales; family Desulfocapsaceae; genus Desulfopila_A. The sequence goes on from CAZWVC010000244.1 coordinate 4,334, forward strand.
GTAACTGCATTGATTGTACATGACTACTTAGGAGGTAAAATACTCAAAACAAGTCATGGGAATATGTGGCATTTCTATAATCTTATTGAGGGTGAATCAATTGATTTTACAAAAAGTCAATTTGATCAACCAATTAAGTATGAAAATCTAATTTCAAATCGAGAAGAGGCTTTTAATGATACAAATGCTCAACAATACAATTATTTGAGTTCGGAAGTGCGTAAGCAGTTAAAAATACTTAATGAGCCATCCAAAGCAGATTTCAAATCTCTGGTTGGACCTGGTTGATTCCGCGTTATATGTCAAATAGAGGATTAAATAAATGCCCAAAAACAATACTCGAGATCAACATAAACATCACCACCGTGGCAAATCATCTGAAAGTCTTTTAGACAACGCCCAAATTCTTGCCAATTTGTTCATAACCCCTGGCCAAGTAATCCTTGATGCAGGTTGCGGAAATGGTTACATGGCAAAAGAATTTGCAGCAATAATCAAAGATGCGGGAAAGGTGTATGCTCTGGATCCAGACGCAGAAGCCATTGACATTTTACAGTCGGAAACCAAGGGGATGAATATTGAAACACTGGTGAGCGACATATCCCTTGATACCGAGCTGGAGGCACACTCTGTTGATCTCCTCTACCTCTCTATGGTTTTTCATGGGTTTTCCAAAGCGCAAAGAGCAGGCTTCGTGATTGAGGCAAAACGTCTCCTTAAACCTGGTGGCAAACTTGCTATAGTTGAATTTGCGAAAAAACAAACTCCCTTTGGTCCTCCTCTTGAAATCAGATTGTCTCCTGAAGAGCTTAGGAAAATAGTAGCTTTTTCCCCCATAAAACTGCTCGAGATTGGAGAATACTTCTATATGCAGGTTTTCGAGAATCTGCTTGCTTGAGTTATTAGGTGTAGATAACAATATGCAATTTTAAAAGAAGCGGTAACGATTGCATTGGGCTTCACCCACCTTGGAATTTCACCATGAAAGTGGATTCCAGAAAGGTGGGCGGCTGTTTTTTTAATTCATCTTATTTGGATGACACAAGTGCTGTGGATCTGCCGATATATTGCCGCAATCACATGAGTATTTCATTCCTGAAACGTTTTCATCACAGACTCCAGCTGTTTTTATGCTACAGGATTTATTTTTATACATATCACTTATTGGGTTGCAAACGCGGGCAGCATTTTCATCGACCACGCCACAGTTTTGACAAATATATGCCATTTTTATTCTCCTAATTCATTATTTATAAACGCTATTGGCGAGTTAGGTGTTTTCCTACTGCCACATTTCTCTGATTGATGTCTTTCATCTATTACAACTATAACCCAAGGCTGCATTCTGAATACAATCTTGTTGTTAAATAAAAATAAAGCCGAACATATATCCTTGTCAACATCTCAGCAACAAAAAGCATTGCGATTAGCAAGGCTAAATTCGGTGTACCTCAAATCAGATAACTCTATAAAGCTCACATAAATTGACTGGGCAATTATGTAAATTTACCCGACTGTGACACTGTGTCTTATGTAGTTCTGGTTCTAGCCATTTATAAAAAAATGCACAAATTATTGGGATAATCTGTTCATTTGAGTTTTTGCAGGATAAAGGTATTAGGGGACATTTACATTAAAGATTTTATTAAGAATCGGTAATCTATGCAGAGTAAAACGTTAACATTCATTCTTGCAGGTGGAGTAGGGTCTCGCTTATTTCCTTTAACTTCAAGAAGATCAAAACCATCTGTTCCTTTTGGTGGAAAATACCGGATAATTGATTTTACCTTGGCAAACTGCCTGCATTCGGGCCTGCGCAGAATTTTGGTGTTAACTCAGTATAAATCTCATTCCTTAAACAAACATCTGCGTGATGGCTGGTCTATTTACAACCCGGAACTGGGTGAATATATAACTGCAGTTCCTGCCCAGATGAACCGCGGTGATCACTGGTATCAAGGGACGGCGGATGCTATATTCCAGAATCTCAATCTGCTGGAGCGCAGTGATGCCCAATATACCCTCATCCTCTCTGGTGATCATATTTACCGAATGGACTATGAAGCACTGCTGAGATCGCATAAGGAAAAAGAGGCAGATGTAACCATAGCCTGCATGGAAGTGTCGGTTGAAGAAGCCAGTGCCTTCGGAGTGATTGTCGCAGATAAAAATCTGCACATTAGAGAATTTGAAGAAAAACCCAAAAACCCAACCCCTCTTGCAGACAACC
>CAZWVC010000245.1:0-6547 GCA_964637245.1 uncultured Desulfocapsaceae bacterium
TATCAGAATAAACTATCCCATGAGACGGACTCGGCAGATTTATTTACCTCACTGCAAAACGATGAAAAGGTTCAAGTGATTGATACCCGTAGTCAGCAAGCCTATGCTGAAGAACATATTCCAGGCGCACTTAATTTATGGCATAAGGAAATGACTGCAGAAAGCACCAAGCACCTCGATAAATCCTATCTATACATCACCTATTGCGATGGTATTGGCTGCAACGCTTCAACGAAAGGAGCGCTTAGAATGTGTCAGTTGGGGTTCCAGGTGAAAGAACTTCTTGGTGGGCTTGATTGGTGGAAAAGAGACGGATACTCCACCGCAGGTGAGAAGGCAGGCTCAGGTAAAACCATCTCTTGTGGTTGCTGAAGACAAAACCGTAACATTTCTTTGGGAGATGAATAAAAAAGACGGCTTACTTGCCTATTTCTCCAGAAAAAGCTATGCTTAAAATTGATAATTTAACTAGTATTTGAATCAAGATTTCTCTCATTATTGTATGCTCCGAAATACCATTATCTTAAGCCTTCTATGGCTTGCCCTTATCGCTTCATTGTTTTTCTGGAATGTAAAAACAACCCAAGACAATCACCAGCAACTTGCCTACCAAACAGCTAGGGCCTTCTTTGATCAAATAGTCCTGGACAGGACCTGGAACGCAGGTCATGGTGGTGTCTATGTTCCGGTTACCAAGGCAACCCAGCCAAACCCCTATCTTGATGATCCACAGCGTGATCTGAATACCGAAAACAATATCCGTCTCACCAAGATAAACCCCGCGTTCATGACTCGTCAAATATCTGAAATAGCAGAGAAAACCAATGGAATTAAATTTCATATAACCAGCCTCAAGCCTATTCGGCATGAGAATAAGGCAACCGAGCAAGAAACCAAATGGCTGAAACTTTTCGAAGAAGGTGTTAAGGAAAAAGGTCAATTCACTTTTCGGGATGGTTCATTTGAATATCAGTATATGGCTCCACTGAAGACCAGCAAGGAGTGTTTAAAATGCCATGGAGAAGATGGTTATAAAGAAGGTGATATTCGTGGTGGTATATCGGTGACTCTGCCGTTTATCAGACCGATCGATTACACCAGCCTGATCATTGGTTATGGCAGTGCTGCAATGGCAGGACTGCTCCTTATCTTTTCCGCCGGTTATCTTTTATCTGCCAAAAGCAGCGCTCTGGCAGCAGCCAATGACAGTCTTGCTGAGGAGATTGTCATTCGCAAAGAAACGGCAAACAACCAGATAATTCTCATCAACAAGCTTCAAGCTGCCCTGGATAAGGTAAAAACGCTGGAAGGTATCCTGCCCATCTGTTCACATTGCAGTAATATAAGAATTGATGGGGGAAACCCCGATGACCAGAACGACTGGTATGCACTCGAAAATTACGTCGATGAAAATACAGACGTCAAACTGAGTCACTCCATATGTCCGCAATGCATGGAAAAGTATCACACATAAATCATCGGCAAATCGCAGGATTTTGGAAACGAAACTGAATACCAGCGGTTTTATCTCAGTCAGCTTGCTGGCTATTGATCATCTAAGAGGATATGTAACATTGGCGCTGGGGAGGTTGCTGAAGATGGAGGTTCTGGGTTTGACGCTGCTGGTCGCAGAGAAATTGCCCAATCAGATGCATATGGAGCGCCCCACGTTTGGTTCCTAGGCTTCAAGACCCCTATCTTTATTTCCTTATATGAGCGTGTAGTATCTACTGCAATCGCCTGCATAGATGCGGTTGCGGCACTTAAATTCAGTCTAATACTGCTCGTTTCTTCTTTATAAAACATATAGCTTCGCTTATCAGGAGATTGCAAGCAGACACCATCGGTGAGCCCGTTGCAACGCAACAGATTGTGCTGGAATCGATCTTTGAAGAAAAGTGCATTGGTTTTTACCCATTCCGGGTGAGGAAAAGATGCCGATGTATCAGTCCCGCTGTTCGCACCATCATTTTGCGAAAGATCACCCCAGATGTTTGCTACTCCTCCTGCCATTGTCGAATGCCACAAACCTCGACGTATCATCTCATGGGTGTAATCTTTGTAGGCATGACTGCCTTGTCTTACTCGAAATCTATCTTCGGAAAATGAAGGTTTCTCTGGTCGCTTATCTATAGTTTCAACATATTTATCATAATCCGGACGATGCTGCTCGTAGCCTGAATAATCCAGACCCTCATACAATTGTTCAAGGGTATTCTTAGTGGCTCGGGCTCCCAGAAAATGGGACCACCCCAGATGATCGTTCATAAATGAATGCCAAACCTGTAATTGACTCGTGGAAACCCATTCCCAATTGTCAAAACCATATCCCATGGTCCAGCCCGGCAGGGGACCTAGACGAGCGGCAATATAGCGCTGGATACGCTTATCTTCTATCCCATTAATTCCCCATACAGTGGGTGTCCAGCGACGGGATTCATCACCCCACATCCACAGGTGCACCATCCCTCCGGCAGCATGGGTTTTGGAAATAACCAGTTCCAGCGCTGCAAACGTTCTCAGATCAGGATCGGAATTATCAACTTCAGTACATTTTTGTTCCTCAAGTTCTGCCCATCGACAGGTGACAGGCATATGAAAACCATTGAAGCCATGTTCATGGATAAATCTATCAATTTCATAGTCTACCGCGGTGGCATTGTTAAAGTATCCTTGTGGTCCGTTAATCATGACCAATTGGGGGACAAAAGCCTGCAATTCTCCAGTACTTCCTACTTGCTTTGCCCATTTATTCCCCTGGTGCCTTACAAAACCAGTCACCTGAGGATTATTATTAGGTAGAACCTCAACGGATCCGCCCAAACTGTCCAGGTCGGTATCAGAACTTGACGAAATAAAATTCCATATTCCCAGCTTTGTCCCAGTGAATCTGAAATTCCACGCCGTCCCGCCACCATAAAACATCTCTGTGATATGAGTTTCCCCGCTTAACTCGTGGGTAAAAGTTACTGTGGCAATTAGGTCAAAAGGATTACCAGAAAATGATGGATTATCGATACTCCACTCAAGATACGGTTCCCATTGTGTGATGACTTTATCCAATGGGCCGGAAAAAACAGGCTTTGATGACAGTATTATTACAGCAAACAGCCAAAACAACAGTAAAAATCTGAATATCGAGATGTGTTGCAGGGAGAGAGGGGATGAGAAACTATGCTTGGATTTTCTACTATGTTGCATGATATTCAGGATATTACGGATGACTTTAAAACCTTTTATGCTATTCCCCTTGGTAAAATCAGGCAAATCCCCATGCTTTAAGCTAAGATTTGATTTTATCACCTGTACTACAAAGTCTCAAGATTAGTGCATTCACCCAAGATTAGCAAAAGGCATGCTCAAATTACTATGCTGCTATGCGAACACAGGCGTCGCAGAGTAAACCATAGACAACATCAAGCTTTAGCGTATCTGCAACAGTTTTATCAAGCAACAGCTTTGCCTCTGGCGGAAAATCCTCATCACCAACCCAGTAGAGGAGCGCCATACGCAGGGAGCCAATTACCTCGAAGGAAAATGAAACATCGGCCATATCCAATGAAGTACCGCCAAGTTCAACGCATCTCTTCTGCAAAGCTTCTATGTCATTGTTGAAAGCTTCTGTGATTAATGCAGTAGGTATCTCATGCGGTCCCCGAAAAAAGGTCACACCACCGACAAGATCGTTCACCGATAACCATTCCCCTGTCGGTTCTGCTATTTTAGCGGAGAGCAAATAGTTTACTAAAAATACATAAAAATAATTATGGGCTTCTGGTGTCCCACCGCTCGCCCTGATCTCAGCTGTATGAGGAAAAACAAGGTATTCACCTCTCCAGGCTTTTACCCGATAACATTTATCTGCAGGATCATATTCACAGTGTGAGGATAACGCTACCTCGTGAGGTGCTCTCAAGCTTAATTCTTCAAACAAGCGTTTATCGACAGGTTCACTCATTCTTTTCACCAATTGTAGGATAATCTCAAGGTCGCATCCTGAGTTGCCCTCTTATTACTGAGTATGGTAGATCTGAAAAAGCTCAATTATAGACCAACACGCCTTGCCTCTTCTAACCTACTCATTAAGCAACAGAACTATGTTACCAGTTGTTGTCCCCAAAGGAAAGCTTAATTCACCCAGGGGATAGCTGCTGAGCCATATCCATTATTTACTTGCAACTTTTACCATCTTTTTCTAGTCTTTCTAACCCAGAATCAGTGAGCTTTACGACAAGTTACACTTCGCGAATGTCGAAATCACAGTAAATCCACGGAGATGGTAAGATCCACTGCAGGAGCGAATTCTCTAAACTGCTGGAATAGTCTCATCTCAGAAGCATGAATTATTGGAGGGGGTTATGCGGAAATTCATTTTCACACTTTTTTTTCTTGTCATTGCTACTCAGCTCTCGGCAGCAGAGCCAGTTAAAATAGGGATGATAACAACTTTATCAACAAAAGCCGGCTACTTAGGTGAAGATATCAGGGATGGCTTCAAACTAGCCATTGCCCAGGAAGACGGCAAACTTGGTGGTATACCAGTGGAGTTGTTAGTTGAAGACGATGGTAGAAAACCAGAGAAAGGCAAGCAGATCTCCGAGCGCTACATCAAGAAAGACAAAGCCAAGATCCTTACCGGAATCGTTTTTTCAAATGTTGCAATGGCGGTAGTTCCCAAAGTGGTGCGTCAGGACGTTGTTTATCTAAGCCCTAACGCAGCGCCTTCAAAACTAGCCGGTAAAGGCTGCAACCCTAATTATTTTTCCGTCTCCTACCAAAATGATAACCTTGATGAGGTTGTCGGCCAGTACGTCAGTGAAGCGGGACATAAAAGCGTCTATCTGCTGGCACCAAACTATCCTGCAGGAAAGGATCATCTTGCTGGTTTTAAACGATACTACAAAGGGGAGATTGTCGGAGAAGTATACACCAAACTCGGTCAATCCGACTATGCTGCCGAAATTGCAGCTCTGCGGGCAGCCAAGCCTGAGTCGGTATTCTTCTTTCTCCCTGGCGGTATGGGTATCAACTTTCTCAAGCAATACTCCCAGGCGGGACTTGCCAAAGAGATACCGGTTTATGGCCCAGCCTTCTCCTTTGATGAACGTATCCTTAAGGCAGTTGGGCCTGCGGCTATGGGGGTGAAAAATGGTTCACAATGGACTCATGATCTTGATAATTCAGCCAATGAGCAGTTTGTCAAAGCCTATCAGGAAGCCTATAACCGGATGCCCACTCTCTATGCAAGTCAAGGCTATGATACTGCCCGCCTGATTGGCAGTGCGCTGAAAGCGGTACAAGGCAATCTGAGCGACCTGGACGCCTTTAAAGCGGCAGTGAAAAAGGCTGATTTCGAGTCTGTGCGGGGGAACTTCAAGTTTGGCAGCAATCAACACCCAGTGCAGGATGTCTATATCCGTGAAGTCATCCAGACCGCGACCGGTTATACCAATAAAACTGTGAAGAAGGTATTTTCCGACCATGTGGATGCCTACGCTTCAGAGTGTAAGATGTAGTTAGAACAGGGGGCTGTAACAAGGCCCCCGCAATTATGCTTTTAGCAGTTGAACAACTCCTCAACGGGCTGCAGCTCGGCATCACTCTTTTCTTGATGTCAGCAGGATTGACCCTGATTTTCGGCATTATGCAGGTAATTAACCTGGCCCACGGTTCTTTCTATATGATCGGCGCCTATGTCTGCGCCACCGTTGCCGCGCAAACAGGTTCATTTATACTCGGCTTGCTGGCTGCCCTGCCTGCCACTGCCCTCTGCGGTATGTTGGTAGAATTCGTTGTACTCCGAAGACTATACAACCGGGAGCATCTCGATCAGGTACTGGCTACATTTGGTTTAATCCTCTTTTTCAATGAACTGACCCGGGTGATCTGGGGCAGGCAGCCACTCTACCTCGATGTACCTCCCTGGCTTAGTGGCAGCATAGAGCTACTGCCTGGTTTAATCTACCCAATTTATAGGCTTACAGTCATTGGGGTTGGTCTCTTTGTTGCCGTGGCACTCTGGCTCATGTTTTCCAAAACACGTCTGGGCATGCAAATCAGGGCCGGGGCATCAAACCGCGAAATGATCGCCGCTCTGGGGGTAAACATCAAACTACTCTACACCCTCGTGTTTGGATTAGGCACGCTTTTGGCCGGACTAGCAGGTGTCATGGCCGGGCCAATCCTGGCCGTTGAGTCGGGTATGGGGGAGTCAATTCTTATTCTAACCTTTGTTGTGATCGTGATTGGAGGCATAGGTTCTATTCGGGGCGCTGTTGTCGGGGCGCTGCTTGTTGGCCTGGTTGATACCCTGGGACGGGCCTTTCTCCCCTCACTTTTCCGACTGTTGCTCGACTCTGCAGCTGCTGATACCGCTGCTGCATCAATTGCTTCGATGGCAATTTATATCCTCATGGCCGCCATTTTGGTATGGAGGCCCAAGGGATTATTCCCCGCGCATAATTGATGACTCCCACTACTCGAAAAATAGCAATTATTAGCCTGGCTGCACTTTTTCTTATAACCCTGCCCATAATTGCCACCATGG
>CAZWVC010000246.1:0-6546 GCA_964637245.1 uncultured Desulfocapsaceae bacterium
TTGATTTCTCCAAGACAGGCGTGACCGATCCGTTTATCCAAATTCCTTTGCATCCAGTCAGCCGAGCCGATGAAGAAAAGAGGGCTACCGCTGTTCTCGAAACGATAAATTTTATTGTGTTCAAGAAAACGCCCCAGCACAATTAATACCCGTATTGTCTCAGAAAGTCCCGTCACTCCAGATCGACAGGCAACAGCTATAATAAAGACAAAACGCTTAAATTGAGTCCTGTTTCTCCGTTAATGCTCCAGTAGAAAACTACATAATACGTCCATGACCCTCGTGAAACTGAGAACTTAAAATTCCAACAAAGGGATCCTCTCGGGTCTTTTATTTTTATCAATGGGAAAAAAACGATAGGAGGACTCGTTAATCTCTTCGACCTTGTCCTCGCGTAATTCGTTGACTAGTGCTTGGTGATACATACCCAACTTCATTTTCCCATCAATTTGACTTGTTTTTAGCTTCATCTTTACACCCTTATATTTCCATTTATGGGTAGTAAGATAGTCTTTTGCAGAAACTTTGGTACCCGGAAGTCCATATTTCGAACGCAGATGACGCTCAATAGAATCATAAATTTCAAGGCTGTTGATACCAATATACACAGCGAAAAAATTCTGCTGAAAAAAACCAAAAACTACATCATCTACGGTTATATCTTCTATAATATATGATTCGCCAGGGTTGCTGTAAAAGGTTATATCCCCTTTGGTATATAGAATTCGAAGTTCAGGATAGCGCGAAGCACTCTCGCCCCATTTATAACTCATAAACCCATCTTTCAGATCAGAGGCGCTAGGAAGTGTTGGAAATACTAAAAGACTGAAAATGATTAGTGCCGCTCCACAGTAATTTTTCAAAATCTTCTCTCCAGATATACAATTAACAGAAAAAATGATCTTCTTTAGGTCTTACCCATTACCTAAGAACTTGCATTTCTTCCTTAACTTGTCAACCTTTCCCTTTAAATATTACTCATTTTGTTTAATGCTCTACTCTTTCTCTCCATACATGGTTAAAAACTCGGAATTTTCTACTTCAATGTAACATCAGTATTTTACTAGCGACACATACCGATGTGTAAAGGTACAATGAGCGACCAGATGTCCACATCTATTGTCACTGGTAAAAACATCTTTAAGGAGCCTATTATGGACAACTTTAAATCTCTTGTAACAGTCCTGCTCAGCCTCCTCGTTCTGGGAATCGGTCTTGTTCAACCCAGCCTCAGCAGGGTTGACAAAGAGGACGGCAAAACCTATCTAATAGATCGTACAGGTGAGCGATGGGATATCACTCAGGCGGTAGCCATAGGCTTCAATCCAAATAGCTTTGAGTTTGGCATCGGTCGAAACGCTATTCTTCCATTGGATGATTCAAGCCTGAGGAAAGACTCTACATTTGGAGATACAGGTGCACGAGTGATTGGTGTAGAAAACGGCAATGATGCCCATGCCTATGTGGTACGCCGGTTGATCCGTCATGAGATAGCTAATACCCAGTTGGGAGAAAACCCCATTGCTGCGGCTTACTGACCACTGGTAGATCTTGCGGCTGTGTACAGCCGCCAAATAGATGGTCAAACCCTCACCCTCGCCCCCTCTGGATGGACGTATAATCGTACCTTCGTTCTATATGATAAAGAAACCCAAACCCTATGGTATCCAGACGAACAGGGGTTGAAGGGAATCCAGGGGCATTATTTAGGAAAATTGTTGCCCTTGGTACGCTCAGAAGACACCAGTTGGGACAAGTGGAGCGGAAAATTTCCGGAAACGAAAGTGGTGAAGTAAAATATCTTTCCTCTGAGACTCCAGAAACCTCATCAGAACACCAGGCAAAACGGAATTCCGATAAGCTGTCTGCTGATCAATTGATCCATGACCGGCAGACAGCTCAATATATGCCAGCCCTACTTTTTTGCACTCAATACAGCTCTTGCTGCTGCCAACCTCGCCACCGGTACCCGGAATGGCGAGCATGAAACGTAATCCAAGCCCAACTGATGACAAAGAGCAATGGACTTCGGCTCTCCTCCATGCTCCCCACATATTCCCAGCTTCAGATCAGGATTGGTTCGCCTTCCCTTTGTTGTCGCTATCCGCATCAATTCTCCAACACCATCCTCATCAATGGTTTCAAAGGGGTTTTCCGGCAGCAGTCCATGCACCATATATTCAATAAGAAAACCAGCTTCAGCATCATCTCGTGAAATACCATAGGTCGTCTGGGTCAAATCATTGGTTCCAAAAGAGAAAAATTCAGCATACTCGGCAATCTGGTCTGCAGTAAGTGCGGCCCGTGGTATTTCGATCATTGTACCGAACTTATAGTTAATCTCCATGCCCTGCTCTTCCATAACCGCACGGGCTTCATTTTCCAGCAGTTCCCTTTGAAATTTCAACTCATTGACATGACTTGTAAGAGGAATCATAATCTCAGGTTTTACTTCCACACCTTCACGCGAGACAAGACAGGCCGCCTCGATAATTGCTCTGACCTGCATCTGGGTGAGCTCGGGAAAATGGTTGCCCAACCGTACACCGCGCAAGCCTAGCATGGGGTTGGCTTCTCGGAGAGCTTCCACCCGTTGGAGAATATGTTCCTTCTCCTTCACCTGTTTTAGTAAATCATCAATATCCTGAAGTTTCCGGGCATGCTGTAGCTGGATCTTTAGATCGGCAAGATCCTGCATGAGCGACACATGATCTGGTAGAAATTCATGCAGTGGTGGATCGATCAGGCGTATCACTACCGGCAAACCATCCATAGCCCGATATAAGCCAGCAAAATCTTCTCGCTGATAGGGAAGCAGAGCCTTTATAGCTTCATTTCTATCCACCGCCATATCAGCAAGTATCATTTTCTGGACAAAGGGCAGTCTCTCGGTTTCCATAAACATGTGCTCCGTCCGGCACAGGCCAATGCCTTCAGCGCCATATTCTCGAGCACGACGAGCATCAACCGGATAATCGGAGTTAGCCCAGACCCCCAGTGTGCGGTATTCATCCGCCCAGGAGAGGAGTTTCAAGAGCCAGATATCCTTGATATCTGGTTCCTTGGTGCTCAATTCACCGAGATAGACCTCACCTGTGGTACCGTCCACTGAGATGCTGTCACCCTCTTTAATTACAATGTCACCCACCGTTACCTGACGTCTGGTGAGATCGATATCCATCTCGGCTACACCAACCACCGCCGGTTTACCGAATTGTCTGGCGACCAGAGCGGCATGGCTAGTTCTGCCACCTCGACTAGTGAGAATACCTTGGGCAGCCAGCATACCGTGGACATCATCAGGTTTGGTCTCGGGCCTTACCATAATAACCTTTTTACCCTCTACCTTACCCCAGGTCTCGGCAAGATCTGCATCCAGGGCGACCACACCCACTGCTGCACCTGGAGAAACATTCAGCCCTTCTGCCAACAGTTTGTTTTCAGTTCGCGCTGTCTTCAAGGCATCTCTGTCAAATTGTGGGTGAAAGAAAAAATCGATAAGATCGGGAGTAACCCGCATAACTGCTTCTTCCCTAGTGATCAATCCTTCCTCAGCCATATCGACAGCAATCCGAACTGCGGCCTGGGAGGTCCGTTTACCGTCGCGGGTCTGGAGCATCCACAGTTTACCTTTTTCAATGGTAAATTCGACATCCTGCATTTCCCGGTAATGCTGTTCAAGCAACAATGCAACTCGCTCGAATTCCGTGTGTACTTCAGGCATTTCATTTTTAAGTTCAGAAAGATCGTTGGTCATGCGGATACCGGCAACGACATCCTCTCCCTGGGCGTTGGTAAGATAATCGCCCTCAATTCTTCGCTCTCCCGTGGTACCACTTCTGGTCAATGCAACACCGGTGGCGCTGTCATCTCCTAGATTTCCATATACCATGGTCACGATGTTCACCGCTGTGCCAAGGTCGTGAGGAATTCCTGCGGCGTTGCGGTAATCAATTGCCCGCTTGCCGTTCCAACTCATGAATACAGCCTCAGTAGCCATTTGTAACTGGGCGTAGGGCTCAGTGGGAAATTGATAATGGGTATGAAAACGAAAAATATTTTTGAATTCTTCAGTAACCGCCAACCAATGATCGGCATTAAGTTCAGAATCCGTCTTAACTCCTGCTTCAATGCGTGTTCTGGTTATTACCTCCTCAAATTTATCATCGGGAATGTGCATCACAACGCTGCCGAACATCTGGATAAGTCGGCGATAGAGATCATAGACAAATCGCGGGTTACCGGTTGACTCGATCAACCCCTTAACGGTTTCATCATTCATACCGATATTGAGTACTGTATCCATCATTCCCGGCATGGAGAATTTGGCCCCAGAACGGCATGACAGTAAAAGCGGATTCTGGGGATTACCAAAGATTTTGCCGGTGCTCTTTTCGATGGCCTTGATGGCATCATCAAGCTGGCCCCATAATCCCTCGGGAAGTTTCTCACCCAGAGAGAGATATTCATTACACGCTTCGGTGGTGATGATTAATCCTGCAGGTACAGGTACTCCTATTCGTACCATCTCAGCAAGGTTTGCACCTTTTCCTCCAAGCAAACCACGAACATCCTCCCATGATCCATCAACATAGGCTTCTACGTCATCAAGCTCTTCGAAGCGATACACCCATTTTTTACTCATGAAGACCCTCCTTTAAATCGTTAGAATCTATCTCATTCTTTTTATGTCTACTGAAATTTTATAGAAAAAGAAAACGGAATGATTTCCAATGATAGTGAAAAACCAAAACCCTCTCTCGCAGGCTTTTTTGGGGAAAACCACCTCCCCCGCAACTGAACTTGGTATAAAGAAATTACGTGAGGTATTCTATCCACCAAGAGAACAATTCTCACTGCAGGATTTTAAAAGCCACCTGCAGCAGTATAATAACTCAGAACAGATACAAATTGGCTGTCCGAGAATCCGCGACCAACAACGTTGTGACAACTAACAAACTATTAATTATACGACCATTTCATGCGACCTTGCAGTGGATAGCAGCCTAGCGTTTTTTATCTGCCTTTGCCAGACTTTTTTCATGATTCTCAGCGCCGTTCAAGGTGTTTTCTGTTCTTATAAATCTGCGCCGTTGGTAAGGTGTATCCACTCAACGACGTCATTCAGCACTATTTCGGCCTGCAAATCACGCAACAACATATGATAGCCGTTTTCATACAAGATTAACCGTTGACGGCCATCAGCTGTATGAGGTAAACGCTCATAAAAATTGATGACAGGTGCCCGCGGAATGATCTCATCCTTTTCACCGTAAACAATCAATGCTCGATCTTTAAATCTCTCTGCACCCCGATAGGCTTGATCCATTAGGTTTGAAAGCCCATAGAGCACCCCGATCCGTGTTCCTTTTATAACTAATGGATCTTTGCCCAACTCCCTCAACATTTCAATGTTATCCGATGGAGTAATCTCCAGTGATTCCCCTGTAACCTTCTTCCAGGGTATAGTATGGGCCCCGAGCCATAGAGCAATCCTCTGGTAAAAAGGCATTTGCGATCTCGCCCATACTGCCGGGGCAACCAGGATCACTCCATCAACCGGTGGAGGATCTCTTTCTGTTAGGGTAACTATTGTTACTGCACCTCCCATGCTGTCACCTAGGACGTAAAGAGGCAAATCCGAATACTTACCTCGGATAAGGGAAATAAGTGTAGCTAAATCATCTGCCATGGCCTGCCAGCCGCTCCAGTAGCCACTGGTTTCAGTCTCACCAAATCCTCTTTGATCATAAGAATAAACTGCGAAATTGCGCTCCTTGAAGAAATGACCTGTATCCTTCATGAAATTCGAATAGTCATTGAAGCCATGTACTGCCACAATAACTCCAGTTGGCATGCCAGGAGGAAGCCATGACCTTAGAGGAAGTACCGTGTTATCAAAAGTAGTAAACGAATTTTCAGCAATACTCGGTGTGGACGTCACTAATCCTGAGCGGGCTTTAAAGGTAGGAGAACAACCCGTTATCAAGCAAGCCACACACATCATTCCAAGCCAGATGGTAGTTATAACATTAAGTTGAAATGACATAAAATTTTTTCAGTTATAAAAGCTATAATTATTTATACAGAGCCTCTTGCAAAACTGTCTTTTCACCCTGACTCTGCGTTATGCTCAAAATTCTATCCTCTGAATATTAGGTATAAACCTGCGGTAAATTTATCGCATGCCTTGATTCTGAAGGAAAACCCTAATTTTGCAAAATGCCCTACATGGCTCTACATTATAGATGAATTTTCTCGCCAGGTCTCCACTCAGAAATATTGGCAGAAGCACTTCAAGAAAACGTAAGTGTAAAAAGTCTCTTTTGAATAAATGAAATTTGTTCTTCAAGTTACTCGTAATTATAAGAATAAGTAAAGCGCAGTGTTATCCAATCTAATTTAAAGAGGTTATTCGATGAGTGTAATGGTAATCATAAAAAGAGTTTTTCGAACGGAACAAACTGAAAAGTTATTGCCACTGCTAAAGAAATTACGTAAGCAATCAAAAAAACAGCCAGGTTTTATCTCCCGTAAAACCTACTC
>CAZWVC010000247.1:0-6495 GCA_964637245.1 uncultured Desulfocapsaceae bacterium
TGCAGGTGAGCGACTTCCGTCAGAAAGAGAACTGTGTGAAATGTTTCAGACAAGCAGGGGAACTCTGCGCGAAGCTTTGCGAATTCTTGAGCAAAAGAGTCTCATAGAGATCCGCTTGGGCATCAATGGTGGTGCCTATGTAAAAGATGCCAATGCCGAGCTAATGGCCGAAAATCTCGCGATACTGATTCGCTCACACAATATTTCACTGGCTCACCTGGCAGAATTTAGAGAAGGGGTGGAAGGTACCGTTGCTGGTCTGGCAGCATCACGGTCAACTGCTGCAGACAATAAAAAACTTGCCCAACTCGTAGATAAGGCTGCTCGGGAGTGTGAGCGCGGTATGAAAGCCTGGAATAGCTTTGTCCAGGTGGATGAAAAAATACATACAGAGATTGCCCGTATAGCCGGCAACCCCCTGTATAATTTTGTGCTTCACTCAATTCATGCAAACATTCATCGTTACTATGATAAATTTCTTTCTGTAAGTGAAATAGAGATGGAAGAAAATTTTCAAGATCTGCAATTGATTGTTGAGGCGATCGCCAGCCAGGAAAGTGACAGAGCTAGGGGGTTGGCGATTCAGCATGTACGCAGATTCAGTAGATATATGGAAAAGAGAAAACGTCAACATCCTGAACTCTAAGCTGGCCACTTCGTGTGCTTACACCTTGTATTGTATTTCCTATAACCCATCATAAGCGCTAAACATTTGCCTTTTTCACCACCTTCCTGTCTTTCATTCATTCCAATGGGGCAGGACAATCATCCGGAAATCCCATTTCCAACCAGTCTAAACTGTTAAATTTATCAGCCACGACGTAAGGGTATACCGCATCATGGCTACCTTTTAGAAGAGGCATTGATGGGAAGCTTAGGTTCATTGTGGATTTGATCTAAACCAGGTCCCCATGCATATGTTTTACTTGGGTCTTGTATAAGCATAATTGATATTTGTTCGTCTATATTTCTTTTTCGCTTGACAGGTTGGGGAGGGTAATGTAAATCATAGAGTAACAATGTTACTCACGCTACAATACCAAGGGTTGATAAAGTAAATAAAAACAAATAATAACAAATAGATAAAATCTTTACTTTTGAGGATTTTCTTCTCGCCATATTGCAGGACATTGATATAGCATTGTTTATCTTGGTCTTTGATTAACATTTTGTAATTTTGATGCAAAACAGCATTATCATCTTTAGTGAGAAACAATCTCTGATCTCTAGTGTAACGATGTTTGTGGCTCAGAGGCAATGTAAAAGTTAAAACTGATTGTCAAGCGATTTCATTATGGCGGACGTTTATCATAATAAATGACACAGGTAAGGGAGCAGGAACTATGTCAGTTGATAAAAGAGAGCTGTTGCGCAAGAAAAAAGAAAAAATCGCACTTGGTGGTGGTCAAGAAAGAATTGAAAAACAGCACGCCAAGGGCAAGCTTACGGCACGCGAAAGGCTTGAGTATTTTTTCGATGACGGAACTTTTATAGAATTAGATGCCTTTATTGCCAATCGTTGTACCCGCTTTGGTATGGACAAGATGGATTTTGAGGGAGAATCAGTGGTCACCGGCTATGGTATGGTTGATGATCGACTAGTGTATGCGTTTTCTCAAGATTTCACAGTTACCGGTGGAGCTCTGGGCGAGATGCATGCTAAAAAAATAGTTAAAGCGATGGACGGTGCAGTAAAGGTTGGTGCTCCGCTAGTAGGTCTAAATGACTCGGGTGGTGCCAGAATCCAGGAAGCCGTTGATGCGCTCTCCGGGTATGGCGATCTCTTTTTCCGCAATGCCATCTATTCAGGAGTTGTTCCTCAAATTTCTGCAATAATGGGTCCCTGTGCTGGTGGTGCTGTATATTCACCTGCACTCACCGATTTCATCTTTATGGTGGAAAAGACCTCGCAGATGTTTATCACTGGTCCCCAAGTAATTAAAACTGTAACAGGCGAAATTGTGAGCGCTGAAGAACTTGGCGGTGCAATGACGCATAACAGTACCAGCGGTAATGTCCATTTTTTGGCACACTCTGATCAGGAGTGCCTTGATAAAATCCGTGAGTTGTTAGGTTACCTGCCCTCCAACAATATGGAGAATGCCCGGCGTACCACTCCAGTCACTGACCTTAATCGACAGGTCGAAGAGTTGAATGACCTCATTCCAGAAAATCCAAACAAAGCCTATGACATTCATGATGTATTTCTGCCTGTTATCGACGATGCTCTATTCTTTGAATATCAACCCTATTTTGCAAAAAACCTGGTAACAGGTTTTGCCAGGATTAATGGTAGGTCTGTGGGAATAGTTGCTAATCAGCCTCAGGTCATGGCGGGTTGTTTGGATATGAACGCAGGGGATAAGGCAGCGCGATTTATCAGGACCTGTAATGCCTTTAACATACCTCTCCTCACTATAGTTGATGTCCCTGGTTTTCTACCAGGCACTACCCAGGAATATGGTGGCATCATCAGGCATGGTGCAAAGATCCTGTATGCATATAGTGAGGCGACTGTGCCAAAAGTAACCTTGATTACCCGTAAAGCTTATGGTGGTGCATATGTTGCCATGTGCTCAAAATCATTAGGTGCAGATATGGTTTTTGCCTGGCCATCAGCTGAAATTGCCGTAATGGGCACCGATGGTGCTGTGAATATCATTTTCAAGAAAGAAATAGCGAAAGCTGATGATAAAGATGCCACTCATAAACGAATTTTAGAAGAGTATGCAGCTGAGTTTGCTACCCCATACAAAGCAGCAGAACGAGGATTTGTTGACGATGTCATCGAACCACAAGCTACTCGCCAGCGAATAATAGATGCATTTAACATGCTGGAAGGCAAACGAGAAAAACGACCAGCAAAAAAGCATGGCAATATGCCGCTTTAACGATCTACTTACTCAAGGCGACTCTTTCTTAAGTGATAGCTGTTGCTTGCTTAAATTAACAATGGAGACGATACATGGATACCGTTGAGCTGTTAGCAAAATTTGCAGATCCTGAGGTGATACAAACCCTCGCGATTACGGACAGATTGATGGCAGGTTTGATTACCACAATTTTAGGGATGGGAATAACATTCGTAGCCCTGGTTGTCCTCCAGTTTGTCATTGGTTTAATGGCCAAATTCTCTCAGGTGAAAACAGAACCGGCAAGAGTGCAAGAACCCGAGAAATCTCCAGTCACTGCGGCAGTTCCTAAGTCTGCTAACGAAAAGGATGAAGAGCTTGTGGCAGCCATAACCACAGCGATTGCAATGCAGCTGAGGACATCAGTCAGTAATATCGTAATTCGAAATATAGAAAAGATAGAAGAGTCGTCCAGTACCTGGCAGAAGGCAGGTATTACTGAACATATGAATAATACTGTGTAACTCCCGGAGGTTGGCGTTATGAAACAATTTCGAGTGGTGGTAAATGGAAATGAATATAGGGTTGCCATAGAGGAATTACAGGAGGAGACCCAAGCACCAGCATCGACTCCGGCGCCACAGCAGAAAGCTGCAGCACCACCTCAGCCGGCAGCAAATCCTGCTCCAGTAAAAACAGCACCACCTAAGGCTGAAGCCAATGGTGATGCAGATCGGAACATAACTGCGGCAATGCCTGGAACCATTCTAGAAATTAAGGTCAATGTGGGTGATGCTGTTCAACGTGGTCAGGCATTGATGATTCTCGAAGCGATGAAAATGGAGAATGAGATAATGGCTTCCTCTGATGGGGTTGTCGACCAAATTCATACTGTGGTGGGGGCATCGGTTAACTCTGGCGATCTGCTGATGGTTCTGACGTAAATAGGAAGAAGGAGACAGGTTATGCTGGAAGCATTATTTCAATTCTTGAGAAATACTGGATTCTATGGATTGACCTTTGGCGCAATTTTGATGATGGCTATAGCCTGTTTGCTACTCTATCTGGCAATTGTCAAAGGTTTTGAACCATTATTGCTTGTTCCCATAGCCTTTGGGGTGCTGCTGACTAACTTACCATTTGCTGGATTAATGGCACCTCCAGAGCTGGAAATAACCGACAAGGTTCTCCATACTGTTGAGCCAGGGGGATTACTCTACTACCTTTTTCAAGGTGATCACCTTGGTATTTTTCCACCGCTAATTTTTCTTGGAGTTGGCGCCATGACAGATTTCGGGCCACTCATCGCTAATCCAAAATCCTTGTTGTTGGGAGCTGCTGCCCAGTTTGGAATCTTTATAACTTTTATGGGAGCAATTGCTTCTGGATTGTTTACGGCCCAGGAAGCGGCATCAATTGGTATTATTGGTGGTGCTGATGGTCCTACTGCAATTTTTCTCTCCTCAAAACTTGCCCCACATCTTTTAGGTGCAATTGCAATTGCTGCATATTCATATATGGCACTTGTCCCAATCATACAGCCACCAATCATGCGTCTGCTCACTTCAAGAAAGGAACGCATAATTAAGATGCAGCAACTACGGGAAGTCTCAAAAAAGGAGAAGATACTTTTTCCAATAATCGTAACAGTGATTGTTTCCCTCATTGTACCGCCTGCTGCCACCTTAGTTGGCATGCTGATGCTTGGTAATCTTTTTCGCGAGTGCGGTGTCGTGGGACGTTTGGAGGATACAGCAAAAAATGCCTTGATAAATATAATCACCATTTTTTTAGGAGTTACAGTTGGAGCCACAGCAACAGCAGAGCAGTTTCTTAAAGTTGAGACTTTGGCGATCTTATCTCTTGGTATTGTTGCTTTTGCCATTGGAACGGCCTCTGGGGTGCTCTTGGCAAAACTTATGAACAAGCTGATGAATGTAGAGATTAATCCACTGATTGGTTCAGCTGGAGTATCAGCAGTTCCTATGGCAGCCCGGGTATCACAGGTTGTCGGGCAAAAAGAGGAACCGACAAATTTTCTACTTATGCATGCGATGGGACCAAATGTGGCCGGCGTAATTGGCTCAGCGGTATCAGCGGGTGTATTGCTCTCGTTATTTGGGAATTAAGTAGAGAAGCGATGTTTGTAACAAATGAACCATTGAAATAGATTTAGCAGTCCTATTTTCACTTAAGACCTTTGGCTGCGAAGCAGTTGACAACAAATGGATAAAGTTTGAAATGCAAGAAGAATTAAATCCTGAGATAAAAAAGCGACTGGAAAGAGCAGTCCTGGAGGTTTTCTCACTCTCAGATTTCCACAAGGCGAGCATTCGTGATATTGCGGAGAAGGCAGGGGTGAGTTTTACCACCATTTACAAACACTATGGAAGTAAAGAGAGGCTGGTTTTTGCCTTCGTTGATGTCTGGATGGGTAAACTTACAGATAGAATTGTGGATCACCTTAAGGGAATAGAAGATTTGAAAGAAAAGCTGCGCAAGGTTTTCTGGCTGCAGTTGGACTACTATGAAAGACACGAAGGGCTGGGGCGCATAGTCTTTATGACATTGCCTATGAAGACGTGGATGGCGGATAAGAACTTCGAGCAGCAGAGAATGATGGGGATGCTTGTTGATGTATTGCGTCAAGGACAACAGGAAGGCATATTGAATAAAGATGTTAGAGCGGGTGTCCTGCTCGATTTTATGCTGGGATTTGTGCAACGCAGCTTTTTTATGTGGATTCAAAGAGGAAAGAGAGGGTGTCTCGCCGATCAGGCCAATGAATTATTCGAGATGGTGTGGCAGGGTATGGCACAACCTCCTCCAAAATGAAATATATGGATTAGTGCGACTATCTGTTTTCACAATATAAACGCCTAGAGGCAATAATCTTGAAGAAATATGGAGGCATGATATGAAGATTCTGAAAATAGACCACTTAGGAATAGCGGTTAACAGTATTGAAGATGGCAAAAACTTCTGGTCAGAAGTGCTGGGACTTGAGTTCGAAGGAGCAGAAACCGTTGAGGAGCAGAAGGTAACTACCGCATTTTTTCCGGTTGGAGAAAGTGAAGTGGAGTTATTAGAATCAACTTCTCCGGATGGGCCAGTAGCAAAATTCATCGAGAAAAGGGGACAAGGCTTTCAACACATTGCTTTTCGTGTTGAAAGTATTGAAGATGCCCTTGCCGAACTCAAAGCCAAAGATATCCAACTCATTGATCAAAAGCCGAGAATTGGAGCAGGCGGGGCGAAAATTGCATTTTTACATCCCAAGGCAACTGGTGGAATACTAGTCGAGTTATGTGAACGTTCATAACCCTCTTTTTCTAGGAAAATTGCTGAAGTAAAATCATATATGAGGAGTATCCCATGAGTGAACATTCTGATATTGCAAATTGGAAGGAACTTGCCAGTAAGCAGATGAAGGGAAAGCCAGTTACTGATCTTGAATGGATGACCCCGGAAGGAATTAAAGTTAAACCGTTGTACACCGCGGAAGATCTTGAAGGTATGGAGACGGTTAATACTTTACCGGGTATGGCACCTTATGTTCGCGGACCTATGGCAACAATGTATGCAGGGCGGCCATGGACCATCCGCCAATATGCCGGTTTTTCCACAGCCAAGGAATCGAACG
>CAZWVC010000248.1:0-6479 GCA_964637245.1 uncultured Desulfocapsaceae bacterium
TTAACCTTGTTTTAACCTTTGCTGAAGGTATAGATTCAACATTGGGAAAATTGACGCTATGCACTACATTGCCATATTCGAGATAGCCAGAAAGTTCGTTAACTGCCATTATCGCACAGTTCTCCTCGGATTCAGATGTTGAAGCACCGAGATGCGGCGTTGCTAACACTTTTGGGTGCACTATAGCCTTGGGTGTGGGAAAATCAGTTATATATCCCTGCAGATGATCAGTATTTAATGCTTCAATCACTGCTTCTTCATTAACGATGGGACCTCGAGCGTAATTAACCAGAACAGAGCCTTTTTTCATCATCTTGATAAAATCATGATCAACCAAATCCTGGGTTCCAGGACTCAAGGGGAGATGGAGGCTCACCACATCTGCATCCACCAATGTTTGAGTGAGTGACCTAGTGACCTGTACATCTGGCAGGAGCTGATGAATATTTTCCAGTGCAGGTGTTGGGTCAAATCCTTTCACCTTCATATGACGATAAACTCCGCCATTGGCAAGGCGGACACCGATTTGTCCAAGCCCTACCACACTAAGATTTTTACCGGCGATCTCAACACCACGGAAAGCAGCTTTTTGTTTCTCCACCTCTCGGCCCACCAATGAGGGATCAATATTGGTCAATGATTGGCAAAAATCAATTCCTTTGTAGATATTTCTCATCCACACACCAATCATGGGAAAAACGAGGTCAACCACGGCATTAGCATTGGCACCAGGGGTGTTGAAGACACATATCCCCTTCCCAGTGGCTTTATCGACAGTAATATTGTTGACACCTGAACCGGCACGAGCTACAGCAAGCAGACCAGAATACAAATCTGTATCGACTTTGGAACTTCGAACCAGAATACCATCTGGTGTTCCCACATCATCAAATACTTCATATTGATCACTAAGAAGATCAAGTCCCTCTCTAGCGATTACATTCATGGTCTTTATCTTGAACTTACTCACCTTGCTCTCCTTTTGTGGTTTATATCTCTAATTGCGTGTAAACCATTTTTCATTTTTTCAGGGTAAACGCTGCAACCATGCTATAACTTTGTAAAGTTTGCTCTCTTTTCGGTACAAAACAGAGGTATTGTTCTTCTCGGGCGACACCATAACCATGATCCTCTAAAAATTGTGGCGAAAATTTGGCCATGAACCCTTTTTTTAAGTAATACATCTTTTCACTTTCCTCAGCCAAGGAACATTCATATCCTGCCGGATTACGGTAAAGCTTCTTTTTTATTTCCTTGGAATCTTCCTCTTCTCCGACCTCTAGTGATTGTACAAGAAATCTATGACCGCAACGCAACCAATCGTATCTCAGCAGTTCAATGATATACTCTCTATCTTCTCTTGGTTGGACACACTCCAGAATCATGGTAATAAGAAATTCTTGCGTGGGAGCCCTTTGGAAGAAATTATTTTGGTTGCAAATTTCCAAAAGATCTTGAAAAAACACTACCATATTTTCAGATGAATTTCGAAAATACCCCCACAAGGAGATGAAATACCTATTGTTAAGGAATCTTTCAACACATTCACAAAACCAATATAACTGCTGCATGGTCGAGGTATCCAGCCATCTATTGGCAAATACCGAGTATGGGGGTGTTGAGCTATAGACATACTCAAACTCAGGTGCGGTATGACAGATCGGTGTATCTGGCAAAATTTTCAACAGCCCCATCTGAATATAATGCGGCCTCATGGCAAATACATCATTGAAGGATTGCAAAAAGAAATTTTGTGTTTCAAAGGGTAACCCGAGTATCAGATCAACGTGCAAATGGATGTTGCCAAAACCGCTTAAGCGGGAAATGATGTCGTGGGCTCTGGCGATATCAACAGAGCGTCGTATTGATTCTAAGGTTTTCGAGTGAGTAGACTGGATTCCTATCTCAAATTGAAATTTACCGACATCAAGACCTTCGAGAAATTCAAACATTTCTTCGTTAAATCTATCAGGACTGATCTCAAAGTGAAATACTGTATTGCAGTCTTGCTCGGCAAGCCATCGCCAGATGGCCAACGCCCTATCTTTGTTATCATTAAATGTCCGATCAACAAAGCGAACAACCTGAGGGTTAAACTTGAGTATGGTCTGTAATTCATTTTTAACCTGCTCCACAGGCTTATGATAAATTCCTTTTTCTGAAGAAGACAGACAATATGTGCATGAAAAAGGACATCCCCTTGAGCTTTCATAATAAACATGCCGATTTTTCAGCAAGGATGTAAAATCCGAATCACGGTAGGGTGCAGAGAAATCTCCTCTTTTCTTGCTAGCACTGTAGCTAGGTTGCAGAGTGCCCTGTTGCATATCACTATAGAATTGCTGATCTATCCGCTCAATTTCGCCGATAACCGTTATACATCGATTCTTATTTACGCTATTACCCACAATTTCAGCTTGAGGACCACCAACAATACAATAGCAGGTGGGATAAACAGCTAAAAGGTCAGTAATAATTCGTTCCACCAGGGTGCTGTTCCAGATATAGGCAGAAAAAAAATAATATTGGGTATTAGCATCACTGATATTTAAGAAAAGCTCATAATAGGGATCATTTATGGTAAATTGGTCAAATAAAAGTTCTATCTCATCACAATGCTTTTCCAGTTCATTGCGGAGATAGAAGAGAGCAAGACAAGAGTGTGTATAACGTGCGTTCAGACCTATAAGCTTAGATTGCATATACAGAGCCCCCTACTGGGTGCATAATTAGATTATTCGAGATGATAGACATTTTTCATCAAC
Source organism: uncultured Desulfocapsaceae bacterium (assembly GCA_964637245.1). Lineage (GTDB taxonomy): Bacteria > Desulfobacterota > Desulfobulbia > Desulfobulbales > Desulfocapsaceae > Desulfopila_A. The sequence continues at coordinate 2,766 of CAZWVC010000248.1, forward strand.
GCAGCGATTAACCCATTCTTTTTTAGCGTGATGGAAACAAAGCATTATAATGATTTCTAGTAAATTTGTAAGACTGCCCGATTTTTTTTGCTCATAAACTTAAGATATAATATGCGTATAATAAACCATGCAAAATATACTCAAAAGATATATACCGTCCACTCTTTCCCTGCTTTTACTCACTGCGTCCATCGCCATGGCAGAAATAAACAGTGATGATATCCGCTATGAACTCGCACTCTCATTTGAAATAGGCCAGCAACGACTTTTTGGAACAGCCCACATAATAATGCCACCAGAAAAAGAGCTTGGTCTTTCTCTTAGTCAAGTTAAAATCTCCCGAATATTACTCAGCAGGTTATCAACTCCTCCAGTTATTGTCGAACATCAGGGAGTTCCAAGCATAAGATTCGGGCCTACCGATGAGCAGCAGGAGATCTTTATTTCTTTTGAAAAAAAAGTAATTCAACGAGGTGATAATATTATCGATCATCAAGGTATTACCCTGTTGCATGACTGGTATCCACGGCCAGCCAACGATGTTCAATTTTCGGTATTTGCGGAGTTACCCAGTACATTTTCAGCTATTACAGAAAGTGATCATGTGGCAAAACAAAATGACAATATCCACTCTTTCACCTTTTCTAAAAAAACACAGGATATCCACTTTATTGCGGCACCTTTTATCATTAACAGCATAGACGTTCGGGATGGGTTAGCCGTATATACATATTTTAGTGACGAAAATCAAACCCTCTCTGCTGACTATCTCCGTGCTGCTAAAAAATATTTAATAAGATATGAAGAGCTCATCGGTGAGTATCCATACAATCATTTTGCCATAGTAGAGAATCTACTCCCCACTGGTTACGGTATGCCGACCTTTACCCTGCTAGGTAAGAGTGTAATACGTCTGCCGTTTATAAAAGATACATCTCTTGGACATGAAATATTGCACTCTTGGTTTGGTAATTCTGTTGAAGTTCATAAGAGTTCTGCTAACTGGGCAGAAGGCCTGACGAGTTATATGGCGGATTGGCTCTATAGGGAAGACAAGCAGCAGGGACCCAATAACAGAAAAGAAAATATTATTAAATATTTGAGTTATGTTTCTGAGGAAACAGCAATACCCCTTAACAGTTTTACTTCTGCCAGCCATAATCAGCCCTTGGCTAGATCCATTCGCAGTGTAGGGTACATCAAAGGCGCTATGGTTTTCCATGAATTACGAGAACTCGTGGGCCATAAAACCTTTTACAAAGCCTTGCAAACTTTTTATTCGCGTTTCAGAGATAAAAAAGCTGGCTGGGATGATATTCAGGAGGTGTTCAAGTCTGTAACTGATATGAATCTGGGGTCCTTTTTTCAACAGCGTCTCGAACTTTCAACAATTCCCGATATAACCATAGAGGACATTTCAACCGATGTAGCAGCAGAGTTAAGCACCCTGAACTTTACTGTAAAGCAAAAAATCAGCGAGCCGTTGATATTTTCCCTCCCCATCGAAGTAGATACAAATACTGGTCCAGAATATTTCACAACAGAAATACATTCCGCTAAACAGGAAATATCTCTGCAGCTGGAATCACCACCAACCACCCTGACCATAGATCCTGATTATGATCTTCTGCGTAAACTCCACGAGGATGAGCAGGTTGTTACCTGGTCATATTTCATGGGTCCAAATCCTGTGTGGGTCATACCTGAAGATAACGATAATACAACCTACACCGCCCTACTCGATTCTTATGGCAGAGGAAACTGGCATATAAAAGAAGAAGGTTCATACAACAAGAACGAGCTGGCAGAACATAATCTTATTCTTTTAGGATCAAACAACTCAGTTACAAAATCCTACTTTGGTTCACCCAAGAGAGCTGCATCTGGCATTGTCATTGAAGGCAGAAAACATCCTTTGAATAAGAAAAAGGCTATCCTTTTGGTTTCAGCCCCTGACAATGAGCAAGTGGCTCAGATAGTGAGAAGGCTATCTCATTATGGTAAATATTCATATCTACACTTTATTGACGGAAGGGTTGTTGACAAGGATTTCCATCCCGGACAGATGGGGATGCAATATAGGATTGCTGATGAACCTCAAATTTTGCCGACTCAGAAAGTAAAAGGGTTTAATGATACAATCAATGAAGTTGCACATGCAAAGGTTGTCTACGTTGGTGAGACACACACGTCGATGAGAGACCATCACCTCCAGTATCTGGTTATTGAAAACCTCTATCAACATAACAAAGATATAGCCATTGGCCTGGAAATGTTCCCGGCATCCAGCCAAGGAGTACTTGATAGTTATATCTCCGGTGAAAATAATATGACCGAAAGGGAATTTATTAAACAATCACGATATTTTAAAGTATGGAGATTTGACTACCGCTACTACCAGAAATTAATTAATTTCGCCAAAAAGAATACTATACCACTCATTGGTCTCAATATAGAAAGGGAAATTGTCAGCTCAATTTTTAAGAATGGTTCAACTGATAAATTAACTAAAGAACAAAAAGAAAAGCTTCCAGAAGGGATGGACTTAAGTTTACCTGGCTATTATGAGAGGCTCAGTTTCATGCACAATCAACACGCACATCGTGGCAGTGGCAAAGGCAATATTGGTGGCTTTATTCAAGCCCAGGCTACCTGGGATGAAGTAATGGCTGAGAATATTGCAAATTACCTGAACGCTAATCCAGCCAAGCAAATGATTGTGCTCGCGGGTAGTCAACACACCCGAAAAGATAGCGGAATTCCACCACGGGTAAAGCGCAGACTTGATATTAGCCAATATATTCTGCATACAGCCGATAACATTGAAAAACCAACTGAAAGTATTGCTGACTATGTTGTCTATTTAGAAGAAAAACAGTTGCCTACAGCTGGAAAAATAGGAATTTCTCTTGAAGAAATAGAAGAAAATGGTGATAATTTCGTAAAAATAACTGGGCTTACCGCTGAGAGTAATGCAGGAAAAGCAGGACTTCAAGTAGGTGATATACTCAATTCCATAGATGGTTATTCCACAAAAGATATGGAAGATATTCGTATTGCTATGATAGGGGCTCTACCAGGTGATATTATCTCTGTCGAGATCAGCAGGTCTACCCCTGGATTAGAGGATGAAAATCTGGAGTTAAGTATAGAACTCTATCAGCCAAATGAGTAATAATTATAGATATATATTCGTGAATTCGGTTCGGAGATAGCTATGGACTCACTTGCACGTATTGCAGAACAAAAAATAGCAGAGGCAATGAAAACTCGAGACTTCACCTCAGAAAAGTGGAAGAACAAACCACTTCCGCTGGATAATGACACACATATTCCAGATGATCTTAAAATGGCATATAAGATTCTGAAAAACAGCGGCTATCTCCCTCCGGAAGTTGAAGAGAAAAAAGAAGTTCAACGCCTCGAAGATCTTATTGCTACAACTGAAGATGAGCACGAACGTTTAAAGCAGATGAAAAAATTGAACGTTTTACTGATGAAAATTGATACTCAACGTTCTTCACCTGCAAATATTGCCCAGCAGGATGAATATTACCGCAAAGTTGTTGAACGAATATCACTCAACTCCAAACCCCGGAAAACCAGATAAAACTACCCAATAACCTAGTGTCGTGTCATGTTTCAAATGTTGTAATAGCGCGCCGGGATTCTGGTTTCCTGCTAGACGCGCAGGAAGGAGCGTAGCAGCGCTAC
>CAZWVC010000249.1:0-6458 GCA_964637245.1 uncultured Desulfocapsaceae bacterium
GTATAGGCTGGATGACTCTGGTGGCAGCAGAATTCACCGGCGTAAAAGAAGGTTTTGGGCTGGGATATATGATCATGACTGCACGGGATATTCAACGGCCTGATATGATTTTAGCCGGCATGCTGGTAATTGGACTTATTGGTTTGGTAGTGGATGCAGGATTGCGGGGATTAGAAAATAAACTTGTTAGATGGAAATAGGCAGGAGTAGGTTATGGCCTTGAGTTTGGAACTTCGGCATCTCTGTAAAAGCTATCAGGCCAATGGTGGGAAAGAACGGGCCTTGAAAGTGTTTGACGATTTTAACTTGCATGTAGAGCGAGGCACTTTTGTCTCGATTCTTGGTTCTAGTGGTTGCGGTAAAAGTACATTGCTTAGGATTCTTGCCGGGCTTGAGAGCGACTATCAGGGAGATGTCTTATTAGAAGGAAACCACACTTGTGGCAGAGATAAACGCATAGGAATGGTGTTTCAAGAATATGCCCTATTTCCTTGGCTTACTGCCCAAAAAAATATCGAAGTGGGTTTGGACTTTGCGGGAATTCCAAAGAAAGAACGGAGGGATGCTGCTCAGGAATATATTCAGTCCTTCGGCCTTAACGGTTTCGAATCATTTTTCCCAAAAGAATTGTCAGGTGGCATGAAGCAGAGGGTTGGGATAGCCCGAACTTTGATTACCAATCCACAAGTTGTTCTTATGGACGAACCATTTGGTTCCCTTGACAGTCAAAACCGCGACGACATGCAAAATTTTTTATTGAATGTGTGGATGAAGCGACGGGACACCATTCTCTTTGTCACTCACAATGTCGACGAGGCTGTTCAGTTAAGTGACCGAATAGTGGTTTTGTCTAAACGACCGGCAAGGATAGTAAAAATTTTTGATAACGATATCCTACATCCGCGGGATCGAACCAGCTGGAAATCAAATCTGTTGAGGAGGGAAATCCTTTCTTTGCTTGAAACACCCAACGTTCCAAGGGAAAATATTTAACAGGCTTGTCGGTGGTCAAGCAGTGTGATTTGGCCAGCGTCTGTCGGGTGGTGATCTATGCAAATCGAAAGTCCAAGCAGGAGGATGATAGCGGTTTACTATTCAGTCATCTAATCGATGAAAGAAAACATGCCCTATTTATTTTGAAGTAATCGTAAGGTGGATGTATTTCTCAGGGAGCAGAGCATGATAACCAATCACCCGGTGCCGTGGGCATAGAAGGCAAACGGGGATGTGATCTCTGGTGCGGTTACTGTCTCTATTCCTTTTTTGGGGGGGACGGTCATGCGAGACATGGATACCTGTACCTCCAAAGAATAAAGGGAAAATTGTATTAAGTAATAATAATCTTAAAAAGCATGATGTTTTCCCTAAGCTTTGCTGCTCATTTGCCACTTTTCTCAGGACTTACAAAGCAAATGATGTAAAAATACGAGGTATTATCATTACGTTCATATCAGAGTGTAGAAAAAATACTGTTCGACTAATAATGAGACCCTCCAGGTGATTGATTTTCTTGCAAGTATATCGAAATAAAATGTACGAATATTGTCCGGTTCCGCATTAGTAGGCATTTTTGTTGTCGTGGAACTCACTACTTGTTTATTGTTTAGCCAGGTATCTCTTTTTAAGATGTTTGATGAACCATTCGGGGTTGGTTCCTTCGCCGGTGGCTTGTTTTATAAGTTCCTGTGAATCAAGGGAACTTGCCTTTTTCCAGATATTCTCTGCCAGCCAATTTCGTACAAATGTTACATCACCTTGGTCTAACCTCTCCTGCCAGTCGGAGTGGTCCCGTTTCACTGCAGCAAAAAGTTGAGCGCTGTTTAGTGCTCCTAAGGTATATGAAGGGAAATAACCGAAGGAGCCATCAGTCCAATGGATATCCTGGAGACAACCATTGGTATAATTCCCCGCAGTTGATAAGCCGAGATAGTTCAGCATACCACTTTCCCAGGCATCCGGAATGTCAGCAGCTTCTATTTCCCCGTTAATAAGTTTACTCTCAATCTCAAAGCGGAGGATGATATGTAATGGATAGGTTACCTCATCGGCTTCGACCCGTATATAACTCGGTTGGACCTGACAACAGATCGACCAAATCTGCTCAGCATTAATACACCTGGTTTGTGGCAGATGGTGATGGATCTCTTTGCTGAAGAACGACAGGAAAGGCTTGGCCAGGAATATCTGTTTTTCATAAAGCAGACTCTGGCTTTCATGAATGCTCATATTTCTTGAAGAACCAATTGGTAAACCTTCCCATTGATCCGGAAGCCCTGCTTCATAGCTCGCATGTCCGGTTTCATGGGCAGTGGCCTGGAGAGCTTCGAGAAAGTCTGTCTCCCTATATCTAGTAGTTATGCGATGATCACCGCGGTCTCCAGTGCTAAAGGGATGATTGCTCTCATCCAAACGGCCAGCCTCAAAATCGAAGCCAAGTACTTTCATTAGCCTGCGACTGAGTTCTTTTTGATTTTTAATAGGAAATGGGCCAAGTGATTGAAATTCTGTGCTGGGTTGTTCTGTGGTTATTTGCTCAATGAGTTGAGGTAATTCTTCTTTCAGTCGGGTAAAAACCTGGTTAATAAGATCACTGCTGTCACCGGTACAATAGAGGTCGAGTAAGGCATCATATGGTGTTGGGTGTTTAGCAGATGATGCAGTCTGACGGGCCCTGGCTTCCTGACGCGAGAGGTTTACTACCTCTTTGAAATTCATCAGAAAGGACTGCCAATCATTGTTTTTTCGCTGATCTCTCCAGCCATGTTCGCATTTGGAGCCAGCAAGCGATTTGGCTTTTACCAGATCTGCTGGAATGCATATAGCTTGCTGCTGCACTCTACTCATTTCTGCCAGGCTTCGCGCAATTTCGGGGGTATTCGAGGCCTGCTTGCACGTATTAAGGAGTTCTCCCAGGAGAGGAGATGTTAGGGTTTCATGGTGCAGAGCTGAGAGCTCGGCAATAGCTTGAGAGCGAGATTCGTTCCCTCCAGGTGGCATCATCACAAGCTGGTCCCACTGCAGAAATGTTAGTGCATGCCGAATTCTGGCAAGCTTGTAAAATTGCTCTTTTAGCAGGCTATATGTTTTAGACATTAGAGTGTTAATGGCAGTAGAATGAGTTGTTTGGTTTGAGATGTTGAATTGATTCTGTTTTTGATTGTATAATCACAGATGATTTTCTTTCCAAGATTTTATTATTTTATTTTTTTTTGGGTGATATTTCAACTCCAACCTTTATTGCTCTTGGCTTCGCTATGCTGTATACATAGCTCATGATAACTGCATTGCTAACCATATTTATTACCTCTTTTGTCGTTGCTCTCTCCGGAGCGCTTATGCCTGGACCGCTGTTGACGGTTACAATTACTGAAAGTTCACACAGAGGTGTTACAGCAGGCCCTTTGATGATTTGTGGGCATGGTATTTTAGAGTTATTCTTGGTTGGTGCACTCCTTTCTGGTGTTGCTCCATTATTAATGCGTGATGATGTTTTTATTGCTATCTCGCTCATTGGTGGTGGTATTTTGTTATGGATGGCATTTTCCATGTTGAGGAATCTATCAAATCTCCATCTGGAGTTCTCTCCGGTTGAACGTCGTGATAGCAATTTAATAGTTGCGGGGATACTGCTTAGTGCTGCTAACCCTTACTTTATAATATGGTGGGCGAGTATTGGTTTTGGGTATATTATCTACTCAGCAAAGTTTGGGGCTGTTGGGATCGCTGCTTTTTTTGCAGGCCATATATTGGCTGATCTCGCATGGTATACTTTTATTTCATTAGGGGTGGTTAAGGGAAAACATTTATTGACAAACAATGGTTATCGTAAACTTATTGGTGTTTGTGCCATTTTTTTAACTGTATTTTCGGGATATTTCTTTTATAGCGGTTTCAATAGGTTGATTTAGGTGGTGAAAAAAAAGGAGAATAAGCTGACGTACACCTGTAATGATTATCGCGAGGAAATGATTCTTGCGGCATTACAAAAACGACTTCGACAGCACAATCTGAAGGAAAAGGAGCGTTTACTGCTCATCCAAGAGATTCAACAGTTGCAAAAAAAGATCGGGTTGTGATGCAATACGGTACTCTATCCCATGGGGTAGAGGATCTCTTCATGAACTTGATCGCATCGCCTGAGGGTTTCCTTATCCAGATCAAGATCCAGAGCAGCAAGTGATTCCTCCAACTGATCCAGCGAATTTGCACCTACTATGGTAGATGCAACAAAATCAAATTGTTTGCTCCAGGCTATAGCCAATGTTGCTGGCCGGATATCAAGTGAGTCTGCTATTTCCATATAGCGTGCTGTGGAATTCAACGTCTTCTCGTTGAGAAAACGGTTAGCCATTGCTTGCACCCGTGGTTTCTTGGATTTGGCATAGGTGGAAAAGCGTCCAGGGGCATCTGGATCAAGATTATACTTACCACTGAGTACTCCTCCTGCCATGGGCGAATAGGGAAGTAAGGAAATTGACTCGCGCTGGCACATTTCCACCATTTCATCCAGGAACCTTCGGTTAAGTAACGAGAAATTGTTCTGGATTGACTCAAAACGAGCATACCCCTGATATCTACTGATCATATTTGATTTTGTGGTGCCATAAGCGGTGTCGTTTGAGGTGCCCAGGTAACGAACCTTCCCTTCTTGAATTAGCTTATCAAAGGCTTTCATTGATTCCTCACGGGGCACGATAGTATCTGGCCAGTGCATTTGGTAAAGATCGATATAATCGGTCTGTAAGCGTTTTAGACTCCCCTCAATGGCAGACTTAATGTGATGGGCATCTATGGCTGTAAGGCCATATCGTACAGGGGGAACAAACCATCCCGAAGCTGCACCGGTCACTTTTGTGGCCAGGATAATTGAATCACGTGGTTTGGTTTGCATCCATTCACCAACTATCTCTTCTGTTCTTCCGCTCGTTTCCAACCGTGGCGGAACTGGATATATTTCTGCAGTATCAAGGAAATTGACCCCACTATCATAGGCTTTGTCGAGCATGGAAAATGCTGTTTCTTTGTCACTTTGCTGACCAAAAGTCATAGTTCCGAGACAGATTGGGCTTACTCTAAGGCCTGTTTTTCCAATATATCTGTGCTGCATTCTTTCTCCTTTGTGGTGAAAATATACCCAAGTAACTGATCTTAAACCGAGGCAAAAAAAGCTATGGGGGTATTAATTTCGATGCGTTTAAATTCTCAACACTATTGCAATAGTATTTTCATCACTCACAGATTATCAAGTTGACCTTAAATGTATCTGCCATTAATTCGAGCCTCTTGCAAAACTGTCTTTTCATCCTGACTCTGCGTTATGCTTAATATTTTATCCCCGGAGGCAAGCACCCTTAACTACTGGGCATAAACTTCGACTCCGATATTAAGTATATACACCCCAAGGGTACTTCCTTAAGGGCGCCTGTGGTAAAATTCATCGCATGCCTTGGTTCTGAAAGAAAACCCTAGTTTTGCTAATTTTACAAAGGGCTCATTCGAGTTAAATTGTTTCTTAAGGTAAAGCAAATATACGAGTGTTAATTATACAGATTGTTTGCCGGGTAGCGTTTTTGAAGATAATGCATCATCTGTATTGCAATAAATTTTTGATGATATATAAATAAAAAAATCAATCATTGGTTAAAAATGCTTTACAGGTTGTTCCTTGGGTGTTACACTGTCCTGTTTGCAGTGGACACTTTTTAGTGTTTTACCTTGCTGAAGATTACATATATATTTGATGTTTTCTAAGGAGTTGCAGGCAGCTGTGACTCCTTATTTTTTTATTTCCCCGTTATTTAAAGGGGCCGGAAGTTCCCGGCAGTTTGATTTTGGTAGAGGGCAAAAGCCATGAATAGAGATTTATCGAAAGTTCGTAATATTGGAATAAGTGCGCATATCGATTCAGGAAAAACCACTCTGACAGAACGCATCTTATTCTATACAGATAAAATACATGCAATCCATGAAGTCCGCGGCAAAGATGGGGTTGGTGCTAAAATGGACTCCATGGAGCTGGAGAAAGAGCGCGGTATTACTATTCAGTCTGCAGCAACATACTGTACCTGGAAAGGCAACGATGTAAATATCATCGATACTCCTGGCCACGTTGATTTCACTGTGGAGGTGGAACGAGCTCTGCGAGTGTTAGATGGGGCTATCCTCGTTCTCTGCTCAGTTGGTGGCGTACAGTCGCAATCGATAACTGTCAACCGTCAGATGACCAGATACAACGTGCCCCGGATTGCCTTTGTCAATAAGTGTGACAGGACAGGAGCAAATCCAGAAAAAGTTACTCAACAACTCCAGGAAAAATTAGAACTCAATGCTCACATGATGCAGATTCCCATCGGCTTGGAGAGCGAACTTCAAGGTGTGGTTGATCTTGTTAAGATGAAAGCCATATATTTTGATGGCGAAAATGGTGAGATTATCCGTGAAGATGAGATCCCTTCAGA
>CAZWVC010000250.1:0-6450 GCA_964637245.1 uncultured Desulfocapsaceae bacterium
AAAAGATCTTGAAATATTCTCCTGTCTGCGGCAGATAATAGACAATAGCGCCAATGACTATTTGCACGCACAACAAGCCAATGATTAGGTCCATGAACTGCAAAAAGAAATGTTTCTTCTCCTCAAAGCTATCAAACTCCAAAGAATCTAGAAAAAGGAGAAAACATCCACAGCTCAACAGCATAATGAGTGACCAAAATGAAGTCCTGAAAACAACGTGATTACCCCAGGTACTGGCAGTGGAAATTGCCGCAACTATGAACAGTATCGAAAGGAGAGGAACCAGACTTCTAGTAAACACTACCTGTGTCTTACCAATCAAATAGCCAATTAAAAATACAGAAAAAGAGAAAAGTATCAAATACTGGGAAGTAGGCCCAAGATTGGTCGTTGATACGTTGAGAGGGATGGGAAAAAAAGCCGCTATTCCCAATAATATTACAACGTTTTTTCTGTGTAGGTGGTGTTGAAAGACAATAACAAAGGTTGGAACGACTATAAAAACAAAGGCATAACGATAATTCTCAGCTACTATCAAAGAAGCCAGAACCAAGGCATAGCCCACCATGAATAATGGGAATAGAGTATGAAGAGAAATATCCTTGAGCTTATTGGGAGAAAGCATCTTCTTCATCCCTTTGTTTTAGTAGTAATATCTGCATATTTTTCGCATAAATTCTCTGCTCAGAGCTCATCAAATTGTCTGCGTTAACTTCTTAATTACCTGGGCAGGCTGTCCGCCTGCCATTACAAACTCAGGAATATCTCTATTTACTACACTGTGAGGTGCAATTACGCTGCCTCTGCCAATGGTCACTCCTTTAAGGACAGTCACGTTTAAACCCAGCCATACATCTTTTTCGATAACAACAGGCGCACATGGTATGTCTTCATGCTCATCTTTAGTTCGATCAATGTGGTGCCAATCCGTATCCGTTATTGTTGTATTGGCCCCGCAAAGAACATTATCACCAATTTCCACCGAAGAAACTGCACTGATTACCGTGCCGCTGAAACCACAGTGATTCCCAATTGTAATCTTTGCACCGTGATGCATAGTAGAAAGAGCACAGGGTCTGTTTATTCCCACTCGATTCGACCATGTTGCAGAACGAAATCGGCAATGTTCGCCAATTATTATTTCGCTATGGGCTATCCTCCAAATATCCATTTTTCCCCAAAAACGACTCTTTCTTCCCACCGGTACTTTCCAGATAAAACACTGCAGCCGGCTGTACAGAGTCCACATTTTTTCTGCCGCCAAGAATTGTTTGCGTAGTAGGCGGTTTAGAAAGAAGCCCCAGTGGTCTTTCTTACGATTGGAACTTCTATGGTTTTGGGGTTTTGGTGCATTCATTATTGTTATTTTTGTGGTCAGATAAAATTGATCTGTATGCAACAAGTTGGGCTTCAACAATAGACTTTGGTTCGTGTCTCTCCCGTGCTGTTATAGCTGCATTACTACCAAGTTGCTTTGCAAGACTATCGTTTTCGAATATGGTTTTGATGCAATTAACTAACTGGACAACATCACCTGTGGGAAAGAGCAGTCCATTATGTCTATCCTTTATCATGCTTGGAACACCTCCCGTATATGCAGAGATAACAGGCATCCCTGATAGCTGGGCCTCCGCTAAACTGTTTGGGCTATTGTCGATATAGGAGGCCGACACAAATAGATGTGCTTTGAGGAGTTCTTGGGCAACTCCTTCTGCTGACATCTGTCCCAAAGTTTCAACGCTGCCACCAAGTCTTCTCATTTTCTTCTCCAGCCATCTGGAGTAACCACCTTGACCCGTTGAACCTATGAGTATCAGTTTAATCTTCGGATAGCTCTTCCTCAATCGAGCAACTGCTTCAATAAGAAGCTCTGCACCTTTTCTGGGATGACGTGTATTGGTAAAGATGATCCGATACTCGTGGCAACGATTACGCTGCCAAACATTATCCCAAAAAGACTTTTCTATGATTCTATTGACATGAAAGTATCGTGCCGTGTCATTATAATAGGTTAAATAAGACCTATCCCAATCGGTACGACCAAAAAAGTAATTTCCAGTTTTAAATACAGCTCGTTCACGGATTGCCTGCCTTCTAGCCTCACGCAGTTGCCACAACAGCCCTGTCAATTTTAGTGTATCCACCAGACTTGACTGCAATACATCGACCATGCTCATCTTGCCAAACCAGTGATACCATTCACTACACGAATCCATTATACCTTGTATGGAAACCACAGCCGGACAATCCACCAACTGTTTGCTAATGAGTGCTCCATAAAAACGCTCCGTTCCATGGATATGCACAATATCTGGCTTGTAGCTTTTGATAATCTCATGACACTTTTCCAGATATATTGGATTATTATCCACCGGAAACACAGAGCGTCTAAACCTTGGGTGGTGTTGTTTGATTATAAAATAGTCAACTCCACCCAGCCTCAATTCTGATTCTGGATAATGGCTACAGGCTGTTACAACACCCATCTGCAATTCTGAAGACTGTTTTAATTGATCAAGCAACCCTCCCATCCAACCACCTGTTCCCAAAGCACTGATGCCGAAATGAGTATTCACATCGGGCATGGGAATATTAGTAAACCACAGTACTTTCATGCCTTTCCTCGAAAGTTCATTTTTTGGATTATGGTCGAGCCTATTCCTGTGGTGCTTCCAATCTTCAGAAAATCACAGGAAAGAAAAAGCAGGGCTGCGCCAAGCAGGAAGGTAGACATGAACACCAATGTATAACCTACTCCCTGGACTGTGGGATTGGATTTAAAAATATAAAAAATTACAGCTAATAGTATTGAAACTATAAAGGGAGGTGTAATGGTTCTCCAGAATTTCTTAAGCGTAACCGGGGTACGTTTCAAACACAATATGGAAAAAGGTATAAAGGCGATAACATCAGAGAACGCCATACATAGTGCTATGCCAATAGTACCATAGAAAGGCGCAATTATAGAGATGGAACCAACTAATGCTATCCTCCTGCAGAGACCGGCATATAAATATCTCCTGGAGTAGCCCAAAGCCAGTGGAATTTGATCCATGGTTGTTATAGCTGACATTAAAAATGCCCGGATTGAAAAGATCTGCATAAAAATTACCGAATCAAGCCACTTCGGACCAAAATAAATATGAATTATCTCTTCTGCAAATACAAAACAGAAAGCCGAGAGAATCATTGTTGTCCAGCTGACTATGGCGAGAAATTTATAATAATATTCTGCAAATCTTTCATCCTCATCTTGCTGAGCGGATAATGCAGATAAAGCAACAGCAAAGAAAGCTAACCTGAATTTGTTGCCAATCATTTGCGGAACCTGTTGCCCTTTGTTATACAGACCCAATGTCACTGCATCGGAGATGCGTCCGATTATGAGTTTATCAACTTGCCCAGCAACAGTAGAAAAAGCCTTAAGTCCTGCAACATCTAGCCCAAACCGAATGAATTTTTTAGTTCCAGCTTTTTTGGTCGGAAGCCCTGGTATCCATTTGGTAGCTAACCAAAAGCCGATCATGAAAAATAAATTATGGGAAACCTGCATCCAAACAAGAGCCCAGTAATTGCCAAAATACCAAGCTGTAATAACGCCTAGAATAGAGCTGGCTATAGCAGAAAGAACGGTAATAAGGGCGATCTTGCCAAATTGCATCTGACGCTTAAGCAAGGCTTGATGTTGCACTGTGAGCCCACCAAACAAGAATCCAATAGATAATACCAAGGCAATAGCTGCCAGCCTAGTATCCTGGTAAAACCAAACTATTGCTGGTGACGCGGCCCAGACAACAATCATGGAAATAACACCAAACAGAGTATTTATCCAAAAGAGGTTACTCACCTGTGCATGGGTTATATGTTTTTCACGAACCGTAGCTGTTGACAATCCCAAGTCTTTAAATATGATAGCAAAACTTGAAACAACAACAACCATGGTGAAGACACCATAGTCTTCAGGTGTCAAAAGTCTGGCAAGTACAGCAGCCCGTACCAAGGTAATGCCCATAGACATACCTTGAGATGAAAGGCTTGCATAACCAGCTCGAACTGATTTTTTCCCGACATCTCTATTGACCCCTTCAGTTTTAAATAAATGGGCGTATTTATGATCCTTAGAGGTTGTCATTTACTGCTATTTTGGGCAGAGAAAGAACTTATTGATGTATTTAAATGCATGATATGGTTTCCTGACTCAATGATTCAAGCTCCGCTGAAATTGGTTCATATTTAGCTCGTAACTCTTGAATTTTTTTGCGCATGTCGCCTGGGAGAACATCCTTCCAGGAGTCATCGTACTTGATTACAATATCCCCTTTATAACGCATCGGATTACCGGCTACAAGATGATGTTCTGTGGTGTTTATCTGCAGGGGATTTGGGGGAGATGGAAGACCTAGGAATTTTGCCAGATCTTTTCTTGCTCTTTCCGGATTTTCTGCTAAATCTTTATACTGAATCGTTTTCAGTTGTATATTCTCTGTGTTTCTTAATATCCGCACAAACTGCTGGTAGATCTTAACCCACCTTTGGGCTTCAAAATAAGGATCTTTGCCTCTCTTGTAAGCTGAAGCAGCCACCCCTAGTATATTGCGAACCAGTACCACTACGGAAACGTCATCTGGTCTTCGACTATGCAAAAACTTCAATCGCACAATATCCTTTGATGAATCAACAATGTGAGTGGCTGTGACAACTTTGCCAATGGTATCGAAAAACAACCAGTTATTATCAAGTTGGCGGGAGATCCGCCTGGAAGAAAACAGATTGGCAAGCGTTGGCAAGGTAATATTTTGCATTGCCAGCAAAAGCATTTTCCTCATTGTCCTTTTAACAACACTGGGAGATTGACCATAAATCGGACTTCGCAGCATAGCCATGTCAAAGGAGAGAGGATGTGCAAGAAGATTGTACCCTGTTTGTTCACTGAGGAGCTCTATCACTCTTTTCCAGGTCTCACATTCGCTGAATTTTTTGCCACAACTACAGACATCATGACCTTTTTCACAGACGCCTCCATCGCGATAAATCTGCCAGGGGAAGTAGACACACTCGCCTGTGGAGAAAACACCAGGAATTGTTCCCATCAGAATATCACACAGGGTAGAACCTGAATGCCCTGCTGAAAGCACTGTAACTACCTTAGCCATCTCAAAAAAACCTTATAATTAAATAGATTCTGTGCCTAACCATCATTTTCTTACCTCACCAGTGTCACAATCCAATATTTGTGTAAGCGATTTTAGCGTGATATAGATCATGCCAGGCACGATCTACTTGGAAGACTATTCCTGGAAGACCAATTTAGCAATAATTTGTCAGCTTTTCACACAAGCGATCTTCCTTCTTGCAATTCACCGACCACCAAACCTGTTCAGGAAAAGTAATTGTTTTGAGAGGAACAACCGCCTTAATCAAGAAGCAGTGCTTTTATCTTTGTGCATCCGTGTTTGTGGTTCCATAAGCAGAGTCAACAGGTTGTATATTCGTATAAAATATTTATATGTGTGAAATGTTAATTTTCTTGTTTTTGGAATTTTAGCCACTTTTTGAAAATCTACAAGACAGGCTATTTTTGAAACCCCTCGTAACGCTCAGGATTTGGAAATGGCTCAAGTAGATTATGAATGATCACCTCTTCTCTGAAGTTATTTGAGAAAACTCAAATTTATATTAATTTCAGATTTTTAGTCACGATAATATCCCTAAGGGTGACAATGCATGTGCATCTTTATAAATTCCAGTACTGGCAGCTTTCATAAGGGGAAAAATATCGTTAGGAGTGCGCAATTTTTGTAACTTACTTAATTATCCAAGGTCCTTCGTTGAACACGGTTGGCAATGTAGTGACCAGGTTGCCACGCTCGGTTCCCAGCAGATACAGGAGAGGAGTTGCAGCAGGGAAGTATTACAAGATGTTGGCATATAATTTGCTGGCCCAACAGCTCCTAGTTCTATCACAAGTTTTCAGGGGGTGTCGTGATAAAGGAGCTTAATTAATGTTACGTGGAAATAGCAGACTCTTATTGGGAATTCACCAAGGAATTGATCTTTTTCTTGTGGCAATTGCCTGCATCGTCGCTTTTTATGCAAAAAAACACCTTCTTCCGGGACATTTGGGAGGATTAACATCTGAGTATGATTATCACCTAGCCATGCTCATTTCCCTGCTAACCTATCACCTCAGTCTACGACTTTTTGGCTGTTATGAACCTTATCGCAACCAGAAATTGCCTGCGATTCTCATGAAAGTCATAAAATCCGCTGTCACTGGTACCGCAGGGATTATTTTTATTTCATATATCCTGCATATGAATAGTATCAGTCGTTTGCTTCTTGGGATTTTCACCTTGTCGAGTATCCTTCTCCTGATCGCATTCAAAACATTACTGTATAAGATACTCACCCATCACAGAAGAAAGAATTGCAATACCCGCAACATCCTCA
>CAZWVC010000251.1:0-6435 GCA_964637245.1 uncultured Desulfocapsaceae bacterium
GCGGTACTCCCATAGCAAAGATTAAAAATATGGGAGGTGCCAAGGCTACAATTGGGTTAGGCGCAACACTTCCCGAAGACACAGCAGGTACCTATCTTGAGGTGCATCACAAAACACCGCTTATTCGCACCGGCCTTCCCATCGGCATACGTCAGACAGATAAGTTTTTCGACACCCTTGAAGAGGCATCTGGTAAACAAATACCCAGCAAACACATGGACTGTCGCGGTCGACTCATTGACGCAATGGTTGACGGCCATAAATACATCTCTGGTAAGCGTGCTGTCGTTTATGGTGAAGAGGACCTTGTAGTTGGCTTAACTGCTTTTCTGGCAGAGATAGGCGTCCAACCAGTGCTTTGTGCCTCTGGCGGCAAAAGCGGCAATTTTCATAGTGCGGTAACAGATGTTCTCCAAGGATTGAGCGGCGAGATACCCGAAGTATATGAGGATGTCGATTTTTACGATATCGAAGAAAAAATCCAGGCATTGGACATAGATTTACTGGTGGGCCATTCTAAAGGCTACACCTATGCAAGAAAAGCAAATATCCCCCTCATTCGTGTTGGTTTTCCCATCCATGACAGGGTAGGAGGTCAACGCATACTTCACCTAGGCTACCATGGTGCCCAGCAACTTTTTGACACCCTTACTAATACAGTAATTGCCCATAAACAAGACAGCTCCAGCGTAGGCTATAGCTATATGTAATCAAAGACAGGTAAATATTATGAAATTTACGACCTCAAACGACTTTGCTAAACACCCCTGTTTTAACCCAGATGCAAAAGGGAAATATGGCAGGGTACACCTGCCGGTGGCACCAAAGTGCAATATAAAATGCAATTTCTGTGACCGGAAATATGATTGTGTTAATGAATCGCGTCCTGGCGTAACCAGCAATATCCTTACCCCCGCACAGGCTGGCACATATATGGAGAAAGTGCTGGAAAAGGAGCCGCGGATTTCAGTTGCAGGTATTGCCGGTCCCGGTGATCCGTTTGCCAATGCTGCAGAGACCATGGCAACACTCAAGCTGATCAATAGAGAGCATCCTGAGACACTCCTCTGTGTGTCATCCAATGGAATGGGGATTGGTCCTTACATCGATGAACTCGCTGATATAAATGTTTCTCACATCACCATTACTGTCTGTGCAGTAGATCCCCAGATAAGCAAAAAAATTTACTCGTGGGTTCGGGATGATAACATCATATACCATGGTCTTGAGGCAGCACAGTTACT
The DNA here is from genome assembly GCA_964637245.1 of uncultured Desulfocapsaceae bacterium. Taxonomy (GTDB): domain Bacteria; phylum Desulfobacterota; class Desulfobulbia; order Desulfobulbales; family Desulfocapsaceae; genus Desulfopila_A. Next base: position 1,245 of record CAZWVC010000251.1, read on the forward strand.
CCTCTCTCGTCAACTTGAGGCTATCAGAAAGCTCAAGGAGAGAAATATAACAGTCAAGGTGAACTGCATAGTCATTCCAGGCATAAATGATCACCATGTCGAGGAAGTGGCTATAACCATGAAAGAACTGGGTGTTGATCTGCTCAATTGCATGGCAATGTTCCCCAACATCAACACCCCATTTGCAGCTATCAATCAACCGGACAAAGAGTCAATGGAAAAGTTACGGGCCACATGTGAAGAATATCTCCCCCAAATGCGTCACTGTACGCGTTGCAGGGCTGATGCTGTTGGCTTGCTGGATGATGATAGGACAGAAGAGTTCAGGAGTTGCCTTACCGCCTGCTCCAGCCTGCCTCCAGTTCCACCAGAAAAAAGACGCTTTGTTGCTGTTGCCAGCCGGGAAGGTGTCCTTATAAATCTGCACCTTGGTGAAGCAAAAAGGTTTTATATCTGGGAGGAAAAAGACAGTTCCTACGTTCTGATTGAAACCCGCAAAGCCCCATCCCAGGGAGGTGGCATGAAGAGGTGGCATCAGCTTGCCAAGGTTCTTGGTGATTGCCGTGCAGTTCTCTCAAGCGGGGCCGGTCAAACTCCGTGTGAAATACTCAACAAAGCAGGCATCATGCCCGTCGAAGCATCAGGTCTTATTGAGGATGGCCTGCAAACCATATATGAAAATCGTGGAACCGCAATCCTCAAAGGCAGAAAAAGCCCTTGTGCAACAGGTACATGCAGCGGCTCCGGCGGTGGCTGCTTATAAAACGAGGTTTGCTGCAACACCCAACAGCAATACTCAAGATTGCTTTTATCATATAGCGAAAATGGAAAATTCTACAATATAGCAAATAATCCATACATCAAAGAGGAGACAAGAGAATGCAAATTGCAGTAGCATCAAGCCAAGGAAAAACAGTTGACCTCCATTTTGGTCATGCAGAGGTTTTCCATATTTATACTATTGAGGGTGACGGCCTGACTTTGGACAAGAAGATCAAGGTAACTCCCTTATCCACTGGCGATACAAATCATGCTTTTGACCCGCAGAGATTTGCTAAAATTAAAGAGGCCCTGACCAGCTGTTCGAAAATCTATTGTACTAAAATTGGGGAAAAGCCAAAGCAGGAAATGCAGGAGAGAGGTATTGAAGTAATAGAGTATGATGGCCTTATTACTGAAATCAGCTAGCTCTTCAACAAATAAAAATCATAGCTGTTGTGTATAACCGCTATTTTCTATGACCCTAACAAGGCGACAAGGGTGAAATATAAAAGCCTCTAATGTGTATGTCTCAGAGGCTTTTATATTTGAAATCTAGTTTTATTTTTTATCTTCTTCCACTTCTACTCCAGAACCGCCGCAGGTTGGGCAAACAGCTTCAGGGGTGCAAATCATTCCATCTTCACTATCTGTCCCCTGCCATTCTGAACTTGTTTCGCATACACCCTCGATAACTTTTTTGCCCTGACAGGTTGGACATGGATGTGTTTTAGGATCACTCATTTGTTAACTCCTTATCGTATTCTCTTTCTCAACTTTCACCTATTACCAGCCTTGAATAGGCACTTTAGATCAGCAAACACCTATGCTATCAGCGCTTTCATTACATGGTAAACAATTGCTTGTAGCTTGTCAATAATGATTATCATTAGCACAAGCAGGAACCACTCTTTTACTAGTGAGCCATATTATAAATATTATTACCTCTAAAGCAATATATTTGATGATGACCTTAGCAGGTAATTAGCCTTTCGCCCATCTTCTTATGGACTTTATCTCCTCATCCGATAACTGTAAAAATTTTAAAAATTTCAGATGGCTCTCTGGTGAGGAGTGTTCAAATTGTGTATGCCACCTGCGCATGTCCTCTTCTGAATAGCCAGCTGCCTCAAGTAGTGAAACCCAAAGCCTTTTAGTCATAACTTCAGAATCGCTAAGTAGCTCACTTTGCTGCAAGAGATTTGCTATTACACGCTGTTGTTCATAGAGTTGCAGAATCTCTTTATTGAGATCTGTAAATCGCTGCTGCAAAATGGTCACAAGTGACGTTTCAGGGGAGTTGAGGATTTTCTCAATCTTCTTGAGCGGAATACCAGCTTGCCTGTATTTGCAGATGAGCTCCAACCGTTTTTCTGCATCGCCATCATAGATGCGATACTCACCCTTTACATGGGATGTTGGAGACAACAGACCGATAGCATCATAATAGAGCAGAGTTGAACGTGATAAACCGAATTTTTTTGCTAGAACACCAACCGTCAAACCCATACTTTTATTCCTTGTGTTGAGCAAATGTGTAATCGAGATTTAAATCAAGCTGCTCACCCGTTGTGAGAAAATGATCCAGCATGGTGTTGAGAGGCTGCATAATCTTTTCAAAGGCCTCCTGGGTATACCTGGCAACAAGCTGCTCACCCTCTTTGTCAAGACTTGTTATTTCCTGACACCACTCAATAGTTGCTCCATCACCATGGGATTTAAGAGATATCTCGTAGCGGGTCGAGCGGCGTTTCCCTGTCCTGACAAAGGTAATCATCTCGCTTGGCATATAGTTGCATACTACCCACGTCTCGTAACCGTATGCATCGCCAAAATCCGTGGTAAAGACACAGCCTAACTCAGCATACCCCGACTGAGAATATACCATATCACACCGCCATTGAGGAATCCACTCATACTCCCTAATAGGACAAAGCAGAGGGAAAACCTGCTCCGGTATACCATTTAGTATTGTCTGATATCTTCTTACTATTCGTTGAGTTGCACTATTCATGATATTCTCCTGTTTTATGCTTTTTGTTACGAAATTCTCCAAACCATAAGGGGTGAAGCTATAGACAGGTCAAGCCAATTTTCTTTTTTTGCACCTAACAAAAAAACTTGACACTTAGCGTATTGATTGTGTATTAATACGGTATCAATACACAAGGAGAGCATTCAATGTCCATTTACACGATTGAAAGAGAGTCCGACACCCCTTTATATATACAGATACGTGATCGAATCATCGAGGCGGTTCAGTCACAAAATTTGTCTTTTGGCGATAAACTGCCTGCCGTTTCGCTGCTTGCCAAAGAGGTTGGGGTAACTCAGGCTACTATTCGCAGGGCTCTCCAGGATCTGAGTAACGCCGGCTATATAAAATGTCACGTTGGTCGCGGTACATTTATTTGTGATCCAGAATCGACCGACCCTGCCGATGACGAATCCAAAGTAAACGACAAAACGACTGAAATTACTTTGCAGCCAGCAGAAGAATCAGGAACCAGCAAACCCATCGAGTATGCCACTAGACGCCTGCGTTCGGGAGTGCGAAAAGCACTTTTTGATATAATGCCTCTGGCACATAAACCTGGAACTATTCAGTTAACCAGGGGTATTCCCGACGGTGAGCTACTGCCCCCTAATTTCATAGAAGAGATCAACGAGGAAACCCTTGCAGATGGCTCCAAACATTATATCCAGGCCACAGAAGAGCTTGGTTTGTATGAGCTGCGAGAAGAAATTGCGATGCGGTTTAATGAGAACGGTACAACGATTACTCCCGATCAAGTGCTGATTACCAATGGTTCTTTGCAGGCAATCACTCTTGCTGCACAGGCATCTTTGGAGAAAAAGCCCGCAGTAATATGCGAAACACCCTGCTTTCAGGGGGTAACTGATACATTTACAGCTATGGGCCATTGGGTTGATACCGTAAGACGTGATGATGAGGGACCATTAATCGACAAGCTCTATGCCCATTCCGGCAAGAAGCCTCATTTACTCTATCTCTGTCCCTATGTCCATAATCCCATGGGAACTGATTTAAGTGCTGCCAGGTACCAGGACGTAGTGAAATGGGCTCAAAATACCGGCAGCGTGGTCATTGCTGATGAACTGTTTAAGGATCTAAGGTACGACTCTGAGGCGCAACCAAGCTTGCTCAAAGAGCTTGGTGATGAACAAACCATTGTCGTAAGTTCCCTCTCTAAATCGGTAATGACAGGCCTACGTTTGGGCTGGATAATCAGTTCTCCTGAAAGAATCAGGGAACTGGCCAGGTTGAAGCGTATAATGGATCACTCCACACCTGCATTTATCCAGGGAATGGGTTTGACCATCTTCAGATCAGGCAAATTTGACGAACATACCGCGGCAATGCGGAAAATATACCAGGAGAGAATGGCCACTTTACTCAAAGCATTGGAGAAAAATATGCCCAAAGGAGTGAGCTGGTCCACACCCATTGGCGGCTTCTCTATCCTGGTCGAGTTGCCCAGGGGTTATTCAAGTGTCGCTTTATTGCTCTCAGCAATTGACCGAGGAGTATCGTTTTTACCGGGGCCACTCTTTGACATCGACCAAAGATATGTTCATGCCCTGAGGTTGAGCACTGCCTGGTCAGATAAACATCAGCTAAAGGAAGGCGTCGAATTGCTCGGCAGTTGTATTGAAGAATTTGTCAGCCAGCCACCGGGAGATTCAGGTCTGAGCGGGCTTGGCAACTTTCAATAGTCATGAACCAATAGTGAGGTAGAGCTATGAATCCATATTTTCTTGAAATGATGGTCAAGGAGAGACAACGCGATGCCTTAAAGGAGGCTGAACGGTTGCGTCTCATTGCAGCATATGAAGCTAACAGACGGACTGCCAAAGCAAAATTTCTTACGGCACTTGGAGAAAAACTCATCCGGTTTGGTGAGGTTTTAAAAAGACGCTACAGCTGCGAACCAAAGCTACCAGCTTGTAAAGTCGGGTAATCTCACTCCATATTTGGCCGATTCGACAAAACTAGTGATTATAGCCGGGCAATCAATTGCGCAGGTAAGCTGCAAATACTCTCCCTATTGCCCGGTTGCTTATATTACCTTTAGATCGAGAGTTACCGCCATATTAGCCCGGATGTCTATTGACAACACATGAGGAATCAATACGATGACCACGGTAGTCAAATGCGGAATAAAAACTGCACTCATCTTCTTTTTACTCGTGGCAACAGGGAAAATAGTCTATGCCCTGCTGGGCAACGCCCACATCTCTTTTCAGGAAGTGCTCCGCTGGGTAGGTTATTCTCCCGGGGTATGTATAACATTAGGCATAATATCTACGTATATGAGCAATGCAGACACAGCCTACCGGATTGGCAGGAGATCTTTCATCTACCAAGCACCTGCCATTTATAACAAAGAGAGACAACATCCCTCGCAAT
>CAZWVC010000252.1:0-6434 GCA_964637245.1 uncultured Desulfocapsaceae bacterium
TGCTGCTGTTGCCTTACAGTCACCGAATTTTTTTGGTGTGATCGAAGATCTGCATACTGCTTCCTCCTCAATTCATGAAAGCGATGCCTTGCTCGTATCTGCTTTTACTGAACCTTTAGCTTTTGGGCTCTATAAAAATCCAGGAGGACAAGGTGCAGACATTGTCTGTGGTGAAGGCCAAAGTTTTGGGATTAACCGCTCCTTTGGTGGGCCTGCACTCGGGATGTTCGGTTGTAAAGATAAATTTGTTCGCAATATGCCCGGCAGGCTGGTTGGTGAAACCGTAGATTTACAAGGAAAACGGGGTTTTGTTTTGACTTTGGCAACCCGAGAGCAGCATATTCGTCGGGAAAAGGCAACATCGAATATCTGTTCTAATCAGGGTATTAATACAATTACAGCGGCTATGTACATGGCTGCATTAGGTGGTAGCGGCATCAAAAAGCTCGCCAAATTAAATTTTGATAAAGCCGAATATCTGAAGAGAGGTTTACTTGATGCAGGGGCCAAACTGGTATTTGATGCTCCAACCTTTAATGAATTTGTTCTGGAAATGCCAGACAACTTCACCTCTGCATATAATGCGCTACTCGCGAAAAAGATAGTAGCAGGTTTACCGTTAGATAATCTTTATCCAGAACTGAGTGGGAACTATCATTTCTGTGTCACCGAGACCATTTCAAAAGAAATAATGGATAGTGTTATCGGGGAGGTAAAAAAATGAATAATGCACCCGGAACAAGCGGATTAATATTAGAAGAGCCTCTTTTGTGGGAAAAAGGTTCGAAAGGCAGAAATGGTATGAGTATACCAGAATGTGATGTTCCTTCTGTTGATCCAGTAGCAGATCTTGTTGGTGATGGGCCTGACTTTCCTGATCTTAGTGAGATAGATGTAGTACGTCACTATACCAGACTATCACAGTGGAATTTTGGCGTTGATACAGGTATGTATCCTCTAGGCTCCTGTACAATGAAATATAACCCCAAAATTAATGAGAAGCAGGCTGCCTCACCTGCAATTGCAGCGACACATCCACTCCTTGGTGAAGAGCATACTCAAGGAACACTGCAAATCATGTATGAACTGCAAAACTATCTGGCTACCATTACTGGAATGGACAGTGTGTCTGTGCAACCGGCTGCAGGGGCTCATGGAGAGTTGGCTGGTATGCTCATTTTTGCGGCGTATCATCGCAGCAAAGGCAGCGAACGGAACAAAATACTCATTCCTGATACTGCACATGGTACTAATCCTGCCAGTGCAGCGCTGTGCGGCTATAAACCGGTCAAGGTTGAGTCTGGGAAACGGGGGATTCTCGAAGCAGGTGTAATTCGTGAACTTATGGATGAGGAAACTGCGGGAATTATGATTACCAATCCCAACACCCTTGGTTTGTTCGAAGAAAATATTAAAGAGATCTGCGATATAGTCCACGAGAAGGGTGGCTTGGTGTATGCCGATGGCGCCAATATGAATGCCATTATGGGAATAGTTGATTTAAAAAAATGTGGTGTAGACGTGTTGCACTTAAATTTACATAAGACATTTTCAACTCCACATGGCGGTGGTGGGCCAGGTGCAGGGCCGGTCTGTGTTGTCGAGAAGTTGGACAAATTCTTGCCCGTTCCTCGCATTATATACGATGGCACTAAATATGGGTTGGAATACAACATGCCTGAGTCAATAGGCAGAATTCACAGTTTCTATGGTAACTTTGGTGTTCTGGTACGAGCCTATAGTTTTATCTTGACCATGGGAGCTGAAAATCTTAAAAAAGCCAGCCAATATGCGGTATTGAACGCATGTTACATTAAAGAGCAACTTAAAGGTCATCTCCATCTTGCCTATGATCGACCATGTATGCATGAGGTGGTCTTTTCAGACAAAATCCAGCTCGAGCACAAGGTGAGCACTCTTGATATGGCAAAAAGATTAATGGATTGCGGATATCACCCGCCAACCATTTATTTTCCATTGGTTGTCAACGGTGCAATTATGATAGAGCCGACCGAGAGTGAGTGTAAGGAAGATTTGGACAGATTTGTTGAAGTTTTCAAGCAGATTGCTGAAGAAGCCAAAACTAATCCAGAATTACTGAAATCATCACCCAATCGATTTAAGGTGCAGCGTCTTGATGAAACACTTGCGGCAAGAAACCCCTGCTTATGCGGCTGAGGTAGAAACAGAGCTTCGAGATCTGGGTATCATGGGTTATCAAAAAGCCCATGATACCCAGCTGCAATGTGTCGAAAAGGTTTTGCACAGCCCTGATCAAGCCGAAGTAATTCTTATTACCGAACATCCCGCAGTATTTACTCTTGGCAGAAAAGGTGAGACTCATGCCTTTATCAGAAAGCAGGATGACATAGTTAATATGGGTGTAGATATTATCCACACCGAAAGAGGTGGTGATATCACCTATCATGGCCCTGGGCAGCTCGTCGTTTATCCAATTATCAACCTGCATAGACGTAAGCTTTCAGTTACTCGGTTTATCCATCTGCTCGAAGAGGTAATGTTAAACACTGCCGCCGATTTTCAAGTAGCATCTAATCGGGATAAGCGGAATCGGGGGATCTGGGTTGGAAATAATAAGCTAGGTAGTGTAGGTATTCGGGTACGCCATGGCGTTACTTTTCATGGCCTTGCGCTCAATATAAACCTTGACCTTAATCCATTTAGTTGGATCCAGCCCTGTGGCTTAAGCGGAGTAGGGGTGACTTCGTTGGCACATGAGTTGGGTAATAATGTGAATATGGAAGCAGTTAAAGAGAGGATGAAAGGTCATCTTGCTGATCTTATCTGTCACTAGTTGAGAACCATATAATGAAAGATATACAACCGCACCCTATACGCAAAGGTAAACCAAAGTGGCTGAGGAAAAAGCTCCCCACCGGACCTGAGTTTGAAAAAATCAAAAAACTTTTGAAAAACAGTAGTCTAAACACTGTTTGTCAAGAAGCCCAATGCCCCAATCAGTTTGAATGTTATTCTAAAGGAACTGCCACCTTTATGATACTCGGGGATAAGTGTACCAGAAACTGTACTTTCTGTGCAGTTGGTCATCAGCCGACTAGTCCTCCTGATCATGAGGAACCTGTTCGTGTTGCTGAAGCTGTCAAGGTAATGCAGTTAAAATATGCTGTTGTTACTTCGGTTACCAGAGATGATGTGGCTGATGGCGGTGCTTCAGTTTTCGCAGAGACCGTGCAGCACATCAGGCAGATCTCACCTCAAACCCTGGTTGAAATACTTATCCCTGATCTACAAGGCGATTGGCATAGTCTAAAACAAATTGTTGCAGCAGAACCAGATGTTCTTAATCACAATATTGAAACAGTAAAGCGACTGTATTCTACCGTACGGCCTCAAGCCATATATCAACGATCTCTTGATCTTCTAGCCAAGGTAAAAGAAATGATGCCTCGGATGGTAACTAAAAGTGGCCTAATGGTTGGTTTAGGAGAAACACGGGAAGAATTGGTAGATCTCATGCAGGATCTCCTAAAGTCTAATTGTGATATACTGACAATAGGCCAGTATCTTCAACCGTCTCGCAAACATCTCGCCATAGAAAGATTTGTTCCCCCAGATGAATTTGATGAGCTCAGAAATATAGCCCTGGACCTGGGTTTTCTGGGTGTTGCTGCAGGACCATCTGTACGCAGCAGTTATGAGGCTGAAATTCTTTATCGCCAGGTAGCAAGAAATCTCAAGAAAAGCATAAAATCTTAGCGTGCAATATTTCATTACCTCTGCCCGCATATTTCATGAATAATTCAATGATCATAGAAAAAACTATTTTGTTTCAACATATTATCAGTATTGCAAAAACAATCTCTGATGGTACATAGTCTATTGTCCACCATTAACAACATTATTCACCCTTCGGGGGATCCTGAAAGGTCCAGGGCCTTTGTTACCGAGGATTCGCGGTTGCAAACTACAGCTTTACTCTCGATGCCTCTACCATAAAACATTTAGTCCTGTGAATATCCTGGCTAGACATTCTGGTGAGTAAGGTCTATATGTTTTCTGCTATATTTTGGAGAAAACAAATCGAGGAATGAATGAGTGCTTCCCATACATATGATGATGTGACTATAAACCTTGGTAAAAAGGGGTTGGACCGGTATACCAAAACCAGTTACCCCCAGCGTTATGGCAGATATTCCGAGATCGAGACAGGAAGTGCTGTTTATCAGTTTAATCTCAACAATGAGATTATTTTTGCCAAAAGCAAACATACCGATTGGCCCGACCGCCAAGAATGGATGAAAAGATCCATCGGCAATGACTGGATTTATTATTCTACCGGCGGATATACTGGTGTCTTCGAAGCGATTGGGGAATTTTACCTGCCCAACCTACAGTATTCTTCAAATTCATTGATTGGAGGAAAGCCTTTCAACCTCGCTATAGTTCAGCAGATCATTGATGGCTGGTATGAAGATATCACAAGAGTTGCAGGTACCCTGAATGGAGTTTCCGCTGAAATACAGAGATTTATAGAGAAAACACTTGAGCACACCCCACTGAAACTGCAGGAAAAAGCGCTTAAACTTTGTGATATAAGTGAGGGCCGAGTAACTGTACTGCCACCAGATAGCAGACATGTTGATTATAATATTATCCCCCTCACAATTGCCACCGGTTGCCTATATAAGTGCCGGTTCTGCCGGGTTAAGTCTACCCATACATTCAGAGAAAAAAAGCAAACGGAGATTGATGTCCAACTCGATCAGCTCAAGCTGTTATATGGTGAGGATTTACCCAATTATAACTCTGTTTTTCTCGGTGAACATGACGCTCTGTGTGCCAGTAATGAATTGATTCTCCATAGTATTAGGCAAAGTTATATAAAACTGAATTTTGCTCATTCAAACATGCGGGGTGCCAACTACTTTCTTTTTGGTAGTGTTGATTCGTTTTTGAATGCTTCTACTCGTCTTTTTAATGAGTTAAGTGAATTTCCAGCTGAGTTCTATATTAATATTGGTCTTGAATCTGCCGATCAAAAGACATTGGATATATTAGGTAAACCGGTAAGCTCTGCCAAAGTTAAAGAAGCCTTCTTCAAAATGCAGCATATCAATGAGAGCTACTTGAATATTGAGGTGACCGCCAATTTTCTCATGGATGCAACCTTGCCTGAGAATCATTACCCCAGTTTTCTCCAATTGGTTCGAGATTCCCTGAAGTGTAAAAAACCAAAGGGATGCATCTATCTTTCGCCCTTGAAGTTTGATAATCCCTCGAAAGAATTGGTTTTTGATTTTAGACGGGTGAAACTGCAAAGCCGTCTTCCTACTTTTCTCTATATCATACAACGCTTGTAATTCTGTTTGGGTCGATCGCAGATCTTTACTTTTTATCCTTCAGCTTGACGCAAGGCTACCCTTATCGACAAAATTGTCCATATGCTCTATACTGTTGAAAATTTCACCCATTTAATTGGCAAAATCAACGGATATTTATCATGATGAGATTGGTCCTAGCAATACTTGTGTTGTTTTCTCCGACCTTAGCAAGTTCTGCAAATTTTTATGTTGATCCTGTACATGGTGCACATGGCAATGATGGAAGCTCTGCATCACCTTGGAAGAGCCTGCAACGATTATTTGACGATGGTATGATCGAGAGTCGGGATTGGAATAAGCTGCAGTACAATTCCAATTCCTACCTTATACCGAAGAATGAAGGTGCACCCATAAAGGCAGGAGATACCATCTTTTTACGTAATGGTAGCTATGGCGAACTCAACATTACCAGCTATTATAATAGTTCAAAAATTACAATCGTTGCAGATAATGGACATAATCCTGTCTTTCGTAATATTGTGGTTCGCTCTTCGCGTAACTGGCGATTACAGGGACTTACGGTGAATGCTGCAGCCTTTGCTTTCGAAGATGTTAGAAAGCTAATATCTCTCGAATCACATGATTGGACAGGTCCCTTAGACAGGATTACCGTGAAGTACTGTAGTGTGCGCTCAACCAATGACTCTTCTGGCTGGTCGAAAAATGATTGGAACACTAAAGCCATGGACGGCATAAGTGTGAGTGGCAAATATATGAATGTTGCCAACAATACTCTATTGAATGTTGATATGGGTATCACTGTCGGTGCTTCCCATTCAATGATTGAATATAATGTGATAGAGAATTTTGCCGGAGACGGATTACGTGGTCTTGGCGATTTCACTACTTTCCAGTACAACACCGTCAAAAATTGCTACGCTGTCGATAGTAATCATGACGATGGTTTTCAATCTTGGTCGGTTGGCAGTAATGGAAAACCAGGAACTGGTGTAGTTAAGGGTATTGTGTTACGAGGCAACACCATTATTAACTATGAAAATCCCAACCAGCCCTTCCGTGGAACACTCCAGGGGATTGGCTGTTTTGATGGTCTGTTTGAGGATTGGATTG
>CAZWVC010000253.1:0-6408 GCA_964637245.1 uncultured Desulfocapsaceae bacterium
TGGTCATGTTTGGCAGCGATGGGTCTCAGCAGGAAGGTGGTGATGCCGAGGCAGCCCGATACTCTGTTGCCCGAAATCTTAACGTAAAACTCATTATTGACGACAATGACGTTACCATTGCTGGACATCCAAGTAATTATATGACCGGCTTTGATGTTGCCAAAACCCTTGAAGGGCACGGTTTGAAAGTGAATTCTGGGGATGGTGAAGACATTGATGAACTCTATGGCCGGATACAGCAAAGCTTAGTTGAAGACGGACCCGTTGCCCTCATCAATAAACGGAAAATGGCAATTGGCGTACCTGGAATCGAAGGCTTGCCCAAGGGGCACGATGTAATCCCGGTCGATATGGCTATTTCCTATCTAGAACCACGAGGCTACGCTGGTGCCGTTTCCATGCTAAAGGAGACAACCAAACAGGGGAGTGGGGAAGAATATCTTGGCAGTACGGCAGAGACGGCAAAGTGTAGGGATGATTTCGGGAAAATTATTTGTGAAATTTTACAGAAACTGAATAGCCCTCAAGACTCTGTTATTGTAGTGGACTCTGATCTTGAGGGGTCATGTGGTTTACATCACATTCGCAAGGAATTCCCGGAAGTTTATGTTCATGGTGGTATCATGGAGAGAAATAATTTTTCCGTTGCTGCTGGCTTCGGTTCTACTCCAGGGCGACAGGGTATCTTCGGGACATTTTCAGCTTTCCAGGAAATGGTAATTTCAGAAATAACCATGGCCCGTCTGAATAAGGCAAATGTGCTGGCACATTTCTCCCACGCTGGTGTTGATGACATGGCAGACAATACCTGTCATTTCGGAATCAACAACTTTTTTGCAGATAACGGATTGGCAGAAAATGATGACACTATGCTCTATTTTCCTGCAGATGCACTGCAGCTCAAAGCAATGCTCAATAGAATCTTCGATGATGCCGGCTTGCGATTCATATTCTCTACTCGTTCGGCAACACCATTTATTAAAAATGGCAGCGGTGCGAAGTTGTTTGGTGATAATTACAGTTTCACCCCTGGTAAGGATGAGGTCATTCGCAAGGGTACAGCAGGCTATATAATTTCCTATGGCGAAATGCTCTATAGATGTCTGCATGTAGTTGAACTGTTGAAGGAAGCTGATATTGATGTGGGACTGATAAATAAGCCTACTCTTAATGTCTTGGATAAAGAAATGCTGGCAACCGTTGGTACATCTCCCCTTGCTCTTGTTGTGGAAACACAGAACTCCAAAACGGGTTTGGGTATACGTTACGGTACCTGGTTGCTAGAGAATGGCTTTACCACCAGCTATGGCTATCTGGGCAGCCATAAAGAAGGCCGCGGTGGACTCACTGAGCAGATTCCATATCAAGGCATGGGAACCGAGGATATTATTGCCAAAGTGAAATCACTGCTTTAGTAATAGCGTTTTTCATTATTCAATAAATCAAAGGCGGCCATACTTTAAGGGTATGGCCGCCTTTCTACTATTTGCATAGACATGTTTTCCTGGTTGAAAAAACGTCGGCGAAAAAAAATTCTGAAAAAATCTTTTCCACCAGAGTGGCGAACACTCTTGCGGGAAAAGATCCTACATTATGGTTTTCTGACTGGAGAGAATCAAAAACTGCTTGAGCAGCTGGTACAGGTCTTCATAGCTGAGAAAAACTTTGAAGGGTGTAACGGTCTGACACTAACCGACGAGATTAAGGTTGTTGTAGCGGGCCATGCCTGTCTACTTATTTTGAATTTACCCCATGACTACTATGCCAAGGTAGAATCTATTCTTATCTATCCATCAACAGTGAAACTACCTCCGCGTGGAGGTGGAGTATTTACCCGTGGCCCTTTGATAGCAAGAACAGAAGTACCCATTGTGGGTCAAGCATTTATGCATGGAACCGTCATGCTTGTTTGGGATGAGGTAAAAAGGAACACCACCCATCCACGAGGAGGACATAATGTGGTGTACCATGAGTTTGCCCATATTTTGGATATGTTCGATGGCAGGGCTGATGGAACTCCGTTATTGCCCAACCGTGATACTTACAGAGAGTGGGCGGAAGTGTGTACTCGGGTTTATTTTGATCTGCGGAAAAAAATGAAAATGGGTAAAAAGACCTTTCTTAACCGTTATGCCGCAACCAATGAAGCCGAATTTTTTGCTGTGGCAACTGAATATTTTTTCAATAAACCGATGAAGATGGAAGAGAGAAGACCTGAACTCTATGAGGTCCTGAAAAAATTTTATCGTCAGGACACAGCAGCCAGACAACAAGAGATTAAATCGGCAATAAAATAGGCAATCAATATACAGCAGCGGAACATGACTCATTTTTTGGTGAGGGGCAGACCATAGGGATCTTGGCCTAGCAAGAGTATTGCATCATTGCTGGTAAGTGCCATGATACTTGTATCAGCCATGTTGCAGCGAAATCCCTGACAGGCATTCGGACGGTAATGATAGATTTTGCAGAACCACTTGTCATTTCTTTTCTGCAGAAAAACGCAGCCTTTATCATCGGGATGAATCATAAATATTTTGCCTCGTTTATGAGCGCCCTTTCGGGCATTATCTATACCCATCTCACGGATATCTTTAAGGCTTAAGTCAACTCCGACATATCCGCCCATTTTAGTTATAAAATCAACCTCACTTTGCTCCAAAGTGATCTTCCTGTATTGTTTACAGCATGTGCCACATTGTCTGCAGGGGGAGAAGATGGTGTTAAGCTCTGTTTCTGCCATTGTGGTTGTCATTAGAATTATCCTTTATTGAAGTGTCCAGTATTTTTGGAGTGGATGGTTCTTGAGAAGGTTTTCTGCACGTTCTGCATTGAGAACGCCAATCTTTGGTGAGTCCGGGGCTTTGAGGCTGGTCAGTGTGGCAGTTACCGATTTTTCCAGGGATCGTGGATTATATCCACCCTCGAGAATGAACATTAGCCTATCTTCACAGGCTTCTCTGGCATATTGTTTTAGCATGGTTGTAATGGTGCCAAACCATTCTGTGGTGAGTAGTGTTGAACTAATAGGATCATCTCTATGGCCATCATAACCAGCTGAAACAAGGATAATCTGTGGCAGAAACTGTTCAACAACCCCTTGGAGAAGACGGCCGATTAGATATGTGTATTCCTGGTCTCCAAATTGGGGATACACTGGTACGTTTATAGTAAATCCTTCACCGCCTTCTCTTCCAATTTCATCATTATTGCCCGAGTAAGGAAAAAGCCCCTGCTGATGCAGTGAAATGACCAGTACTTCCGATGATTCGTAGAACATCTCCTGGGTGCCATTACCATGATGAGCATCAAAATCAAGGACCAGGATGCGTTTAAGGTTATGATGATCGAGAAGATATTTTGCTGTGATACCAATATTATTGAGTATGCAAAATCCCATTCCCCGACCAGGTTCAGCGTGGTGACCGGGGGGGCGAATCAAGGCAAAACCATGAGCAAATTCTCCCGTCATTATATTGTCTGCCATTTGCAGGCATCCTCCCGCAGCGAGCTGAGCGGTGATAAATGAGTCCTCCATCAAATACGTATCCCGGTCATATGAATAGGGGTCTTCCTTGATTATATGTTCCCAAATTTGCTCAAGATAAAAGGTTGAATGTACCGCTGTTATATTAGCAATACTCGCCTCACGCGGCTGGAAAAAGTAAAAGCTATCCTGAAAGTTATCTTTTACAGCTCTGTAGAGTGAGTGAAGGCGTTTGGGATTTTCAAGCGACGGCTGAGAAATGCAATGGTGTAAATAACGATCATCTAGCAGCAAACCACACTTTTTATTCATAATGGTATCGATAAATTGGCTGATGGGAGTATTGAGAGCCATTAATGCGGTAGAGATTTCCAGTTCTGCGAATTCCCCTGTCATCATAGGTTAGAGTTTCGATGAGGGAAAAGCCAAGTTTCTGCAAGCATCTCTGCTGGGCTAGATTATCAAGATCTGTATACATCTCGATATACTTAATTTTAATTTTCTCAAAGAGATATATTATCAGAGATTTTTGAGCTTCAGTACCATATCCGTTGTTGCGCTCAATTGGTTCTGCAATTTTAACTGCGGCTATGGCAGTATCCAATTTATCTGCTGGAATCCAGTAATGGATTGTACCAATGGCCCAACCATCTCTTTTTGTTATTAAAAACAGTTTTTCACCATGATTCCAAAAAAGGCCTGTGGCATATTTCTGCATAAGCTCTTCTTTGTGTAGTATTTCAGGGGAGAGAAAATCACCATAGGCATCGGTACGGCTACTCCAGTTAAGCAAGGTTTCCAGGTCATCATATTCAAGTTTTCGCAGCTGAAGCCTGTTTGTATATATCTTTTCAGCAAGAGGGATTGCTTCTTCCATGGCTATTTCTGTGACCTTTAGAAGTGATTATTGACCCGCATGGAAAAACTACTCCGGACAGAATCAGCGTCTGCCCGGAGTTTATCATTACATCTCACCAATAACCTTGTTGAGAGTCTGTGAGGATTCCTCAAGTTTTTTAAGAGCCTCCACGGTACCGTCAATAGAGAAATTAACCGATTGAGCTGCCGATTTATTCGCCTGGGATGAAGATACAACACTGGTAATCCGCTCTTTTACTTCCAGACCATTTTCATTGAGGATATCGGTCTTGTTATTAAGATCTTTCACTGAGTCGGAAATGGTGACAATACCATTGGAAATCTTATCCATGGCTTCAAGAGCAGTGTTAATGACCTCACTGCCATCTCCCAACATCTTCATTCCATCTTTCATGACGCCAATGGTTTCCCGGGATTCCTCTTCTACTTTTTTGACAATATTGGCGATATCAACTGCAGATTTGGAACTGTTCTCCGCCAGCTTCCGAATTTCATCTGCAACTACAGCAAATCCTCTTCCGGCATCGCCAGCTCGGGCAGCCTCTATTGCTGCATTAAAGGCAAGTAAGTTGGTCTGTGAAGCTATTTCTTTGATGATGTCAACAAAACTGCCAATTTTCTCAAGTTGATGGACTAGATTGACGACCATTTGGTTACTACCTTCCATGGAGACATTTATGGCTTCCATCTTTTTTCCTGCATCAGTACTTGCCTTTTTGCCTTCTTCTGCATCGGAGGCGACTCGGTTGGTTAAATTTTCTGATTCAGTAGTGACTTCAGCCATATTTGAGAGAAAACTAACCATTTTCTCAATGGTTTCGGTTGACTCATCAAGCAGCTTAACCTCCTTGTCTATGGTTTCATTCATGGACTCCACATTGGCAGTGGCTTGATTCATTTGTGCCATAGAATCCGTGACCAGCTCAGAAACCTGCTCGCTTGATTGGTTAATAATTTTTTCTACTTTAGATTCAGCCGTAACATCGACTATGTACTCAAGCCCTCCTTTGACATTGCCTTTGGCATCTTTTATTGAAACACTTGTGATTTTAACCGGAATATCCGAACTATGTGGTTGTGATATAGTCTGGGTAGTAATTGATGAGTCACTTTTCATTGCTTGTTGAACAGTACAGTCAGGTGTATTGCAGATCTCTTTTTTGAAGAGATCGTAGCATTTCTTGCCAACAGCCTCATCAACGGTAGTTCTCGCCATAGCGGCACCAGCTGGATTTATATAGGTAATGTTGAAATCCATATCCACGGAATGAATAGGATTGGGTATGGCATTGAGGTTATTTATTTTCTCATCAGCAGCCTGTTTCTGTTTGGTCTCCTCAGTGATATCGAGTACATATTCAAGTACGCCTTTAATATTACCTTTGGCGTCTTTGATCGGAGCTCCGGTGTATTTTATTGGTACAATGACCCCCTCAGCAGGTCTGGCAATGGTATGTTCAGTAACTACAGAATCGGTTTTCATTGCCCGGGCACAGGCACATTTTTCAGTTTTACAATGTGGGGTTTTAAAAAGGTCATAACACTTCTTTCCTACCAGCTGATCAGGAGTTGATCCGACGACAGCCGCTCCAGCCGGATTGATATAGGTGACATTGAATTCCGTATCCATTGCCACAATAGGAGTTGGAATAGTATTGAGATTATCAATCTTTTCCTCAGCAGCCTGCTTTTGTTTTGTCTCTTCTGTTGTATCAAGCACATACTCAAGCACACCTTTGATGTTACCCTTGGCATCCTTAATTGGTGCACCGGTGTATTTAATAGGGATGATGACCCCCTCAGCGGGCCTGGCAATGGTATGTTCGGTAACTACAGAATCGGTTTTCATTGCCCGGGCACAGGCACATTTATCGGTTCTGCAATGGGGGGTTTTAAAAAGATCATAACATTTTTTGCCCACGACCTGATCGGGTGTAGAACCAACAACAGATGCACCAGCCGGGTTAATATAGGTGATGTTGAATTCCGTATCCATGGAAACAATCGGAGTGGGAATGGTGTTGAGGTTATCAATTTTTTCA
>CAZWVC010000254.1:0-6398 GCA_964637245.1 uncultured Desulfocapsaceae bacterium
TTGATGAAGAGAATGAAAAGGATTGTTTCGTTCATGGTGCCTGTATACATACTCTTCTTTTTTCTTGGTCGAGCTGGCGTTTTTGACACACTGGAAGAGATATTTGCTTCGGCTTGGTTTCTTAGCTGGCTTCACCCCCAAAGTCTAGGGATCATTATATTGCATGTTACTGCTGAGTTTTCGGCCGGATTAGCTGCTGCATCTGTACTACTTGCCAACAACAGCCTAGGTATCCGCGAAGTAGTCCTGGCACTGCTCGCCGGAAATATCCTGGCTGCGCCAATTCGCGCTGTGAGACACCAGCTGCCGTATTATATGGGTATTTTCCCACCAAGATTATCGATCGAACTGGTAATAATGAGTCAATGTGTGCGTGCACTATGCGTTATCTTGATCGGTTTATGTTACTACACCTTAACCTTGGGTTAAACCAATGGTAAGAAATTCGGTTTGTATACATTTTGATAAGAAAAATCGAGCTTTTAAGTCTTGCTCGCTAGTTGCCATACTTCTCACCGCTACGATTCTGCTATATCTTGCACCAGCTATTGCCAATGCAAATGAAGAACCTGAAGCAAAGGGATATAATAGGATAATCTCTCTCTACTCGGCCCATACCGAAAACCTCGTAAGTATGGGAGCTGCCGACCAGCTCGTCGGAATCTCTCTCTCAGATAATTACCCACCTGAAATTCTACATAAAAAGAAATATTCCTACCGAGAAGATCCCGAGCGTTTTCTTGCTACTAACCCTGATCTTATTCTCATAAGACCGATGATTGAACGATCTTACCCACAACTCATTGCTAAAATAAGAGAAGCGGGTATTGCAGTCGTCTCGCTGCAGCCCACTTCCGTTGATGGAATTTTTCAATACTGGCAGGAGCTTGGTAAACTCTGCGGTCGCACAGCTGATGCTAAGAAAATGGTCAAGTATTTCACCAGAGAACTTGAGCAGATTCAAGAAGAAGTCAAGCTGATTCCCACGATTGAACGTCCTAGGGTCTATTTTGAGTCGATGCATCGCAAGATGAAAACCTTTGCTCCATCGTCAATTGCGCTCTTTGTTCTGGAACAAGCTGGTGGCCGCAACATTGCAACTGATGCCAGACAGGTTCGCAATACAAATATTGCTGCATATTCAAAAGAAAGAATCCTAGCACATGCTAGTGAAATTGATGTTTTCGTGGCCCAACACGGTCGTATGAACCCCGTAGGGATTGAAGAAATTCGCAATGAAACCGGATTCCATACAATCAAAGCAATTCGAAACAACCGCATAGTGCTCATTGATGAACATCTGGTTTCCAGGCCCACCATGCGCCTGCTTGAGGGAATAAGGCAACTGCACATCAGCCTCTACCCTAATGGTATTCTTGCTAAAGGAGTCAGCCAATGACAAAGGCCCTAGTGATTGCCGGGACTCATAGCGGCTCTGGAAAAACCACCATAACTCTTGGTTTGATGGCCGCCCTTAAAAAGCTTGGACATTCGGTTATGCCTTTTAAGTGCGGACCTGATTTTATTGATCCAAGTTTACACACCTTGGTCACCGGCAAGACTTCCCGGAATCTTGATCTGTGGATGGCTGGTACCGACTTTTCCAGGAACTGCTTTAAGCTGCATTCAGCTGATGCAGATATTTCAGTGATTGAAGGTGTTATGGGCATGTTTGACGGTGGTGACTCATCTAGTGCTGCACTTGCCGAAAAACTTGGAATTCCGGTCGTCCTGGTGTTGGATGCTCGCTCTGCTGCTGAAAGTGCTGCGGCAGTGCTCAAGGGTTTTGAAACACTCCTGCCAAAAGTTGCTCCCAAAGGAGTAATCATCAACATGATTGGTTCAGAAAGACATTTTGAGTTGGTCAAGGGTGCCATTAGCAAACATTGTCAGGCAGAAATTCTCGGCTACATTCCTCGGACTCTTGAATTTAAGCTGCCCAGCAGACACCTAGGTCTGCACATGGGAGAAGAACGACCGATAAGTAAAAAGAGCATTAACATACTGGCTGAGACGATTATCTCCCATATCAATATTGATAGGATGCTTGAAATTGCTGGTAGTGAAACCCGCCAATCGCCAGCTCCACTGAATAACCCGCAAAATCAGACCGTTCGCCTTGGTGTTGCCAGAGACAAGGCCTTCTGCTTCTACTATCAAGACAATCTGGATATTTTTAACCAAGCTGGCGCGACTATCTGCTATTTTAGCCCGTTAACCGACAAGCATCTGCCGGAGAAACTCGACGGCATCTACCTAGGCGGAGGATATCCTGAACTCTACGCAAAGCAGTTGAGCCGCAATACAACCATGCTGGAAGATATCCGCAACTGGGCAGAGGATAATAGACCGCTTTATGCCGAATGCGGGGGGTTCATGTATCTTACCCAGGGAATAAACGACCTGGATAGACGATATCATCCACTGGCAGGGGTGTTTCCCACCAAAGCCGCGATGCAAACCCGCCGGGCTAGCCTGGGATACCGTGAACTCAATACCAACAAGGTAAGCTTCTTCGGGCCTTGCGGCACCACGCTGCGTGGCCATGAGTTTCATTATTCCCGAATTGAGCCGATGGACAGTTCAATTGAGCGGATTTATGATGTTAATGGAAGTACAGCAGAGGGATACCGCTATAAAAGTAGTGTCGGCGGCTATATGCACCTGCATTTTGGCTATAACCCGGAAGCAGCACAAAACTTTATTGGATTTTGCAAGAAAGGATAGATATGTCAGTCTCAATACAACAGATCGGACCTCTGGAAATAGAAGCGGAGAGTTTTCGGATAATTGAACAGGAAATTGGTGAGCATGACTTTGATGACCAAACCTTTAAAGTAGTGCAGCGGGTCATTCATGCTACAGGTGATTTCAGTTTTGCTGATAATCTGCGAATTAGCAAAAGTGCCATCACAACCGGTCTGGCAGCTCTGCGCCAGGGGAAAAACATTCTCACAGATGTAAACATGGTAGCCACGGGAATCAGTAAACCACTCTTGCAGCAATGGGGAAATAAGGTCGTCTGCAAGATTGCCGATCCTGAAGTGGTTAGTGTGGCAAAATCTGCGGGGAAAACCAGGGCTGAAGTGGCAATAGATTTGGGGTTGCTCGAAAACATAGGGATCATAGCAATAGGCAATGCTCCTACAGCTCTCCTGAAAATATTACAGCACTACAAAACCAATGATGAATTGAAAGATTATCCACTGATAGTTGGTGTTCCTGTTGGATTTGTCAATGCCGCCGAATCCAAGGAAATGTTACACCAGACAAATCTTCCCTTCATTACCAGTCTGGGACGCAAAGGGGGCAGTCCGGTCGCTGCTGCAATTGTAAATGCTATAATCAGGCTTGCTGGAGAGTGATGGCGAAAAGGTTACGATACGGATATACCACTGGTGCCTGTGCTGCAGCAGCAGCAAAGGCTGCAGCCCTTCTTGCCAGGGATGGTATTGCACCCACAATGGTCGAGCTCACCTTCCCCGATGGAAGCGTGCATAGCTTCACTGTGCAACGAACCAAGAAGCTCACCAAAGGAGCCCTGGCCAGTATCATCAAAGATGCAGGCGATGACCCCGATGTCACCAATGGAGCTGAAATTTGCGCTACTGTATTGTTAAATGAAGACACACCAGCAGATCAAGTCCCCATTGCCCATGAGAATATTCAGCTTTTTGCCGGTGAAGGTATTGGCCTGGTGACCAAACCCGGTCTGGCCGTCGAAGTGGGAGAACCTGCAATCAATCCTGTTCCTCGGCAAATGATTTTCCAGGCGGTACTCGAGGTGGAGAAATCACAAAATATACAAGTTTTCATTGCCATTCCTGGTGGTATCAAACTTGCCGAGAAAACCCTTAACCACAGATTGGGCATTGTTGGCGGTCTTTCAATTCTTGGGACAACGGGAATTGTCAGGCCTGTCTCTGCCGATGCCTGGACAGCAACCATTGCAGCTTCAATGAGTGTAGCCAAAGAGGCTGGGTTGGATGATATCGTCATCTCAACGGGAAGAACATCGGAAAAAGGGGTGCAATCAGTGCTGCAACTTCCCATCGAAGCATATGCAATGATGGGCGACTATCTCAATTTCTCGTTGCAAAAGGCTGCTGAAATGAATTTTCAAAGAATTCATCTGGCTGGAATGTGGGCCAAAATAATGAAAGCAGCAATGCAAATTCCCCAGACTCATGTGCGACACGGAGCCTTGGAAATGCAAGATGCTGCCACCTTTTTGGAAAAGTGTGGGGCAACAGCTGCTCCTTTGCTGGGAAAACTCAAGAACTCTAATACTGCCAGAGAAATGTATGGCCATCTGATGGCTGCTAAACGTTACGATATCGTCAAAACCGTTTGTTATAGAGCCCGCGATTACGGACATAAGGTTACCCAAAAAGAGGTACAGGTATATTTGGTGGATGCCAATGCCAGGGTGGTGGAACATGTCTGAGATAATGGTGTTAGGCATAGCCGGATCAGGAATTCAGGATTACCAGCACAAAATTCTTGAAGAGTGCCGACTTATCGTTTGTGGAGATCGTCTGGCTCAGCAGGTTGTCAGCAACCATGGGGCGATTTTCCCAATCACTCCTTTGAGCGAAGCGGTAGCAAAAATAGAGAATGAGCTTTCACAGGGCAGTGTTGCAGTTCTTGCCAGTGGAGACCCGCTTTTCTATGGTATAGGCAAACGGCTTCTCCACCATTTCGGCAAAAATAAAATTTCTTTTATTCCGGCGTTATCTTCAATGCAGGAGGCATTCGCCAGATTTAAGATACCCTGGGATGATGCTGCC
This sequence comes from uncultured Desulfocapsaceae bacterium, assembly GCA_964637245.1. Classification (GTDB taxonomy): domain Bacteria; phylum Desulfobacterota; class Desulfobulbia; order Desulfobulbales; family Desulfocapsaceae; genus Desulfopila_A. The sequence continues at coordinate 4,791 of CAZWVC010000254.1, forward strand.
ATTGTTTCACTGCATGGCAGAACAGGAAGTCATCTTCCAACCCTGCTGTTGGGTAATTCAAAGACCTTTGCTTTTACCGACAAGAAAAACACACCAAAAGCCATTGCCAAGGAACTTATCAGCTATTTCGAGCTGATCGGCGAGGAATCTGTTCAACAGCAATGCCTTATGCATGTGGCTGAGAATTTGGGTTTGTCAGGCGAAAAGATAATTAGTGCCTCATTAGTCGAAGTTGCCACCATGGATTTCAGCGAGTTGAATGTGCTGCTCCTGGAATTTCCATGGAAAAAACCTGGGTCTTGCTTCGGCCTCTCCGAGCAAGAGTTAGCCCACAGCAGAGGTCTGATTACCAAAAACGAGGTACGGGCAGCAACGCTGCATCGTTTGCGTTTACCCCGCACCGGGATCTTCTGGGATATTGGTGGTGGCAGCGGCTCGGTATCAATTGAAGCAGCCTCTCTAAACCCACAGCTCACTGTTTATACAGTTGAAAAGAAGGCTGAAGAGCTTGCCAATATCAAAGAAAACATTTGCACATTCAAATGTTACAATGTGGTTCCTGTGGCCGGATCAGCAATACAGCAGCTTGAATATATACCAGACCCTGATGCGGTCTTTATCGGTGGCAGCGGAGGAGATTTGGAAAAAATCATCAAGACCACAGTGCCACGGCTCGCTGCAAAGGGCAGAGTAGTGGTCAACGGAGTTACTGCCAAAACCATCGACCAGGCACCTGGGCTGCTGCAAAAATCCGGGTTACAAGTTGAAACGAGTACTCTAACGTTAAGCAGATCAGGACCAGATGGTCCGGTCAGCTTTAATCCTATTACCATCATGGTGGGAAAAAAATGAAGGGACATTTCTATGTTGTAGGGGTAGGCCCGGGAGATCCCGAGCTGATGACTCTAAAGGCGGTACGCATACTCAAGCAGAGTCCTGTATGGCTTGCTCCTGCTGCACACAAAAATGGTACGAGTACGGCATTGACCATTGCCTCTGGAGTAATCAACGGTGAGCAGAAAGAAATTCTTACCCATCACTTTCCAATGAAAAAGGTACATGCTGGCAAACCAGCAGATCCTGAGGTTGAACAGGCCTGGCAGGAAGCAGCGCAGATCATTGCCGGTCATCTGGCAAAGGGAATGGATGTGGCTTTTCCTACCCTTGGTGACCCCGCAATCTATAGTACCGGCTTCTATGTTTTCGAGAAACTGATGGAAAATGTAAAGGATATGACTGTGGAAATTATACCTGGGGTCTCGGCAATTGGAGCTACTTCAGCGGCAGCAGCAGTGCCGCTCTGTTTGGGTGATGAACGAATGGTGGTTATTCCGGCAACCTTTGAAGACAGCAAACTCAAAGAAATTCTTAGCATATTTGACTGTATTGTGCTGATGAAGGTCCACCGGGTCATGGAACGCCTGGTAGGTGTGCTGGATGAGTTGAACTTACTTGATAAGGCGGTATTGGTTGAGCGAACTAGCCATAAAGAACAGCGCATCAGACATGACCTCAAAACTGCTGCAACTGAAAAACTGCATTACTTTTCGACTATGATAGTGAGGAAATAATGACAAACCCTGTCTATTTTATTGGTGCCGGACCGGG
>CAZWVC010000255.1:0-6388 GCA_964637245.1 uncultured Desulfocapsaceae bacterium
GCAAGCTGTGGAAAAAATATCTTAAAGTCTTTTTCAAAGTTAGAGTAATATTTTTGTAAATCATCTATAGCACCAGCCATTTCAGATGGAAAGGAGGCTCGCCTTGCCATTCCTTGCATAGCTCTGTTGATGCCCTCTAATTTCCTATAATTTACCAGCCAATTATTAGCAATCATATGGGGGAGAATGTGTTTAGCTTTTTGGGGCAGCTGATGTTCGTAGTTCCCTATAATGGAATAAGCATGATGGGCGAATTTCTCTAAAGGGATGTCGCTGTAATTATTCCAGTTTTTGGCAAGAAAGTGATCATAAAAGATATCAACAATAACTCTTGAATAATGCCTGTGTCTCTGCCAGAGTTTCTTTTTGCTTAGGGCCACCTGGCTGTGTCTATCAGTAAATTGGTCGATTTCCCGGTGCAAGAGAATTCCCGAGAAAACTTCTTTTTGATAGGAATCTGCTTCTTCTCCATTGACAAAATCTGCGATGAAATTCCCGAACATTATTTGATCTGAGCTGCCGGAGAGGTATAAATGAGCTAAGATGTTCATAATAACATTTTAGGACTGCGCAGTATAAAGAAAAAGAGCATAAAATATTTTTATTGAATTATTCGTCTGCAAGCCCAATTCACAGGCAATTAGAATTATTGTCCACTTACTATCACTGGAATAAATACAACTCTTCTTATTTAACACCAGACATGGCAGAGAAAAAAATTTTACAGAGGAGTATGGGTAATAAGTTTTGATCAGATGAATTCATCTGGTTATTTTAATCTTTCTGGTAGCCAATAGCAAAGCTACCCAGAAAGATCATACTAATCCCTCGAAGAATATCTTCCAAAACTGCAGAATAATCAAATCATCTATAGAAGAAAGAATTATCTATTTTTTGAATAGCTTTCCGGCCATTCCAGCCAAACCTTCAATTCCGCCAAACGCATCAAGAAGTGAGCCGCCACTGCTGGCTTTATCCACCATTTGAGGCAAAGCTTCTGAAAGGCCTCCCGATGCTTCATTCTCACTAAGACCAAGCTTTGAGGCAAATTCGGCAATTTTATCCTGGCCTAAAATACTGCTAAGTTGGTCAGGTGAGATATTCTTGTTGGCACCATCACCCAACCAGGAACCTGCAATATCCTCTAGTCCACCTGAATTAAGATTCTTAAGCAACCCCCCGAGATCAAAACCTTCCTTGCTACCGGTTAATCCTCCAAACGCAGAAATAATGGAGGAAAGGTCAGCATTGGTGCCAGCATTCCCACTGAGGTTGCTTTTCTGAAAAATTGAGGCACCCATCTGCAAAAGGTCACTAATATTCATGATTCGATCTCCTTGTAGGTTTGATAGTCAACTTTAAAAAGTAGCTTCTATTAAAAATGTGTTTCATTCAGCGATTTAGATATAGATACCACGAATAGTACCACTATATAGATAGAATTGGAGAAATCAATGTATGTTAGGGAATAGCCGGGTAAGCTCAACTGTGATATGGTCTTTTTCTCATCACTTTTATCATCTTGATATTCTTAGCTTGGCGGTCATCGTTTCTTAATTTCGTCAGATACCATACTCACCTTGACTTCTCCAGAATCATTGAGCCATCCTTTACCGCCCTTGATCCGGTGGGCTAGTAGATAGAGAGTGTGAAAAGGATTATCAACCTTGGGAATTACTGCCTGTAGAGGTTGTTGATCCTTTTTGTCGAGATCAAATTTCCAGGCAAAGGGCCAATTCCATAATTGGTGGTGTTGATTTCGTGTAGATGGAATCTCAGTAAAACGAAGATCAACTACTCTTGCCGTATCCTCATCACTTGCCATTACACACCACCAGCCTTTGGAAAACCACTCTACTACCCTAAATTTCCTCGTATCCCTGATAGCTGCAATTGTCTCTGCCTGTTTTGGGATATAATGAAATTCAATGTCTTGATTTGGATTATCAAATAAAGACCAGTAGCCTAGGAGAAACCCGTCAGATGTTTCTGCTACATTACGCCATAAAAAGGTGGTGAAAGCTCCTGCAGAAGTCAATTGACGCTTTATTTCATAGCCTGATTTATCCATAGCCACATGGAATTTATCTTTGGCTATGGTTTGCATCGATAGAGACCAAATGGCATAACAGCTTACAGCAACCAAACCTAGTGCATTCATCCGTATACTCCAGGGAGGTTTGAGTAGATAAGCCAAAGCTAAGCCAATCAGCAAGGGTAGGGTAAATAATGGATCAATGATAAAAAAATTGCCAAATGCGAAGCCCTTTCTCGATATAGGTGCCAGCAGTTGCGTACCATAGATGGTAAAGACATCAATCAGAATATGGGTTGAATAAATGAGAAATGCCCCCAAACAGCTGAGTGTAAAGTTAAGTTCTTTCTCCTTGAACAATCTGGAAAGTAGCCACGCTGTTGGAATAGCCCCTAAAAGCATAAAAAAAACCGAGTGGGATTCACCCCTATGCCAGTAAAGTTGCTGCACCTTATCAAGAAAGGGATACACGACTATATCAAGGTCCGGAATTGTACCGATGGCAGCGCCAATAAATATTGCCTTGCGGCCAATTTGATTGTGCCAGCAGAGGTGTCCTACTGCAGCACCGAGAGTCGCTTGAGTTATTGAGTCCATATCGTTTTCTTCAAGATATCAAATTTCAAACAGCTAAACCGGTTATTGAGAGACTATGATTCAGAAAGTCAATCTGTGATATTATGGCAACCCAACGTTATCCCAAAAAACAAGAAGTTTAAGGATTAACAAGTAGTAAGTTACAGCAGATGGCTGGCAAGTCTGTAAGTGTAATGTCGAGTAGTGCTTTAACTATAGGTTTCGATCATTTTTACGTCATTGAGAAGGGAAAGCGAATCTGATTCCTCATGGGGAAAGCGGACTCCTCCATCCTCTTCGCCATATTTATCCTTCAGCAGTGCCTCAAGATCTTTGTTTAACTGAAAGATACCGAAACCTTTCATTTCCCAGGCGGAAAAGAGACGTTCATCAACAGGCCTAAAAGAAATGAGCTCTACTTTGCTATGGCGTGAATCTTCTATGATGCGCGAGAAAGTATCATTCACAGAATCATATTCACCTTCGAGAAACTGGAGATAATGAGTACGAGTGGCAAGCAAAGCTCCTGTTACCCCACTGGCGCCATTCATTTGTGCACTGGTGTAGAGAATGTCCCTGAATGTTTCTTTGTCGAGTTTTTGGGTAGTTCTACTTTTATATATTAATCTATACATACCTTCATACCTCCGAACGGCATATATTATTACATATCAGTTAAGAGTTGCTTTTATTGGTAATTTCATAAAGGCAAAAAACAACTTTCTAGTCAGACTTTCCTGGTAGTAGCAAACTCGTAGAAATTGTAAGAATCTTCAATCTACATATTAGTTGCAAAGGTAATGCTCAATAGGGTTAAAGTGAAGGCAAACTTATGCAAGAATTATAATAAAAATAGGTTAACTTGATTAATTGAGAGGGAGAGAGAAGTAAAAAATATCTGGACTAGAGGGTGCTGCCTGTCAGTAATTTTACAAATTCTCCAGCAGGTACTGGACGGGAGAAATAGTAGCCTTGAGCTTCATCTGCTCCAAACTCGCGGATAGTTACAAATTCTTCGTCAACTTCAACACCTTCTGCAACTATTTTCATACCCAGACTATGTCCCAGAGCGATAATGGCTTTGATGATAATAATATTATTCGGCTTGTTGACACAGTCTTCCACGAATGATCGATCAATTTTAATGGTATCCACGGGATAAGTCGCCAGATAGCTCAATGAGGAGTAACCAGTACCAAAATCATCCAAAGCAATGCTGACCCCCATCTTCTTGATTTGTTGGAGAACGGCTGCTGTTTGCTTGATTTCCTGCATGAGGATATTTTCGGTTATCTCAATCTCCAGAAATTGAGGATCAAGACCTACCGCATTGAGCCCATCACTGATTGTTGCAAGAATATCCTGTTGGGCAAATTGATAGCCGGAAAGATTTACCGCTACAACTCCGGGATTGAAACCATCACGTTGCCATTGCTGCCATTGTTTGCAGGCAGTTTTTATAACCCATTTATTGATTTCGATTATTTTGCCGGATTCTTCAGCTATGGGGATAAATTTGAATGGCGGAATTCGCCCTCGTTCTGGATGCTGCCAGCGGATAAGTGCTTCTGCCCCGACAATTGAGCGGGTATGTGTGTCTATTTTAGGTTGATAGTGCAGGGTGAACTCACCTCGTTCGATTCCTTTTATTATATCTCTTTCCAGGGAAAAGCGTTCAACAGTGGCAATGTTTAATGATTTCTTAAAAAATTGATAGTTATTCCTACCGCTGCTCTTGGCTTGATACATTGCCGAATCTGCATGCTTGAGCAGTTCATTAGCGTCCGTTCCATCGGTAGGATAAATGCTTATCCCAATACTGGTCGTCGTCGCTATTTCATGCCCATCTAACAGGTAGGGCTTGGGCATTTCCTTGATTATTCTTCTGGCTACCAAGGCAGCATTTTCTGGATCTTTGATATCTGAAAGAATAAGGGTAAATTCATCACCACCGAGGCTGGCAATGATGGCGTCCTGGTGAATATCGCACATCCTGGAGGCAGAGTCTGATGCACGGATACATCTTTGTAAGACAGCGGAGACCTTTTTGAGAAACTCATCTCCAATGTGGTGACCGAAGGTGTCGTTTATTCTCTTGAATTGGTCAAGGTCAAGGTATAGAAGGGCAAAACTTTGGTCATGTCGTTGTGCCGTTTGTATTTCCTTGTTCAAGCGATCCTGAAAGAGCATACGGTTGGCAAGTCCAGTCAAGCCATCGTAAAATGCCAGGTAGCGAATTTCCTCCTCTGCCTTTTTTAACTGGGTCACATCTTGAACGGCGCCGAGCATGATTTCCGGTTCATCTAGATCATTATGGACAACTTCGCCATGATTGAGGATATACCGTTCAGAACCGTCCGGGTGGGCAATACGATAGTTTACACTGAATGATTTTTTTGCCTCTAAAGCTGTTTTAACCTTCTCCTCAACCATCGATTTTTCATCATCTATAATGGTTGCGAAAAAGCTGTTAAATGAAATGAAAGCACTTTTTTCTTGAATTCCCAGAAGATTACGTGCCTCGCTTGAGCAGCTGAAATCATTAGTTATCAGGTCAATCTCCCAATTACCAAGCTGGGCAAGCTCCTGGGTTTTTGCAAGTCGGCTCTTGCTGCGATCGAGCTCTTGAAAAGCACGTCCAGCCCGAACCATATATTTTCCGCGATGACCAAGCATCGCCCAGTTAATCGGTTTGGCGATAAAACCGCTAGCACCCACTTCAAACGCACGTTCTATAGAGTCTGTATCATCTAAACCGGTCACCATGAGAATCTGCACATATCTTCCGCCAGAAAGTTTTCTGATCTGTTCGCAGGTATCATAACCATCTAATTCTGGCATTACCACATCAAGCAGGATCAGGTCCGGTCTTTCGCTTTGAAATAACTCAATACCCTCTTTGCCGCTGTCTGCTTCCTTGACAGTAAATCCCGATTTTGTGAGAGCGGCGTGCATGGCAATACGCATTGATGGGTCGTCATCAATGACTAATGCTATGGGTTTTTCCAAAGATGGCTTATATCCGATCATGCTAAAGATAGCTGTTTTTTTAGGGTTTTCTCAACAGATGAAAATTCTTTTTCGATGGCTGAGGTGAGTTTATCAATGTTTTCTGTGGAACCTTGCATGGACTCTAACTCAAGACGACGACACAATTCTGAGAGTGATATTGCCCCAACATTTGCACTACTGGATTTCAGTGTATGAGAGGCGACCTTGACATCCTGTATGTTCTTGGTATTTTTATAATTTCGCAATGAGTCAAGTAATGGTGTAGCTCCTTTGAGATAGGCAAGCACTACCTTTTCTATAATACTTGGCTCACCCTCAACCTGCAGGACTTGAAGATCCTCAAGCACAGAAAAATCAACAGCCAATTCCTCTGCTGGTATCGGTTGTGGGGCGATCTTCTCTTGCGAATCTGCTGGTACGACTGGAGTTTCAATTTCCTTAGGGGGAGTTTCTGTAGCTCCCCGTTTATGAATCATCTTATCGCGACAGTATTGCAGTAACATATTCTGCATCTGGTCTTGCCGGAAAGGTTTACTCATATACCCATCCATTCCAGCAGCAAGACAACGTTCACGATCACCTGCAAGAGCGTGTGCGGTCAGAGCAATTATAAGGATGTGCTCATCATCGGATTCAGCCTCCTGCTTACGAATCGCTTCAGTTGCCTGATAGCCATCCATTTCGGGCATCTGGCAGTCCATCAGGATCAGGTCGTAGGGGCGCTGGGAGAGCGATTCAAGTACTAAAACGCCGTTGTCCACCATT
>CAZWVC010000256.1:0-6296 GCA_964637245.1 uncultured Desulfocapsaceae bacterium
ATGATACTTTTATCATGCTCAGATGGTGAGGTACAAAAACAAGCCCATTTGGATCGCGGACTTGAGTATATGCGTGTTGGAAAATTTCAAGAAGCAGAAAGTGCATTTCATAATGCTTTAAGGATAGATGAGAACTTCGTCACTGCTCACTATCAACTTGGTCTCTTGTATATTGATATAGGAGAATATAAGAGAGCTTTTGAAGCACTAAAAAAAGTATCGCGACTTGATCGATATAATATAGATGCACATCTCAAAACGGCAGAATTTTATTTTATACAGAATAAATATACAGAGAGCAGAGAGTACCTAAATAAGATCTTTGAGCACCAGCCATCGCATGCAGAAGCTTTAGCAGTATTGGCCAATATAGAATTAAAGAAAGGAAACGACCATAGGGCAGAACTGGCAATTGAAATGGCGATTGCATTAAAACCGCAAAAAGATTCATTTTTTGTTTTACGTGCTAAAATACTCTATAACAAAAAGATATATCGTCTGGCAGAATCGGATTTACTCAAAGCACTTGAATTAAATCCTAAAAACATGGAGGCCTATCGACTCCTTGCCACCTACTATATGGATCAAAACAACCATGAGAAGGCATGGGAGTACTTATTTAAAGCAGTTGATATCTTTCCCAATATGCCTGAACCACTATTAGAATTAGCTGCATACCATTTCGCAAGGGAAGAAAAACGAGAGGGTGAATTAGCTATCAGAAAGGCAATATCTTCCAATATCTACGATGTCCATACTTATTTTCAAGCTGCAGAAATATATTCTCAATCATATATGGATGAAGAGGCCGAAAGTATACTTCGGGAAGCTCTTTCCGTAAGTGAGCAGCCCTTAACGGTAATGGAGAGGTTAGCTGAAGTTTGTTTTAACAGGAAAAAATATGAAGTAGCTAAAGATATTATTGATACTATTCTTAAGCAAGACAATCAACTTCCACTCGCAAATCTTATCAAGGCAAAATTTTTTATTAAACAGGGGAAAACCGATCAAGCCATAACAACTCTCAATTTTTTAATACAAGCTTATCCGGATTGGGGAGAAGCCTATTTTCAGCTTTCATTGGCTGAATTGAAGGGTGGTAATTTGGAAAAATCCCAGGCTGCAGCTAATCAGGCAATGAGATTCCTAAAACAAGATTCGAGAGCACATACGTTGCTCGCTCACCACCATTTACATAAAAGGGACTTCTTTCACACAGAAATGGAGGCGAATACGGCACTGAATTTGAATCCTCAGAATATCCAGGCAGCTATGATACTGGGGCAGAGTTATCTCTTCACACATAGAATAGATAGGGCACTGGAATTGTTTGAAGAGATAAATGTGCTGCTTCCTGAAAATACCGATATTCTATACAATTTATCATTGGCTAAAATAGCTAGGCTCGAGATAGATGAAGGCTTGGTGTTACTGGAATATGTACTTAAGCTTGATTCATCTTTTACTCCTGCTTTGGCTAAAATTACAGAAATTTATAGCCGTAAAAAAAGATTTGATAAGGCTATTGAGCGAATACAAAGGCATGTAAGTGATAATATTACCCAACCTGAACATCTTCTTCTTTTAGGAGATCTCTACTTTAGTATAGGAGATTTGGTTAACGCTAGAAGAGTATTCTTACAGCTACAACAAATGGATCCTGGTGAACCAAGATCATATATCAAACTCGCAACCATTCAGCAGAATAACCAAAATATAAAGCTGGCACTCAGTGAGTACAGCAAGTTATTAAAAATAAACCCTAAATCACTTCCAGCATTAATGGGCTATGCGATACTCCTGGAAAAATCAGGAAATAGAGCTGAGGCAAAGATAGAATATCAAAAAGTATTATCTCTTGATGGGAATTTTGCACCTGCTGCTAACAATTTATCTTGGCTTATTATGCAAGATAAAGACGCAAACCTTACAGAAGCTCTAAGGCTAGCCAAGCTTGCTAAAAAAGCCCAACCAAATAGTCCTGCCATAAGTGATACTTTGGGATATGCTTATTATCTCAAAGGATTATATGGATTAGCAACAATCCAGTTTAGGGAGGCAGTATCACTGCTACCACAGGAACCAACTTTGCGATATCACCTGGCACTATCGTTAAAAGCACAAAAAGCAGATAAAGAGGCTTTGGCCGAATTGCATAAATGTATAAATATGAGTCAGGAATTCCCGGAAAAACAAAAAGCTGAAAGCTTTTACCAAAAGTGGACGAAAGGTTAACGTTAATGTGGGTGAATAAGGTTATAAACTTAAGACTAAAGCTACAGATTGGTGATACAGTGGGAGGTACTTATAATGATCCTACTCGACGCTCAAGTACTTCGGTTTTTGGTCCAAAATGTTGAGCGTGTTTAAAGTGAGTAAACCAGTGTGTAAATCACAAGGAGAAATAAAATTATTTTTTCATTCTCCTTCGAGTTACCATTGCTAATCCGGCAAGAATCGAACCAAATAATAACATAGTAGCCGGTTCCGGTACAGACCTGGACTGAGTTTGATCTACCCATTCATTCCAGCCTTGCAGGGAATGCCACCAGCGCATTGGAGTTTGAGATAGCCACGATGAAGTCAAACCTATCTGCAAGCCATCATTTGTCTGAACGATTTCAGATTTTAGGTTGACATCTCCATCGATCCTTGGCAATTTCTCAAAGCTAATGGTGTCAAGAGGAACAAAATCATTGATGACCAGATGGTCATTGATTGAAATCTTATTTTCTAGTAGCGGTGTCGCGAATGTTGTGTTTGCAGTAAACACTACAGCGAAAAATATATAAGTCAGCAACTTTTTCATTATTCCCTCCCCTTTGCTATTCGATATCGACTGATTTCCCCATTCAATCGATAATCTACTTGTAACACGTGATGGTAAAAAAGGAAATAGGCACTAATACCTGTTTTTGGATAGGTATTTTTACCTATTCCTAGGTGAATCCTTATTTATATCAGTTTCATAGCAATGTGTTTGAAGAAAAAAAACTGTAGTCTAGTCGGAGAAAAATACATATCCATCATAACCGCGAAGGTAGTTTCAAATAAGAACATAATGGATTATTTTTATTACTAGGAAGTATGGAAAAAATGAGTGGAGGTGGTTTTTTTTGTTAGGAAAGGTAGGCCATTCGCTATGGCACAGGTAACTATATTTGATGGAATATTAGGTAACTGATATATGAGTTGCAATAGGAGATATGATCTAGCGATTTACGTCTATTGCAACCCAGCGATCTGCTGTCTTTCTCGGATAATCATTAATTTCAGATTTTGACGTTTTCGAAACATCTAACCGTTTGATAGTAATTCTTGAATCTTCCAAGCCTCTGCCCATCAAGTAGCTTTTAAGAGCATTTGCCCTAAATTCAGAAAGATTGTCGATTTCCGCAGTACTGCTTTTCGTTTTTATAAGATAAAGTAGGGTAACCTCAAATGATGGGTGGAGGAGTAATGAGTCAACCAATTTATTTAAAGTTTCTAAAGAGTCTAATTGTGGGAGGCTAGAATCAGTAGGAAAAGGAACAATGAGCCTTTCAAAGGTAATAAGAGATTTTAATTGTTGTATTCTATTAGTAATTGGTTCAGTGTTCGCTGTCTCAGCCTGATTTATTGTTGGTTCTCTAATTTCAAGCCCATTTCTAATTGATGCCGGAACTTGCCCTTTTTTGCCTACTGCTTTTTGACTTTGGGATTGTTTTGCAGGTGAATTCTTAACATGAGAGGAATTTGTGACATTCTGCGATGATGGTTTTTTATTCAGGGCTGGTGTAATTACTTTTTCTATAATGGCTGTTTGGTCTGGCTTTTTTTTTAGGTCTGATTGTAAAATAGTGCTTTCTTGTACATTGTCATTAGCTGTTGTATTTTCCTTAGATTGAACCTTTTTTTCCCCATCGAATATCTTCTTTGTGGATGATTGAATAGCGCTTTTAGATAGATTCTGGTTTGTTGTTTCATTACTTGAAAAATTCTCCGAACTCAACAGAAGATAAACATAGAGGACAATGGCAAATAATATACCAACTATTATCAACTTCCTTGAGCTTGAAGGTTTATTTGAATTAGAATAATCAGATGATGAATTATGAGAATCATTTATGGTTATTGGTACTTCTCTTGCACTTGCATTGTCATTGGTAAGTCTTGCAAGTTCATCTAGTATTTCTCTCGTATTGGTGTTTTTGATACCATGAATGATTGGTTCTTCATGATGATTCAATGGTTCTTCAAGATAACTGTGTTCCTTCTCCGGTGAGAGGTTTACGGAGTTATCAGTTGTCTCTTCTTCATGACCTAACATATCCTCCGCATACTTGCTTGTAGAAGTATGGTTGTGGCTATTTGCTTGATCTACAATGTCTTGTGGCTCAGAATTATCTTCTTGGGTTTCCTGAAAGTCGTCAATAGGTTCCTTTACGTTTTCCAGTCGCTTTATTATATCTCTTGGTGAGTCTTCTTTTTGTTTTTGTTGTAAAGCTTCTAGCCTCCGTTTCTCTTCAAATTCTCTGTTGAGTTGTTCAAGACTATTCTTGAGTGATGTCACCGATTTCTGGCGAACAACGATTTTTTCTTTATTGTGAGGAATCTCAAGTTCTTGAATACATTCTTTAATATGTTTTAGGGTGATTGACTTAGATTCTTCCACAAAACCAGTTAATAACGCTCTGTCACATATTATATTTATTAGACGAGGGTAACCTTTTGAGAACGCATAGATCTCTTTAATCGCATCTATAGTAAATATTTCTTCTCTAACTTCTGGTAGTGGGAGTCTCAATCCCTGCCGAACATATTCCCCGTTATCCTTTTTTTGAACAGGAGTGAAAAAGCCAATTTCTTCTTTTGAAGAAGCGATATCGAGTCGATGTTTGATGTATTTTCTCGTTTCTTCCTCAGATAACTCCTCGATATTATAATTTACCGTTATACGTTGACGAAGAGCTCTATTTTCAGGAAGGTGGATAATATCGTTGAACTCTATTTGGCCCACAAAGAAAATATTTAAGAGCTTACTCTCTTCATGCTCAATATTGGATAGAAGGCGAACTTCCTCAAGGATCTCCTGACTCATTCTTTGTGCTTCATCAATTATCAGCAGAACTTTTCGTTTATTTGTGTATGCATCCTGCAAAAAATTTTCAAATTGTATGAGGAAGGAAACCTTGCTGTTAATATTATCTATTTTCATGCCGAAGGCATGAGCGATATATTGGAAAAAATCGAGTTGCTCCAAAGCGGGATCACGGAGGAATGCGACAAAGGTGTTTTTATCTAGGGTACGCAGTAGGGCGTTAAGTAGTGTAGTTTTTCCAGTACCTACATCACCGGTAAGGAGCAGAAAACCTTTGTTGTCGAGAACACCGTAACGAAGGGTTGCCAGGGCCTCCTCGTGCTTTTCACCCAACCAAAGAAACCTTGGATCTGTACTGATTTGGAAAGGTTTGTGCTTGAGGTGATAGAAGGAGAGATACATTTAGCCTACCAAATTGCTTATTGTTAATAAAACGAAGACCTTGGCAATACATCTACACAATAAACCATCATCTGCTAACTAGACAAGCGAGTAATGAATTATCCAGTTGATATCTGTTTTGCAGATACAAGTCGTTAGAATATTCAATTCTTTACCAGATAAAAAGTCTGATAACCTTTATACTTTAGTATAACATTTTAGGAGTTTTTTGCTTACTTTTGTCAGATAGAAAAAACTTTGTTTAACATATTTTCATTTGAATTCAAACATATATCAACTTAGGATTGGCTTTTCAAGTTCAACGAGACCTAATAGTTTAAAGGAGAAAAATCAGCAGATAGATGTTGAATTCTCGAGATATAGAAAGGTATACTATGCTGGTACTTGTATAACAGTTTGTAAATAATCAATTTATTTTGGTGTTTGTGAAGAAATCTCCTATATATTTCTCCAGAGTATTTTTAATTTCCGGATGTTCTAATGCAAAAGCTAAGTTGGCCATTTGAAAGCCAGCTTTATCACCACAATCAAATCTGGTACCTTGAAATTTGTAGCCAAAGATAGGCTGTTCTTCCAGTAGACATACCATCGAATCGGTAAGTTGTATTTCATTACCAGCACCTTTTTGAAGTCTTCCTAAGAAATCAAATATGCGGGGGGTAAATATGTATCTCCCGATGGCTGCAAGATTTGAGGGAGCATCCTCAGGAGATGGCTTTTCAATCATTGATTTAATTCTAAGGGTACCATTATACGCTTGTTCGGCATCTAAAATGCCATATTTTGAAGTTTCTTCTTGAGGGACTTCGATAGC
>CAZWVC010000257.1:0-6262 GCA_964637245.1 uncultured Desulfocapsaceae bacterium
GAGTAATAGTTTCTTTACCACAGAGTAGATTAGCTATCATAGGTTCCTCCTTTTTTATGGGAGTTTGGAAATCCCTTTATTATTTCTCATTAACAGTGCTCTGCATTTGTGAAAGCCTCTACTCATCAGCATGTGTACTAACAAATGTGATGCTGCTATACCGAGCTGGAAAGTGTGATAGAAAAAGGCCAATTCGATGATGTTTTGTGACAGTATAACCTCTGAAGGCAAGCCTGTCTGTATGGATTTATAAGATTTATTTTATTTGGAGAGGAACCCCTCCATTGTAAAGGTTACTATCGTAGAAGGGGAATAGGTTTATCGAATAGATTAAACCAGCTGGTTGAGAGATTTTCAGGGATAGGAAGTGATTTACTCTATCGAAGAAATCACACGGTTGGATTAATCTGAACCGTCTAATTTTCTGCGTGTTAGCTCACGCCTGCAAACCCAACCGACTGTGTGGGAAAAGTAGAACCCCTGACTTGGCTTAACTCTTCTAGTCATGCCACATCTCTTGCATTTTACCTGGGGATATCGGGAAATGTCTTTGCCGATCATTGAAGTTCGTTTATTGCTGTTCTGAATCATCACACTCACCTCCTGAAAATGATATTCTTGTTCCCCTGAGTGCTATCCCCCTATTTTCTGATCTGCCCAACTAACACCTTAAATAAATGATTTTCATTGGAGGTGTGGCTCTGTGATAGCAGATACATTTTTAAAGGAGCATATTAAAGTGTAGTATAACGAGAGAGAAAAATCAATTTGAGCAGAGAGTTTTTCCAGTCCTACTTCAATATACTTTATTTGTTTCAACTACATGAGCAAGATTTTTTTTTCATTCTTTCACCAGTCACATAATAAAACCTCAATCGTTTGATTTATATGGTTGTCAACCATAATATTTTGCGTGTGTAAAGATGCTGTTTAGCCTAAAATCAGAGGCAGTATTGAGAAGGTGTGTTTGTGGTAGATTGGTCCCATTCATTGCCATTTTATACCTTTTATTTCTTTTCGTTATTGATATCATCAGCTTTCATTCTATAATGCCCGGAAGAAGATCTGTTTGTTTACAGAGTGCGGAGTGATCGAGTATGGCATTTAAAAATAAGATGACCAAAGAGGAACGTAGCTGGATTCTCTATGATGTTGGAAATTCAGCATTCGTTCTTGTCATGGTAACTGCTATCATGCCCATCTTTTTCAAGGATTTTGCTGCATCTCATCTTAGCGG
This sequence comes from uncultured Desulfocapsaceae bacterium, assembly GCA_964637245.1. Taxonomy (GTDB): domain Bacteria; phylum Desulfobacterota; class Desulfobulbia; order Desulfobulbales; family Desulfocapsaceae; genus Desulfopila_A. The sequence goes on from CAZWVC010000257.1 coordinate 1,238, forward strand.
TGCAATTTCCACCGCTCATTGGGGATTTGCTAACTCTGCAGCATCTCTTGTACTTGCGCTTCTCTCGCCAATTCTGGGGGCAATGGCAGACTATAAAGGGAGAAAAAAACTATTTTTTCTCTTCTTCCTGGGATTGGGGTTGTCCTTTAACTTAGCACTGCCTGCCGTTCAGCAGGGACAATGGTTGTTATGCTTATCTCTCTTCATTGTGGCAAAGGTTGGATGGGCTGGGGCAAATATCTTTTACGATGCCTTTCTTGTCGATGTAACAACAGTGAAAAGAATGCATTCTGTTTCGACCAAGGGCTATGCCTATGGCTATATTGGCAGCGTCATCCCCTTTGTTGTAGTGATTGGCATTATTCTCAGTGGTGGCATGACAAGTGGTCTACCAGTTTTACAGACTAAAATCGGTTTCATTGTAGTCGCTGTCTGGTGGTTGTTTCTTGCTATACCAGCAATCAAGAACCTCCAACAGCATTATTATCTGGAAACTTCATCATCATCTTTCTCCGCCAGCTTTTCCAGGCTATGGCAGACATTGAATGAAATTAAGAAACACAAGCAAGCCTTTATGTTTTTAGTGGCATACTTTTTCTATATTGATGGTGTTGGCACCATCATCTCGATGTCCACCGCGTATGGTCGCGACCTGGGTTTTGGCGTTACCCTGCTTATTGTAGTTCTCCTCTTTATCCAGATAGTGGCTTTCCCTTTTGCTCTTTTGTTCGGCAGGCTTGCTGTTGTTTTTACGGCGAAGCGAATGTTGCTTGCTGGGATTGGTGTCTACATCATCGTTACACTGCTCGCCTTTTTTCTTCCTTCGATTGAAGATATCGCCATCCGGACTGCTGTATTTTGGCTTATTGCTTTTATGGTGGCCTCGGCCATGGGTGGTATCCAGGCTCTCAGCAGAAGCTATTTTGGAAAACTTATCCCTCCTGAAAAAAGTGCCGAGTTTTTTGGCTTTTACAATGTTTTCGGCAAATTCGCTGCAATATCAGGACCTTTTTTAATGGGAATTGTAGGGCGGCTAACCGGTGATACCCGCTGGGGGGTCTTGAGTATTCTCTTTCTTTTTATAATCGGTGGAATTTTACTTTCCAGGGTCGTGGAGGAGTAAACCAAGTATTCTGAGAATGAAAGCTGAGTTTGAGTATAAATGATGAGGTTCCGAATTCTGATCAACCAACTGCTTCTAGGGTGAAATCATGTACTTCTTCATATTGGTATGACATCTTATCCAAATGTTCCAGCCCAGATATTGTACGCGCCCGAAGGGTGAATAATGATGGTAATAAGGGACAGTACACTTTGCATCGCCAATCATTGGTTTGGCAATATTCATAATATTCTGAAATAAAATAGTTTTTATGAAATATCGGGACTAACGGAGAAATCTTCTGCCGACTATCATGTATACTCCGACCGAAGCAAGAATCAGATAGCCAAACATCTGCACGCTTTTTGTTTTAAAAACAAAAGCAATGAGAACAATAGTCGTTGCGCTGGCCAGGAAAAATAATGGCTTCGGGATTTTTTTTAAGATCACCCTGCCAAAATGGGCAAACTGGATTTTACTGACCATTAAGAAGACGGAGATAATCGCGACGACCCACAGCAAATTTGAGGGTACAACCAGAGATGCGCCGAGAACTACTAATGCACCTGCAGGGCTGGGGAGTCCGTTAAAAACACCATCTGGAAGATCTGTCCGTTTTTTATCAACGGTTACAAATCTGATTAGACGGAAGGCAACACCAGCAATGTATGCAGCACCAAAAACCCATGCAATTGCACCTCCTGATTTTATCATGACATAAGCGGGTGCTAGCCCAAAGCTCACGAAGTCTGCAATATCATCAAGATAGGGACCATACTTGGTACCACCATGTTTTTCTGCCATCCGGCCATCGAATAAATCAAAAAGCTGACCGACAATTATAATGATGATGGCTTTGGCGAATTGACCATTATGTGTATAAACGAGACTTGCAATACCACAGAAAAAATTAAGGGTTGAGAGAATATCAGCATATAGCCGGTTGGGAATAAATTTGAAGACAATCGAGGCTGAGGCCAGAATGATACAGGCAAGCAATATTTCATCGCTGAGATTTATTACGTGAGGATTTTCCTGTAGTAATGCACAAAAAATAACTAAGGCAAAACAGATAATGGCTTTAATTTTTCCAAAGTTGTTAGCGGCACCGGAGATATTAAAAAATGAAAGGACTTTTCGCGCGAAGAATTGACCAAAAATCTCAATAACAACCAACAGCCAGACCATATTTACCGAGAGGATACCAGCGTAGGAGAAGCCGATGAGTGGAGGCAGGTACGTCAATTTGTCGCACATAGGGTCGAGCCACTCTCCGAGCTTGGAAATTAGATTGCAATTTCTGGCAACGATGCCATCAACCCCATCAAGCACAGCAGCAAAAGTAAAAATGAAAATCGCAGTTGATTGATAACCTCCGTAGAAATAAAGGAAGAAAGCCGAAATGGCCATGGCTGAGCGCCAGTAGCATATAGAATTTGGGTGAAGAAGCCATTGGTTTGCGAAGATAAAATCCTGCATTGATTTCTTCCGCACCATCTTGGCGAATATATAGTAAAAAGCTGTTGAAAGCGCAGCAGCGGCGCAGATTACAAAAAACCTTTCCATGCGGTACCTGGCAAAAGACGAGTTATTTCGAAGATAAAAATCGTGTTACAGCTGTTTATTAACAAGGTTATTTAGTTCCCATCCTAAAACTATCATTTTGATCGATATCTTTGTTATGCTCAAAATTTTATCCTCGGAGATAAGCACCCTACCAGGGCATAAACTGCGACTCCGATATCGATTATATGCGCACCAAGGGCACTTCTTTCAGGGCGTCTGCGGTAAAATTTCTCCCGTTCCTCGATCTAAACCAAAATCCTGAGTTTTAGGATAGAAACTATCTAACACTTAAAGCCCAAAAAGGCCAGCAGCAGAATAAATTTAATTGATACAAATTTTTGTTTATCTCTGAATTGATGAGGGGTCATAGGTGCAGGTGAAAAAGTTTCTTGTCGGTTTTTATTGTTCAAGGTGGTACGTGCATAACTATCTATCGTATTTAACTATTCGATTCTTATTATTTTATGAATAAAAGCACTACAAGTGAAAGCGCAAAGTAAGTGTTATGAGATAACTATCTTGTTAAGTTTGTGTGATTTATGTTGTCGATAAGTTCATTTTTTATTATGTAAATCATAAGTAAATGTTATATAATAGGAGAGGTGTTTGTGTAATGTGAACATGTATCGTAGAAAATGCTCTTGAATGACTTATCAAGCAGCAGGAGAAGAAGCAAGAGTATCCTGATATATAGAATAATCTCATAGGTTTTGGTTGTTGAGCTGCCAAGGTTTCGGAAATATCATCTGCTTTAGATGATATTTCCGAAAGCCCTGATAGTTGCCGTTTTACAAATTGGGCAGTTAAGGAAAGGGTTGTCTATTTTACTGTTGAAAAAAATAGCACAACTTTAGGAGGGCGGGTAATCGCAGTTTTGGACAGCTTTAGGGCTGCGATCCTGCTCGCAAAATAACAAAAAATCAAACTATAACATTGATAAAGGAGGTGATAATTACACAAGGCACTTCATTATTTCTTTAAGTACGGTCTTAAGATCAACGAAAAGATAGGGGGAGAGCCGTTATGGAACCAAAAACCTGGGTTTACATCTTCTTGGGCCTCTATATCATCTACTGTTTCTGGTGGGGGTTAAGGGGCTACTTTACAGAGAAAACCGCTTCGGGATATGCAATCGGCGGGCGATCGATTCCGTTCATAGCATTTCTCATGGCAGCTACTGCTGCATCATTTTCAGGATGGACCACCGTAGGACATCCTGGTCTTATCTGGCGAGATGGATTAGCCTATGCCTTCGCCTCATTTTACGTCCTCACAATTCCAATAACAGGAGCCTTTTTTGCCAAAAGAAACTGGCTGCTGGGAAAACGCTACGGCTTCGTTACACCAGGTGATATGTTCGCCTACTATTATAATAACGAAGCAGTGCGCTGGCTGACGGTATTGTCGGCTGTTCTGTATTCAATGTTCTACTCTGGACTGCAGCTTATCGCTGCGGCGAAACTCTTCGAGATCGTTGCCGGTGTGCCCTATAGCGCAGGTCTTTTCTTTATGGCTTTTATCGTCTGGTTTTATGTGGTTACCGGAGGATTAAAGGCAAGTACCTGGGTTGGGGTTATCCAATTCGTTTTACTTGTAGTGAGCATTATCTTGCTTGGTTATTATACTCTCACTGCACCTGCACTGGGAGGTTGGGGTGAATTCAGCAATGCAGTTAGAGCCCTAGAGACAAAATATGTGGAGGTGCCAAGCGTTATCCACTTTGGATTAGGAACGGGTGGCTGGACCACGGTTATGATTTTAACCTATATGTTCGCACTCATGGGCATCCAGTCTTCACCCGCATTTACCCTGTGGAACTTTGGCATGGCATCACCCAAGCCATTAGCCTGGCAACAGGTTTTCATGTCAACCTTTGTGGTTGGTATAGCCCTGTTCTTCTTTACTGCATTCCAGGGAATGGGTGCCCGTGTTCTTGCCGGAATGGGCGAGATTGCCCCGAAGGTAGATGGTGATGTTGTACCGATGTTGATGAACTATCTCCTACCTGGGCCTATCATGGCAATTGTTTTTCTTGGTATCATCGCTGCTATCCACTCGACAGCAGCTCCGTATATCGGTACCGGTGGAACAATTGTCCTACGCGATGTTTATTGGCGATATTTCAAAAAGAAGCAAGCTGGGCACGCTGAGCAGATTTGGGCGAACCGAGTATTTGTAACAATAATTACTGCTCTTGCAATTCTGGTGAGTCTTTTTGCTCCTGGAGCAATTGTAATGATTGGTGGATTTGCCACGGCATTCGGTTTTATTATGTATCTCATGCTCTTAGGCGTGCATTATGGCTTTAGGTATCCGACCATAGGTGTTGTGATAGGATTAATTGGAGCAATAGTAGC
>CAZWVC010000258.1:0-6236 GCA_964637245.1 uncultured Desulfocapsaceae bacterium
CTCAACCTCCAATTTATAGGAATGGAATCCCGAACGAAAAAGCACGGCTATATTTTCTAAGAGTGTGCCATCTTTCTGCAACTCTTCTATTTTTTTCGCCACAAAGCTCGCTTCCGCACGCTCATCAAAACCACCATAGAGCTGCGGTAGCACATCACCTTCAATATTGCTAAATAGTGTTTTAGTATATTTTTCCGTGGAATTACGAATAATATCATTGGTTAAAGAGAGAATCGGCTGGGTTGAACGATAATTTTCCTCAAGTTTAATAATTGTGGTATCTGTAAAAGTCTTGGGAAAACGCATGATATTATAAAAATCAGCACCCCGAAAAGAATAAATCGATTGCGAGTCATCGCCGACAACCATGACATTGTTATGTTCCCCGGCCATAAGCCTTACGATATCTGCCTGTATCAGATTAGTATCCTGGTATTCATCAACCATTATGTAGGAAAACCGTGAAGATATCTGCTGGCGAGCCTCTGGTACTTCTTCAAGCAGCCTTTTCCAATTAACCAGAAGATCATCATAATCCATCAGGCCATGGTCCATCTTAAATGTAGTATAGTGATCATTCAGTGTAAGAATATCCTCAAGATGATCACTCAGGTGAGTGTATTGTTCTAATACTAGATCTTCCAATGGTCGAGATTTGTTAACCGAACCACTGAGCATATTGAGCAAGACCCGTTTTGTTGGAAACTGTTTCTCTTTTCCAGTAAAGCCCAAAGACGATTTCAACAGATTTACAATTCCTTCAGCATCGGCACGATCAATTATGGTGAACGAAGACCCAAACCCAAGATGTTTACCGTGGCGTCGCAGGAGCATATTGGCTATGGAATGAAATGTGCCTCCAACGACTCTACTGCACGATTCATTGAGAAGCTGACCGGCACGCCATAACATTTCCTGGGCTGCCTTTCGGGTAAAGGTTAACAGCAGGATTCGCTCTGGGGCAACACCCTCATGCATGAGGTGAGCCACACGATATACCAGAGTCCTGGTCTTGCCGCTACCGGCCCCGGCAATCACCAGTACCGGCCCCTCAGTGGTTTTCACCGCCTCATATTGCTGAGGGTTAAGTTGGTCCTGAATATTTGTGTCTTGATTTGTGTTCTCTTGTATATTTAAGGTGTCTTTTAACATGGCGGCTAATGTACCACAGCAACATTGCTGTCGCAACGTTGGTTGACAACGCACAGATTAACGTTATATTTAGAGGCCGAAACAAGCATGTATAAACAACTTTTTAGCAAAGAATTGGGCATAGAGTTACAATGAATACTAAAACAATCGATGATCTTTTTACACCGGAGTATCTCCGGCAGCTATTTCCACAAAGCCGGGCAAATGATTTTTTTGAAGCGCTTTTAGGGGATGCAGATGAAGGAGCCTATGATATCAGCCTTGCCTATCGCGGCTGCAACGAAAATAGTATTAACTTGGAACTGCAGCTCAAAGAACGCCAAGGTCACTGTCTCGCGTGCAATCTCACTCAGGGGCTTCCTGCGGTTTTTTCAAGACATCCGGTAATTAATCTTCAAGGAGTTGTGGAAGATGTAGAACACAAACTTAACGGTGCGTTGCGCTGTGGAGAATGGTCACTTGGTTATACCCAGCAAAAGAGCAATGGACTGCATGTAATACCATTAACAGTGACACTTGCTGAGTAAAGCATAGGTTGTATTTACCAATTGAAAAGGGCGAGCTGCAAGAAGCAGTTCGCCCTTTTTCTTTACTTTTAAAAGCTAATTTATTTTACAGCTACCCGGGAGCGTCCTTCGGATTTGGCATGATATAAAATATCATCTGCGCGTTCTATCCAATTTTGTAGTGACTCCCCTTCTTCCAGTTGCGCAAGTCCAATACTTATACCGAGCTTGGTGTTATCATCTGCCCAAATATCCAGCTGATCTATAGCCCGGCATAGTCTCTCTGCAAGTATTTGAGCGTTTACTTTATCTGTATTATCGAGGATCAATATAAATTCATCTCCACCCATACGTACCAACAAATCAGAAGTTCTGATGGCATTTTTAAGTACAGTGGCAACTGACTTGAGTACCTCATCTCCTATAGTATGTCCAAGATTGTCATTTATTTGCTTAAATCTATCTAAATCCATAGACAACATGGTCAAAGGATGCTTGTAACGTACTGCACTGCTCATCATACTGGGCATTCTTTCTTCAAATACACGTCGATTTGAAAGGCCAGTCAATGGATCATTACAGGCCCTTTCAAATAGGTCCTCATAATCCAGGCCACGCTGCAGCGAATCGCTTAAAATTGTGAGTGATTCAGTAATGATTTCTGATTGTTCTTCGGTTATGTTACAACCGGCTTTGAGGATAAGTAAAATACCTGAGTCATTAGATCTTTCAATCAACCACTTATGGGCAAAATGACCATAACCATCCTTGTAAATACCTTCAGAACTATCGTCGGTTTCGATAATTTGTTCGGCAAATGCTATTGCTCTTCTTCTATTTGGTCCATGACTAGAGCAAAAAAGATGTTTCTTGTTACGTGTGCTATTGCTATAGCCAATCAACTCATGCTCAACCAAAGGCATTAACCAGACCGAGTAGGCCTCTATCATGCCGGAAAGACTTAAAACTCCGGCAACACGTGCATGAAGCCTGTTCATCATGTCCAGGCGTTCAGTCTGCTTTTTAAAATGATCTAGCTCAACCATGACCCGACCAATCTCTGCGACCTGCTTCCCTGCAGATTCTACGAGCGATAATTTTGCTGTCATATCCATTTACATCCCTCAAAAATTGTTAATACTGCCTTCCTTAAATTCTTTGTCGGAGGGTTAAAAGAAAATCTTTAACTTTTTTTATACGATAATGCAACAGTTATGCCATATCTCCAAACCTCGTCAAAGTCAAAAAAGTATCTCTAGTTTTTTTGCCAATATATACAATATGTTAATCAACAATTATGGATGTATTTATTTCGTTTATAATTCTTTATTATTTGTAAATCTAACCTTATTAATTGAATTCTGGCACCCGGTCGTCATTTTTTTGACTCCACAATTTATAACAAACTTTAGATCTTGGTGTCATTTTTTTGGCACGCATTACTGCTAAGCATTAACAAAACCATCCAACCAGCATCTTTCCAAATCGGTGTTTCGTGTTCATTTGTATAATTATTGAATTTCTAGATAAGAAAGGGTAGAGATGAGAAGGTGCCTGCAAACTCTGCGAAATATATGTTATTAAACAGATAATTAATGGATATCAACGGTCTCATTGGACAGCATTTTATTCTCGGTTTCCAAGGTGTAGATGTTGCTAATAAAAGCCACATATACAAGGACATAACCCAAAGAAACCTAGGCGGGGTTATTCTCTTTGATAAATTTCTATGTGGCAACAAGAATCACAATAACATTCACTCACCTGATCAGTTAAGAAATTTATGTCAAAGCTTACACAATGCCACCACTCAAAAGTTGATTATTGCTGTTGATCAGGAAGGTGGCAAAGTTTGCAGACTGAAGGAAAAACACGGTTTCCCTGCCATGCCCTCTGCAGAAGTGATGGGCAGAGATAAGGATTATCAATTAACTTATGAAGTTGCAAAGCAGACAGGAGAACTGCTAGCTGAGCATGGCATCAATTGTGATTTCGCACCCGTAGCTGATGTCAATATTAATTCTGTAAATCCGGTGATTGGATCGCTAGGCCGCAGTTTTTCCAGTGTCCCGGAAAGGGTTGCAATGCATTGTATGGCCTGGCTGGATGGATTACAAGATCATGGAGTTCTGGGTTGCCTGAAACATTTCCCGGGTCATGGCAGTTCTATGTTTGATTCACACCATGGCTGTGTGGATATTAGCAAGAGCTGGCTGGAAAAGGAACTGCATCCTTACAAGCATATTATTCCTACCGGCAAAGCGAAAGCCATTATGATGGGGCACCTGTTTCTGCATCAGTTTGATAAGAAATATCCAGCAAGCCTTTCCCGGAAAATGATCCTGGAACTTCTGCGCAAAAGGCTCAAATTCAATGGTCTGGTGATCACAGATGATCTACAAATGCGAGGTATTACCGAAAAATATGGCTTACTTGAGGCAGTTGTTCATGCCCTTACAGCGGGAGCAGATCTGATTATTATTGGGAATAATCTTGACTATGATCCAGATATTCTTGAAAAAGCAATTTTACACATTAAAAAAGCGATGGCAAAAGGGATAATTTCCGAGGAATCACTCCACCAATCTTATCAACGCATCAAAGCATTAAAGGATACACTTAATGAAAAATCATAAAGTAGAGACACACTCTTTAGCCATTGGGTATCTCCTGTGGATATTTGGTTTTCTTGGTGCACATAGATTTTATTACGGCAGGCAGTTTTCCGGTACTCTCTATTTCCTCACCCTGGGCTTATTGTTCATTGGATGGATAGTTGATCTTTTCTTAATTCCGTCACTGAACCGCAAGGCCGACATTCGTTATCAACCTGGGCCGATAGATTACAATATAACCTGGTTACTTCTCACCTTCCTTGGTCTTTTTGGAGTACACAGAATGTATATGGGTAAATGGTTTACCGGGATACTATATTTAGTGACTTTAGGTCTCTTTGGAATAGGGTATATTTATGATCTGTGGACACTCAACGATCAAATAAACGAAAAAAACGGTGAGTCCTCAGGTTAATGGAGTATTTGGTGAACTTTTCTTGCCAGTTCAATGAGAGTAACCGGTTTTAAAAAAAACCCATCGACACCGGCTTCTATAGCTTTATCTTTTTCACTTTCTTCCAAGGCACCAGAATAGAGGAGAACAAGTACATCCTTGTTTATCTCTTTTAATTTACGACAGAGTTCTATGCCAGTTAAACCTGGCATGGTAAGGTCGGTGATGACTAAATTAATTTTCTCACGCGCTTCCAAAAAATGAAGAAGTGATTGCTGGGCAGAGGTCATTTCAAGAACCTCATAACCCAATTTGCGTAACATACCACCAGTGGCTTTCACTACATGTTCCTCATCATCCACCAAGAGAATATTTTCGCCACGACCCGAATATTCACGGAGATCGACGTCACCTTGTCTCACGGCAGTTTCCTCTGCCACTGCGATAAAAAGACTGATCGTCGTACCAAAACCCAGTTTACTGTCCAAATTAATTCTACCATCAAGCCTGTGAATGACCCCATGAACTATGGCCAGCCCCATACCAGTGCCCTGGCCTTTCTCTTTGGTGGTATAGTATGGTTCAAATATTTTCTGCTGCCGATCTTCAGAGATACCTCGCCCATTATCAGAAACAGAAATCTCAACCCATTTTTCAGATGAATCTGAAAAGTAGGACTTTTGCAACGACACGGTGATTTCCCCACTTTCTTTATCCATGGCTTCAGATGCGTTTTTGCACAAATTGATAATTATCTGATGAATCTCAAATGGGTCAGCTTTTACCATGCCACAGGTATCATCAATGGATTGATTAAGTTTCACATGTTGGGGAAGTGTTGCTTTTACTAAACGTAAACTATCAGAGATGACCGAGTGAAGCGGGATAATAGATTCTTGGGATACTGCTTTTCCGGAGTATATTAGAAATTGCTTTACCAGATCCTGGGCTCTTTTTGCTGCTTCAGTTATAGTTCCAATATAGGCAAGAGTATCTGCCCAATCTCCGTCTTTTCTTTTGCTGAAATCGAGACGTAAAATTTCAGAATATCCCATAATCGGGGTAAGAATATTATTGAAATCATGGGCTATTCCTCCAGCAAGTGTACCTATTGCATCCAAGGTAAAACTGTGTCGTAATTGCTGCAAAAGATTTAATCTTTCTGTTACTTCTTCGGCAAAAACAACCACATTTTCCACCTCACCACTATCATTTTTTACAGGAGAGCAGTGCAGCCGATAATAGGCACCAATGTCATTTGCCGCCTTAACTACTGATTTCATAGACTTATCATAATCTTTGCCAGCATTGAAACTGGCAGTTACTTGACATCTGATACAATTGAAATCGTCATCACAAAAGACCTGGTTACACTGTAACCCCACCGGTTCAGTACACAATTTTTCCACACTTTTGTTTGCCCAAATGATTCGGTGATTTTGATCGACAAGAAAAATTAATGTATCACATCCATCAAGAATAGCCTGTTTCTGGGACTCACATTCTCTAAGGGCAACCTCAAGTCTGTTCATGCAACAACTCCGGTTGAGATATGATAAATATTCTTTT
>CAZWVC010000259.1:0-6227 GCA_964637245.1 uncultured Desulfocapsaceae bacterium
CACTCAGAGCTTGGATTTGTTATTATGTGCTGATTACCAAGCCAATAAAACCATTCATAACCACCGATGAAACCAAAATTTAGTGCAGGAAGAAATATTGCCATGAAAGTGCCTGTTCATGAATTTGAAAAAACAGTGGCATTTTATAGAGATATTTTAGGCTTTAAAGAGATCAATCCATCCCCACCTGTAGATAACGATTCGGTAAGATTCAAGTTTGGCGACAAAATACTGTGGATCGACAAAATAAACACTATCAGTCAAGCTGAAATCTGGTTGGAGATAATAACGGATGATACTCAGGGAGCAGCTCAATATCTTGAAGATCTAGGGTGTATCAGAAGAGATGAAATTGAGCCACTGCCGGGTGGTTTCAGGGGATTTTGGCTAATCAATCCTGCCAACATTATCCACCTCATTTCACCCGATGATTTCTGATTTACTGCTCCAGAATGCGTTGACCCTTCTATGAATAAATCTCGCGAATTTCTAGGTGCCGTAATCGGGCCGTTGTAGATTCTATTTTTCCTATTATATCAGATGCCTCTGCATTATTGACATCTAGATGGGGCTGGAGTTTTGCATTAAACTCATGTTCTGCTTTTTTAAGCTCTTCATAGAATATAGTGTAGCTCTTTTTGTTGCTATATGCTGATCGCACAAGCTCTTCAAAGGTTTCACCTTGGCTTTTCAGCAACTCTAGGTAGTGAGAGGAGAGAAGACGTAGCCAATCTCTATATTCTTCTCGGGTTGGTTCGGGAGCATCAGTTGCGTGGACAAGCTCTTCCAGTTCAGGCTCTGCATTCGTTGTTGCTGCCTGGTAAGCGCTGTTTAGTGCTCGTTCGCGGGTTATCAGAAAATTGTCAGCAAAATCACGCCGCCCATCAGAATAGCGCTTTAGATCCCAAAAATAAAAGACAAAAAAAACCGGAATGAGGATCATCCATATGGCAAGTTTGGGTTTGTCGAGGACTGCTGCTGAAACCTGATGGCAGAATTTCTTTTCCTTAGCCAGGATCAGATCGCGTTTTTCCTCATAAGAGATTGATGAAGACATAATGATTCCTAGTCAGGAAGGTATTTCCAGCCAAGGAAAAGCAGCAGGAAGCAGAAGAAAATTCCAGAAAGAAATGGTATCGTTAACCCAAATTGCTCCGGTGCCCCCATCTCCAGGGCCTGCCGTAAATATTTCTCTCCAGCATAGGAACCCTCAATTTCTGTATAAAAATAAGCACCCGCGTCGATATCATGCTCTTCAATTACCTGAACAATCTGATCCATACCGTATATATGGTGTTGCAGCCAGGGGCCTATGGCAACACCGAACAGCCAGAGCAGAAAAAGTGTCGACAAGAGAATTGTCCACCCTTTCTTTTTCGACATTGGGGGCTGTTGCTCTATTGTTAGAGCTGGCTGTTGTTCCTTTTCCTTCATGATATTTTAGTTACTCTCTCTGCCGTAAATTAACAACGACAGAGAGAGTTGATTTCCATTAGATTGTCGCAGTAAGTTCCGGAAAGACAACGTAGAACATAATATACGCCACAATCAGAGTCATAAACAGGTTGAACGATTGGCCAACCACATACAAAATGAAGGGTTTACCTCCGACTAAGTGTTCTCCAAGTTCCTTGAAGTTGGTTGCCAGGCCGATGGAAACAAAAGATAGACAGAAGAACCATCCCCTGAACAAATCCCCCATTCCTTTAACGATACCCTGATCGATCATCGCTGGTCCTAATCCTGCAACCTGAGCGTTATAGGTGGTGTAGACTAGAGAGAAGATTATGGATGCTGCAATGAATCCGAGCACAAACTTAGGGAAACGATACCATATTTCCATTCCGCCAACCTTTCTACCCGTTTCCTGCACTTCCACCCTGGTGGTGAAGTACAGGGCTACAAAGAATGCGATAACACCAATGAGAACATTCTGTATCATCTTGATGGTAGCGGCAACATAAAGGGCTTTCTCCCCTAAAAAGGCTCCTGCTGCTGCAACAGCCCCGGTTGCATCGATGGTTCCCCCCATCCAGGCTCCGCCAAGAATAAGCTGCTTATCAACAGGGAAAGTCGATTTAATAATAGCAGGCATCACTATCATCATAATCGATGTAAAAACCAATGAGAGGCCCACCGAAAGGGTAAGCTCTTCCTTTTTTGCCTTACAGGCAGCCGCCGTGGCAATTGCCGCACTTACACCGCAGACACTCATGTCTGAACAAATCGTAGCATTGAGACGTTTTGACGGAATCTTGACTATTTTCTGCCCAAACCAATACGTTACCAACCAAACCGTGGGGGTTACCACCCACGCGACGAATATACCAGCAGTTCCTATGGTTATTACCTTTTCAAAAAGGATTTTTGCACCAAGCAGCACCAACCCAGTTTTGATATAGTATTCGGTCTGGACGGCTGGCATTGCCCACTTTGGTGTACCCACTGTGTTTGATATGAGCATACCAAAGAAAATAGCCCAAAAGGCATAACCAACCCCATATTGCTTCATGGTAGCCTGTGAACTGGCAAGATAGGCCAGCAGAGCCACCCCGAAGATAAAAACAAATGCTATAGCAAACTCCTTGAAGGATTTGCCCATAGCTTTGATACCAATACCAAAGAAACAGGCAAAACTAATTCCCAATAAAATGAGCCAGCCAATCTGATTATAGGCTTTTGCCTTGGTCTTTTTCTTGGCTTTACTTGCCTTAAGATGAGCATCACGCCAGTCGAGAATAGCGCTCTTCGCTATATTATTCAGCTCCAGGTTGGTAAAACCAGACAGTTCTGCAGTCTTTTCTGCTGCCATTGCCAGGGCAAGTGCCTCTTTTTCGGCTGTTACTGTCTTCTCATACTTCACTAAGGCCTTTTCTTTTTTGGCATTTGCAGCAGCCTCGGACATCATAAAGGCATCTAAGGGATTGGATTTCCAGCTGTGAGTTTTCTTGGAAAAAGTGGATAGCCACTTGCCAATGGAAATTGAATTCGCCTTTACCTTCTTTTTTTCGTCGTAAAGCTTGTACCAGGCGATGGTTTTGAGCTTATCGGTCCTTTGGGCTTGTTGCAGATATTTTCCTTCTGCATCAAGCAACTTCTTTTCCATAGCCCCAGAATGTGGAAAATAAAACAATGCACCGAGAATAAGAAGGGAAAAGCCGAGCCAGATGGCCCACCAATCCTCCTTTCTAATCAATTCAGACCATTCCCATCTACCAACATCAACAACAATATCACTGTTGCCATTTTGCTCTGCCATTGCCTGCCTCCTTCGAAGTTAGAAATGATAAAGACTTTAGATTATGCCTGTATCAGGAATTAATTAGCTTAGACTACTCCTATGATGTGACGAATTTGAAATAAAGATTGTTTGCGAGAAAGAGATTTTCACGATGTGGTGTTTTTTGTGCAATACCAATAGAACACATCGAGACTACCTCTAATTATTAAGAAGAAAACGCAATAATGTCAAGCACAAGTCTATTTTGGTGACGAGGTGTAACATCTGGAGAAACATTCTCCAAATTGCTTGTGAGAAGCCATCTATCAGTCAGCTTGCGAAAGATGCTTTCAGGTTATATGTTGTGATTTCAATCGTGTAAAAACAGGAATTGCAGACAGCTTATTATCCAATAACATTATCGATGAGATAACCAGATGTTGTATCGAAAAATAGGCGAAGATCTTAAAGTTGGATTGACCGTGCCACAGTTTGCCGAAGATTTGTTTCACCTCACCGATACAAACCGTCAATATCTCAAACAATGGCTGCCGTGGTTGGACACCATCAGAAAACCCAGTGATACCATGGCGTTTGTTGAATTACAAATGGAGCGCCACGCTAAAGGTGAGGCAATGCACCAGACCCTCTTTTACCACGATGGGATTGCCGGCGTATTAGGATTCAATCTGATGGATCAGGTTAATGGGATTGGTCATATCGGGTATTGGCTGGGCCAGGAATATACTGGTAAAGGTATTATGACCATTGCAGTCAGAGATCTTCTTCATCAGGGTTTTGTCAATTGGCAGCTCCAACGAATGGAAATACGATGTGCTGTGGACAACAGCAAAAGTCGGGCTATTCCTGAAAGACTCGGTTTTATACTTGAGGGGACTATCCGGAGAGCCGAAAAGGTTTATGAAAGTTACAATGATCACGCTGTTTATGGTCTATTGAAGGATGAGTGGCAACTAGCCAGAAGCTAATCTCTCACAAGAACCTGGTAGTTCTACAAAACTGAGATAACATGAAAATGGTATTCTAAATCCTTATAGGCCCTAAAGACTCTGAAAGAACACACATAGAAACAGACATCAGTCTATGGATGAATCTTTTCTTTTACTGCAAATTATTTCGCTGTCAATAGAGTCCATTCCACAACCTTTTTTAATACTCTGCCGGTCGCTTTATCAAAGGCGATGACAATATTCTTCATGCTCGCATCATCTTCTACTACAACAATATTTTCAAAGCTTTTCGAGCCGACAATAGTACGCTTGGGAAACTTCACTATCTTAGCATTGAGCCGGACTCGAATCGACATTGATCCGTCACTGCCAAATGTTTCAGCCTGGAATTCTCTCAATTCCGTTTTCAAGGTGAAATCGGAACGCAAGCCGATCGACTGTCGTCCCACTGCTATGATTTTCTCTGTATTTTCAAAACTTTCTATAAGTAATGTCTGAAACATCTCCGGAGCCCGCTCCGTCCAGCGTGCATTGGCAAAATATTTAAGCTCGGTGGAATGTGGCCGCAGAGCAATTCTGCTGGAGTCTAATCCTCCTGCAGCCATTGGCTCTTCAATAATGAGTTGCCAGCCCACTTGAGGTAAATCGCCCCGAAAAGTGCTTTTTGGGGTCAGATTATAAAAGTTGGGAGGAGGCCCCGGAACATCAAGGACGCTGCATCCTAAAAAAGACATGAAAATTGAAATAAGTGCAATGTTGATTGCCAATCTTTTATTCTTGTTCCTCAATGGTTTATCCTTTCTCTGATTATTCCGGGTTAATTTCTGGTACATGCTGATCTAATAAAAATCTCGCACCTGATGATTCAAAACTTTCAACGACGCGCGACAAATTGGCCACAAGAATACGAGCTTCCTGTAAAAAATGAGTAAATTCCTTGAGCCCTTCATGAGAAAAATGGTCAATTGAGTCCTCATTGGTTTCCAAAATCCGGTTAAATGAACCAGAAATTGTTCGCAGGGATACCGCTGTATCTTTCCACTCATTGATCAACTTTTTAGCGTCCTCAGTTATTATCTCATTTGCACCTTCTACTGTGGTATCAAGTCGCTCAATAAAGCCATCAACTTCACCAACCACCTCTCGCAACGACTCACTCAGGGTAATGAACTCCTGACCGGCGTCATTGATTGTAACAAAAAGATTGCCAATATTTTCATCCTGAGCCGACAGTGAGTTGCTCAGCGAATTAACATTTACCAATATGGATTCAAGCTGTTCACGATTCTTTTCATTGAGCATCTCTGCAAACCGATTTGCCAGGATAGTAGCCTGGCTGATCAGCTCTGGAATGCCCTGAACCACCTGCTCCAAATCAGATTTTTTCGAAGGAATAACAGCTGGCTCAGCCCCATCCGAACTGATAATTGGTGTCCCCTGGCCTGCACCTTCAATGTTTATGTATGACGAACCGGTTATACCTTCAAGCTTGAGTGACGCCATATCGCCTTGATGCAGCATATACTGTTCTTCGATGTTGACCCGGACAAATACAAATTGGGGGTTATCCGGCTTTATACCGATTTCACTTACATAGCCAATGCGGATACCCCGGTAACTGACTCGACTGCCAATTTTCAACCCGGAAACCGATTCTTCAAAGAAAATGGTATAAGGAATTGTTGTTTTATCGTTACTACTGTCGGCCAACCAAAGACCAAAAATAAATGTCCCGATAATTCCTGCGATTACGAAAAGTCCGATGATGAAGTGAGAACCGTGAGAGTCCATGATCACCTGTTAATGAAATTATTTAATTATGCGAACATCTCTACCTTGCTTATTATGTCCGAGATCGTGGGCCGTGAAAGTATTCCCTTACCCAAGGATGTTCATAAGAGCTCACAATATCCAATGTCCCTGAAATTAGTAGCTTTTTTTCTCCCAGAACCGCTACACGATTGCTTACAGTATAAATACTGTCGAGGTCATGGGTCACCATAAATACCGTCAATTGCAGATTACTCTGCAACTCC
>CAZWVC010000260.1:0-6225 GCA_964637245.1 uncultured Desulfocapsaceae bacterium
ACATCATTGAAGATTCTTCGATATTGCACTTATTCTCATAGAGAACACGAGAAATATCAGCCACAATTCCTGGCCTATCTTTACTAAAGGCAGTTAGTAAGTATTTTTTTGGCATAATGATCCTCTTAGAATTTACTGTGAATAGATTGACAAGAACCTGGAAGTGGTTCTTTTGAGATTTCCCAGCTTTCTAAATTACCAGCTTCTCCTCGATGATGCACGTTGAAACTATCATACCTCCTGAGTGAGCGTTGTTCACCTATCAGAAAGGGTAGAATTAATAAGTGATCGTTTTATCTATTTAATCTCAAGATTGTGTTCCATCGATTTATTTCTTCTAATTCATATTAATTATCGTTCAGAGAAAAACAAAATCACTAGTGGCTTAATCAACTCCAACTCTTTGTCGTCATTAAATTGAAATCCCTGGGAAGATTTTACAGGTTAGATTGATTATCAAATAATTATGATGATCATATAATGAAGTTCATCGATACATCACTCAGCGATTTATATACATTTCATGTGTTATTTTATAATTATCTCATTCTCTCGTGAGCATGCTGAAATAATAAAAGATAAATATCCCTTGGATTTACATATATTTGAACTCTCAAACCAATATGTTCAAAACTATTTGCCGAATAATTATATCTCATATGCTGTAACAGCTGGCGGATGCTCGTGCGATTTATTTATAGAAGAATCTACAATTAATGAGGTAAACAAAAGGCTCGATCAGCTTCGCAAGAAATATAAACGCAAGGGTTGGTCTGCTGCTAAGATAAAACGATCAATCACCCAAGTACAATTTTCGGCTGATTCTTCTCCAGCTAAAGGCTTACGGGGTGATGTTAAGAATTATATACTCGATATTCTAACTGATGTTGATGAGATGAGAATACTTGTTCATTGGTATGAAGAAGATATTCATTCTGAAAAAATATCTGGCATCAAAACGGTTATGATATCAAGGGATGAATTTTGCAAGAGAAATCCTATTAGGCGAACAGATCTATTATTTGTCTTAGGATACCGCCATAGAGTTAACAACTTCCAACCTCAGGTGAAAGGATAAAGAAAATTGCACAACCTCATTATTAATACTTTATTTGTTCTTCTCCTCTCGACCTGCGTGATTGTACTCGGGTTGTTTTATATACAGAAACAAGCGAACTTTACCTATGTGAATGGCAAACTTTATGATCTTGAACAGGTACTTGATGCACTTGATGTACTCCAGCAACCGCAAGAGGCAAACCAGGCAATTAAAGAAAAATTAGAAACAATTCTTGCAACAAATCTTCTGGATTTAAACACAAAATCAATAAATATCGATGATCTGCAAGAAAGACCAACAGATGTGCTGTGCAGGATTCTCCGCTATCAGAAATCAAACAAAATCGGCAACAAAAAACCAGCAAATTCAAAAGTAAGAAAGATTATGGAATTACTGCCAGAATATTTGATGTTTCTCGAACAATCACTGCGGAGTAAGATTGCAAATTCAACCACACCATACCATCACTGCAATGCTTATTTTGGTATAGAGGAAAAGCAATCATCTCCAATGAAAGAATAGATCTTCAACAAAAAATTCCACTTAGGGAAAAATCTATATGCCGAAATATATAATAGTATATCTGGGTGGTGAAAAACCAACAAGCCAGGAGGAAGGCAAAAAACATTTCTCCAAATATATGAATTGGTTGTCTTCTTTAGGAGTTGCTGTAATCAGTCCTGCAAAACCCTTAAAGAATACCAATACGGTAAATGCTGATGGTACTGTATCTCCCGTGAGTACCACAACAATGTCGGGATACACAATTATTGAAACTGAGTCCTTAGATTCAGCATTATCAATTGCAAAAGCCTGCCCTTTTCTTGAAATTGGAGGCTCTCTCGAAGTCTCTGAACTGGCAGAGATGTCAAACCAAGAATAAGCTCACAGTGCTTTATATTTTTCCTTTACTTGTAGAAATCGGAATTTTATCTAACAGGTCTCAGCATCATGTTTTAATCTCACTAGACAATTCAAGGGTAGATTATCTTTGGAAGTCTATGATTTTGAGTTACTCCATTTCCTGTCGATTTTTAGTGTTTAGCGGTGCCTACCCTCTCGGAGTATATCAACTCTGCATTACAAAGTCCCCTTTAAGCTTGGCAATAGAAAGGTTCGGCGATCTACTGAAACAACATTCTGAACAAATTAAGGCAGGACCTTGAAGCGATGGCTGGCCTGGAGATGATGAGCCGGTTTAGTGAAATAGAAATTGTAATTCGTTATTGAACGTATCACGCTTACGTGGTTACGAATCTTGATGGTGCCGCAAAAAGTTCGATCTCCTTCGTTGTAGGCCTGAAACGGCAAATTGCTTGTGAAAACCCTTGAAATAATATAGGTTTTTGGTGAGTAGTGACTGAATACTAGAAGAGCGGGGTTTTGAAAGTGTGGATAGGCTTAGATTGCAATTACATTTTCTGTTACCTCGTAAGGATCAAGTGGTGAAAAGGGATGTTACGGTTGGCCAATGAAAAAGCAGCTTCATTTTAAATCAGCTCAGCTCGAGGTGACCGATGGCCAGAGCGGGCAATCGCTTGAGATTAGTGAATGGGTCAGTGGCGGTACGATTCTGGTCACGCTGGAATCAAAAAGTTCCAAGGAGTCGCTTGTTTTGCAGGCAGGTGATCATGTCGAATTAGTTGACAGCTCAACCGCCCGATCCACCATTGCCGGTTACCCCTTTCTGGTTATTCAGGAATCTGGGAGTCAAAAAAACATCGTCATTAATGTCGAACCGATGCTGGCTATCAGCCATGATGGCTGGTCGGTACGGTTGACGCTCTATCCCCCGATTCCAGGCACTGTTTCGCCCGGTCCGGAGATGATTCTTGAGCATCTCGACCAGCTTGGGATTCGATTCGGTATCAGGGAAAATGCCATCAAAGCCGCTTGTGAAAAGGTTATACAGGAACGATCATTGGTCCAGAATCTGATTATCTGCAGAGGACGTCTCCCGGTGAATGGAAAGGATGGATGGCTTCGCTCTGAGCTTGAACTTGATGTCCTGCCGGGTAAGGAGCTGCTTGACGGCACTATCGATTATAAGGAACGAAATCTCTTTGTCGATGTCCACCAGGGGCAGCATATCGCAACGATCGTTCCTGCAACCAATGGTATGGTCGGAAAAGATGTCTATGGCAATGAAGTACCCCAACGAACCGGTGAAGATTTAGTCCTCAACCATGGGGATGACATAATAGTAGATGAGACCAACGGGATGATCCGGGCAGCAATTGCCGGTGTTGTTTCGATTGTAAATAACAGAGATATAAGAGTAACCGACCACCAGGTGGTTGCAGGGGATGTTGATTACTCAACGGGCAATGTCCGGAGTAAGGCTGCTGTTGAAATCAGGGGTAATGTGTTGCCCGGATTCAAAGTCAGTGGTGAGGGCGATGTGGTTATTAATGGAGAAGTATCAGGCGCACAGATCAAGAGTAGCGCAAACGTTACGATTGGTGGCAGAGTAACGGGGAAAAATACACACATAGAGGCGGGTGGCAATGTGACTCTGAATTTTATCGAGGAAGCTTCAATCACCTGCGGTGGTTCTGTGACGGTTACCTCCAGCATCTATTTCGCTGATATTCACAGTGATGGTTCGATCACCGCTCCTGCCGGAACAAAGGCCATCGGCTCAACCCTGATCGCAGGAGAGAGCATCAAGCTGGGCCAGGTCGACACCTCAAGTAGCCCCAGCTCTACACTTGCTGCGGCATGTAAACCGGAACGATTGGAAACGTATAATGCTGTACTTGAGGCAATGAAGGCAGATCAGCTGAAAATCAAGCGGCTTACCGCCCTGGTTGGGCCGGATTCTGAGCATGATGAGCTACAATCACTGATCCGGCAAACCAAAGATAATGAAGCATTAGTGGCCCGTTTCAATCTTCCACCGGATGGTTCAGCAGATGATCCATTGAGTGGTCTACGATTTGCTACACAACAGAAAATCGAGATCGAGACTTCTCTTGAGCAGGGAGCAACGATCAGGATTGGCAACAGCAGCATGACCCTGCGCAGATCACTTGAACCCGGAACCATAATCCTTGAGCCGGATAATGAAAAAATAGTCTATCAACCCACCGATGAAAATCGGCTTCCTATTCAATTGTCGGTATAACCAGAGAGAATAGTAGCGATGAACATTACCTTCTGGATGAATAAAAAAGTTGTGATGATTGAAGCTGATAAATTGCTTGGACAGGCGATCGAGTTGTTTGAGCAGCATAGGTTTCGCCATTTGCCGGTCGTGCAGGAAGGCAAAGTTGTTGGCATGATTACCCCGGCAGATATTAACCGGGTGCTGCCCTCTGCTTTGAACCAGGATGAGACTGAAGAAACTGTCTATCTGATCGAAAACACCACGGTTGCGGCAGCCATGAGTTCACCGCCTATTACGGTCCAGGCGAGTGCCAGCCTACTGGATGCGATTGGTATGATGCGGAGGAATAAGATCGATTCATTGCCGGTAATTGATAATTACGGGGGTCCCATCGGAATCATTTCCATCACCGATATATTGCAGGCATTTCACGAAATTATGACCACTACCGGTGGAGATACCCGGTATGACCTTCGCCTTGATCGTAACGGTGAAGCGTTTTATACGATGATAGAGATTTTTAAGCAGGCCCATAAAGAAATTCTTGCAATTTTCCAGCATTATGATTTCAGCAAAGACCAGCAGCTGGTGACCGTAGTAATCAGCGGCCATGATAATGATGCATTAACTGATGCGCTTTGGCAGCAGAATATCACCATTGAGAAAATCAGCTCATCAGGAGGTAGCTGATTTCTTAACTGGTGCGGGCCATCGTCGTGAGGGACTCTCTAAGTCATGTTATTCTTTCTCTTTTAAAGCCCTCGGTATCCCTGGATAATCCTGATCGCCGTTGAGAATAATCAGATCAGGGCAAAGTTTATACCTAACATTATTATCACCGTTCAAAGTCAACATATTATCCTTTAATATCCTGACTCCGAGTCAAGGAAACAGAAATAAGATTGCCACTCCGAATATCTTGTAATATGATTTTAACTACACTTTGACCTTCTTCCTGTATCTAAAAAAATCCTGTTGTTCTAGAATCCTAACAACCTTTTTTAAAATCTGAAATCTAACCTTGTCCATGACAGTTGATCGCACTCGTTCCCCGATCTCCATCGCCTTCAGGTGTATAATTCAACATGGCAATAACGCCAAAAGACATTAACCACAGGAGGTGTGCAATGAAAGTTTCTAAGGCAGTCGATTTTCATCTGCAGTATCACCGGGCCAATTCGAAAAAACAATACCATCAAGACATGTGAGTTAGTCCTGCATAATTTCACATTGAGGTTCGGCAAGCGAGATCTATCGTGTATATCCCAGGAAGAGGTTCTCGACTTTTTGCTCTCTTTGACGAAGAACAACAAGCAGGCGACAAAACGAAATCGCTACTCTGTTCTGGCATCTTTCTACAATTTTACTATCAACACTGGCTATCCTGCTCTATCGAATCCCTGCAATACTACCATTATCAAAAAGATTTTTCGGCGACCACAAGCGACCCAGTGGAATATCGTCGACAAGGAAACGGTAGATGAAATCATCTTCAGAACAACGAATACACGAAATCGACTCATGCTAGAATTGATGGCTAGAGGTGGGTTTGCGAGTCGGCGAAGTCCTCAACTTAACACCAGATGATATTCAAGAACGAAGCCTGACTATTCAGAGTCCTAAAAGTGGCCGAATCGAGGAGACGGTTTATGTTCCACGAAAAATAATGGTAAGGTTAACCAGCTATGTCAAATCTAAGAATATCGACAGTGGTGAACGAATTTTCCCAATTTCCTATGTCGCCGCTTGGTCGATAGTGAAAAAAGCTGGTAACATGGTCAAAATAGTATTGCGGCCTCATGATCTCCGGCGTCATGCAGCCACCTATGCCTCAAGATCTGGTACACCAATAGAAATCGTCAGTAAAGTCATTCTGCGTCATGCGGATCTTTCAACAACTCAACGGTACCTGGGAAAGGTAAATGACACAGAAGCAATCAGATGGATTGAAACGCTTTATGGATAATTGTCTCGATAACGGGCGTGGATTGCTCCTCGCCCGTTATCGGCAACAATAGAAAACATGAATACTAAAAGGGGTAGTGATAATCTTTGG
>CAZWVC010000261.1:0-6222 GCA_964637245.1 uncultured Desulfocapsaceae bacterium
AAATGGCCAAATGGCTCCGTCTTCGAAACTCAACTCTCTTGTTGCTCAGGCTGATATAATAATTGCTGCAGATGGTGGTGCCAACTATTGTGCTGATCTGCAAATAAAACCCCACATGCTGATAGGCGATCTTGATTCCATTGAAGCTGGTTTGCTCAAAAAATTTGTGCTTCAAAAAGTTGATATTAGGCGCTTTTCGCCCCGCAAAGATGCCACTGATTTAGAGCTGGCTCTGGATGAGGCCCACCAATATGAAGCAGAGCATATCTGGATCATTGGTGGACTGGGGAATAGATGGGATATGAGCTTTGCCAATCTTATGCTTGCTGCAGCAGAGAAATATGAATCAAGCAATATCTCGTTACTCGGCCAGGACAGTGCTATGCATATCCTTCATCCTGGCCGTACCTTTTACCTGAGTAGTGACGGAAACCGAGCAGTATCGCTCATCCCCCTGCGGGGAGATGTTATCGGTGTCACTCTAGAAGGCTTTGAATATCCGCTGACCAACCATACGATCCCCTTTGGTTCTAGCATTGGAATAAGCAATGTTACATCTGCACAACGCTCTTCCATATCACTCGTTCAGGGAGTTCTACTCTGTATTTATGAGATCTAACCTGAATATTACACGGGTCTAATTCGAGCTAAGAACAACCACATACTTGTTGTTTTTCGTCTAAAGTTCCTGAATTCTCAGCTTTAGGCGAACTCTCTTCAGCCGGGCAACTGACACTATTGTTCCGCATCTGAAGGTGTGTTCCCAGCAGTTTATCTGCAGCAACCTTCATATGATGGGCAGGCTGATCTTTGACAAATTGGCCGATTAATGCCGCAGCCCTAAGTTTTTTCTCGGTAATACCCGCCTCACGTGCCATCGTATGGATATTCTCGAGACACGGTATACACCCAGCAGCTACCGCTGATCCAACACCTACCAAAAGTTGCGTTTCACTCTCCAAGCCTTTAACAAAATTTCCCATGATTCAATCCTCCACTACTTCATTTTAGGTGGTCGAAAAAGATTTCCCATTTCATCCAGCTCAATTAGGTATCGAGCGATTTCCTCTACTCCATCCATGACTAGATTTTCACAATGTAGCTTTCCTCCGCTTATATGGTATTTATATGCTTGGCGACGGTCGGTGAAATCAAGTCCGGTAATTTCTTTACAAGAGTGTCCACCCAATTCTTTATTCAATCTGCTAATAAGCTCTTGCGCTGGTCCAACAATTGGCATTAGACCATCGACTCCCTCTTCAATATCCTCTCTGCCGAGCAACACCCCCAAGAGCATCATTGCTGAGCTATGAATACCACAAGTCAATGAGGACACCATACCACCATGCATAGCTCCAGCACTTCTCATCAGAAGCGGATTATCAACGTTTAAAACTTCTAAGAATGCGGCAAGAATACTCTGTGCACAGCTGTCATAATTTTTCATATTCTGTCTTGCTTTCAGCTTTACATCTGTATACCACTCAGATGAACGGGGTAGCTCAATATGTTGCTGGTTATTCATCTCATCCACCATTACTCATTGTATTTAACATTTAGACATCTCTCCGATTAAGTTGTCGAGTCAAACACCCATCCTTCGGTCTAGCTCAGAGGTTTTATTGCCTCAATGAAGGCTGAGGCGACAAAATTTTTCGTATTGTAATTACACAGGCTGATTTCAAGTTGATCAAACCCGAGATCAATGAGGATGCTTTTTATGGTATCTGGTGTTTCCGCACCACCAACACAACTACACAGCAATTCGGGGTTCTCTTTTATCTCAAGTGGGAGATCGCGCAGAGCCACCATATCTGTAATGGTTAGCCGACCTCCGGGTTTGAGCACCCGTAAAGCCTCTTGGAACACCTTTTCCTTTTGGGGAGAGAGGTTGATTACACAATTGGAGATGATAACATCGACACTGCTATCATCGATTGGCAGCTGTTCAATATTGCCATATCTAAACTCCACATTCGGAAAATCGCCCCTTTTTTTGTTAAAATTCGCCTTTTCAACCATTTCCGCGGTCATATCAACGCCGATAACTCTCCCCGATGGCCCAACTTTCCGGGAGGCCAGAAAACAATCAAACCCTGCTCCACTGCCCAAATCAAGGACAGTTTCACCCGGCTGTAATTTGGCAATATTCAGAGGATTTCCACAACCAAGTCCCATGTTGGCTCCTGCCGGCACTTCCTCAAGCTGCTCCTGTGTATACCCAAAATCAATGGTGGAGGAACTCTTCTCAACTTCAGGAGGAACACAACAGGTAGAATTCGTTTCTTCTCCACATCCACTGGCGTTTGCCACCGCCAAACTGCCATAGCGGCGTTGCACCATTTTTCTAACACTCTCTGCACTTAACCGACCCATAAAGCACCTCCCATCATTTTAATGTTTCGACATGTATCGAACTGTTGTGGCAAAAAAAATTAAAATTTGAAGAACTTTTGCAAATCCTCAACTATCTGTGGATCAACCCAACACTCAATGTTTTTCCCTTGTCTTTGGCTTTTAATTAATCCCACCCTGCGCAACTCTTTAATATGATGCGACACCGTGGATGGTACAATCTCAAGCTCGCAGCCTAAATCTCCGACACAGGCACTGGTCGCTGGATCAATTATCCCAACTGTTCCTGGCTTACAGCAGGTAGCCAAGCGATAAAATATCCTCAACCTATTCGGATTGGATAGTGCCTTGAATATCTCGGCATATTCTTCGTGATTTATATTCTTACTTTTCGACATATATCGAAATATAGGAATGTACTATTGCAAAGTCAAGAATATTTTTTCCTTTGCCACCCAAAAACACTCTTAACCTCACCCACCACAATTTGACAATTTTTCTCAAACTCCTATTAAGTCCTTGCAAAACGCACATTTTTGTATCCATAATACAGCTAACTATACTCTAATTTAAACTGCAAACAGCATATGAGTAGTGTAGAGCTTTTTTTCAATCCACAAAAAAATCTGGTCAGAATAAAGTGTTCTGGACTTCTGCTCGTTGAGAACCTGCTCAATGCTTGCGACCAGGCTTTAGCAGATCCACGATATACTGAAGGAATGGGACGAATATGGGATGTTGTTGATGCCGATCTCTCCCAGATCACCACTGAGCAGGTCCAGGAGATAACCTCGTATTTGAGTTCACGAACTGACGGTGTCAATTTCGTTCGCGTTGGCATTGTGGCTAATGACTCGCTGGGATTTGGTCTGGCACGTGTTTTCGCCACGGTTTCAGAGCATACAGCGAAAAATGAGGTTATGCCTTTCAGAACCATCGAAGAAGCAGAAGAATGGGTCGCCTGTGGAATACATAAGAAATAAGACTATTTTTCAGTCAACCTAATACCATCGCTAACTCGTTGACCAAACCTTAATTCAACCGCATCCATCTCAACTTTTTACTCTCTTCGATTGCAGACACATCTCAAGACGATGCGGTAACCCAAGCACAGGTGTACAAACAGTTTACAGCCTGAGACGACAAGAGTCTAATGTGTGTACACTTCTCGCATAAACAAGGATAGTTATTTCACTAGACAACCAGCAGACACCTCTTTTATTCATATAATTTCATGTAGTTGCAAGTAAAAACACCGCAGCAGCCAAACATTCGATAAAATGGCACATCTTTTGTTAGTGTCTTTGTAAAGATCGACACCGATAGTTTATATTCAACCTAAAAATTCAAGTGTGATACCAAGAGTACGTATGAAGTCAACTACCTATGATTGCAAAAGTATAGTAACTTTCAAGAACCCAGGCTTCGGCAGAAAAAAGGCATGCCACAATTGCGGGTCGGAAGTAACTGCCGAAACATATTTTCAAAAAACTACTCTATGCCATGCCCTTGTTTGTAAGAAGTGTGGGAAATCATGCTACCCGGCAAGGTACTGCATATGCAATACATAATCATCCTAATGAGCATAATTGGGTATATATAACAAAGAATAAGGAGGTGATCTTAATGACTTCTTCCAGTTTAATGCGATATCTTCTTCGGATTGTCTCTTATTACTAAAACTTAACGGGCATTATTAATAAATCTGCAACAAAAGAACCTATCTTTAAAAAGGAGTGCAAACATAATCCTATCTTTCCTATAAAGCATGCGATTGACTGTCAAGAATAACGATAAACCATTCTATAGTTATTTGAGAATATTAGGTTAATCAACGCATCAATCACAGCTTCCTGCTAATAGCCAAATTGTTTAATTTGCAGCACAAATTCAGAGCAACAGATATTGAATAATCGAAGCCGATGAACGACGGTTGAACATCGATAATGGATCTGCCTTCATTGGTGATCAATCCAGTTAAGTTTTATCGAACTGTAATTTGATCACTTCTCATTTTGCCGACGTATCCAGTGCAGCCAACCTAAAAGGAGAAAAAAATGAATACTTATAGAAGAAAAGAAGCACTTAAAGTGCGTGTATCAGCAGCTGAACTTGCCCATGATCGCTTTCATCCATATCACTTTGCAAACGGGGATGAACAAAAATTCCGGATGAGTAATAGTTCTAAACCGTCCTATCTTACAAGTTTTACCAAGGGAATGCCCCATGAAGCCACAACCGGCCTCTTAGTAAATCCGAATGACTTCCAGCATTTTATCAATGGTATAGATAGCGGTGAAAGCCGAGACTTTCTGGACATCACTCTAGGACCTGATGGCAGTCTGCCAGGTCAGCCACAATGGTCATCTGCCAAGGCGAAAAAGCACAAAGTAAAAGTGCGTGCCTGGGAAAGCCAAGGTGCAGGCAACACCTATGATCTGGAGGGTCCAGATGCCCAGGCTGTAACCATGCCTCCAGCCCCACAATTAGGCAGTGATGAACTCATTGCCGAAATGGCCGAGGTATATGCTCAGGCTCTGCTTCGGGATGTTCCTTTTACCAAGATTGTCGATTGCTCAGGAAAAGTGACCTGTAAACCATGCAGTGGTAAAAAATCGTATTCACTCACAGTGCATGATGTTCTGGAAGCACTAAATAATTTACCATGGTTTTCAACCGATGATTGCTGCAAGTTCAATGAATATGAGATGGGTAGAAAACGTGGCATTATGAACGGCCAAACGGCTTTTCGTGGAATTACACCTGGGGATGCCATCGGTCCCTATATTTCCCAATTCATGCTCGCAGGAAATAGAGGAATAAACGCAAACGATATGGCGAATAAACACACTGACGGTCTAATTTCATATGGAGCGATTAGAATAGATCAGCGGGTTCGGTACGCCACCCCTTGTGAAGACCATATGACCACGTGGAAAGAATGGCTCGATGTTCAAGATGGTGCTGACTTTAGAGGTCTAGAAGGTTATGAATCTACACCAGCCTACCGCTTTATCACCACTCCGCGTGATCTGGCAACCTATGTTCATTATGATGCCCTCTATGAGGCTTATCTCAATGCTTGCTTGATTATGCTTGCTGAGGGTATTCCTTTTGATCCTGGTATACCATTTCAGCTTGAGGACCATATGGATCACCAGCAGGGCTTTGCCCAGTTCGGTGGGCCGCATATTCTCTCGCTGGTAACCGAGGTAGCTACCCGGGCACTTAAAGCTGTACGCTACCAGAAATTCAATGTGCACCGTCGTTTCAGACCTGAAGTTCTCGCGGCCAGACTCGCTAAACATAATAGCTTAGATACAAGCGAACTAGATATTATGGTAGCAGCCCTGCAGCCTATCCTTGATATGATCGCCATCATGAACCCTAGTGATAGTGATTTACCAAACGGGAACTATCTCTTACCCATGGCATTCTGTGAAGGCTCACCAATGCACCCATCCTATGGTGCAGGACACGCCACGGTGGCAGGAGCATGTGTTACTATCTTGAAAGCTTTTTTTGATCATAAACATCCACTTTCCATGGCAGGTGATGACAAGACTGCTTTTGTTCCGAAAACAGACGGTTCAAAGCTATTGACCATTCCAGTTATTGGTGGAACCCTTACAGTTGAGGGGGAACTTAATAAACTGGCATCCAATATCTCCATAGGGCGTGACTGGGCAGGTGTTCACTATTTCAGTGACTATATTGAGTCTTTACGAATGGGAGAGAAAATAGCTCTGGGAATTCTTGAAGAGCATAAATTAACTTATAGTGAAAACTTCTCTATGACCGTTCCGCTATTTGATGGTGGCTCTGTGAGAATATAATCCCATAAAAAGATCAACTATGACCACCCAA
>CAZWVC010000262.1:0-6209 GCA_964637245.1 uncultured Desulfocapsaceae bacterium
GTTCAAGGCTTGAACCGGTTTTAACAAAGCCTTTGTCATCCAGAGGAAGATCACCATCCAGCCAGTCTGTTAAGGGTTTGGTGCCAAGAAACAGAAAAATATGGTTGATCTTTTTCATTAATTCCTCCTGGTTCACATTATTGGTGATGGTTATTTCCTCAAGGTTACCTGCAGAACCTTGTAGTTTTGTAATTTCGCAATTTGTTA
This sequence comes from uncultured Desulfocapsaceae bacterium, assembly GCA_964637245.1. Lineage (GTDB taxonomy): Bacteria > Desulfobacterota > Desulfobulbia > Desulfobulbales > Desulfocapsaceae > Desulfopila_A. Next base: position 208 of record CAZWVC010000262.1, read on the forward strand.
GCAACGTGATATTAGATTTTTCCTGAATTCTGCGGATGAGGTAGTTTGACATTTTATCGGTAAGATTATCTCTGCGTATTACCACATATACGTGTCGACAACTTTCCGAGAGGAAAACAGCAGCCTGTCCCGCCGAGTTACCGGCACCGACAATGGCGATATCCTCATCCTGGCAAATTTGCGACTCCATATGCGTGGCGTTGAAGTGGATGCTGGTGTTTTCGAATTCATAAAGATTCTCTATTGCCAGACGATGGTATTTAGCCCCGATTGCCAGGATTACAGATCGAGCAGTGATTTCCTTGCCACTTTTCAGGGTAAGGGTATAGTTGTCTCCATGTTTACCGAGCTTTGTGGCAATTTGCGGGGCAACCATATGGACCCCGAATTTCTGCGCCTGCGCAGCCGCTCTGTCAGCGAGTTCCTGTCCTGATATACCCATCGGAAAGCCTAAATAATTTTCGATTTTAGAGCTGCTGCCCGCCTGGACCCCTGGTCCATGCGCATCAATGTTGATGACAGAAAGACCGTCTGAGGCGCCATTAACCGCTGCTGCCAGTCCGGCGGGTCCTGAACCAACCACGGCTATATCAAAGATTTTTTCAATTTCACAAACACAATTGACTCCCAGCTCCTTTGCTATCTGCTCATTGTCGGGATTTAATAATATTTCCCTACCCTTGTATACCATAACAGGAGTATCTGCTTCGGTAACTTTGATGGAGTCTAATAACTGCAGGTAATCTTTACCCGATTCAAGATCAATAAAGTTATAGGGGAGAGAGTTTCTCGTTAAAAACTCTCGTATTCTCGAAGTGTTTTTATCGAAACGTGAACCAAGCAATTGGATACTGGAAAGCCCTTTTGATGATAGGGCGGCTCGACGAACAATAAAAGCAGAAACAATGATATCACTGAGGTAACTATCTTCCACCAGTAAGCGTTTGAGGTTTTGATGTGGTATTTCAATGGCTTCGCATTCTTCAAGGCATCTACCTTCACCGACTGTTGCCCGGCCGGACATCATCGAGACATCCCCGGTAAACATACCAGGATAAATTTCTGCTATCTTTTGTTCATTGCCATGGCCAATATGTTGAAAAAACCCTATTTTCCCTGAAATGAGAACGTGTACCGGAGCCATCACCTGCCCTTCACTGAAAAGGACATCGCCTTCGACATAACTCTTTATCTCACCATAAAGGGATATTCTTTCAATTTCGGCGGCACTAAGGAAAACATAGGCTTCGGGAAGTTCTTTTCTGGTGAGCGGTAGCTGGGAATTTATTTTTGTCATGATGATTACTCCAATATGTGGATTCTTTTGCATTGAGGTACCATGGAGTTAGCCTGGAGAGAACTACTGCAAAAGAAAGGAAAGAACATTTAGGATGACCCCTATTCAATTATTGAGAATACCCATCTGGGGATGTTTCGGGGCCATTAACTTTTATGATTTTATACTGTAATTCCCATAATCCGACTGTCGAGCAGCATATACAAGTTTGATCCACGGGATATAACCTTTAATAATAGCTCTTCAGAGGACTACAGGTATGATTGAGCAATGAAATTATATATTTTTATTCTTTAATATCAATTTCTTATGTTGATAAGTTGTTATTGTTTAAAGTTTGTAAGTAAACGCTTACTTTTTCCTTGACATAAGTGAGCATTTACTTACTTTTGGTAGTATGAAAACTTTAACGAAAAAACTACAGCAGGAAAAGGTACGAATGTCAGCGGCGCAGCGACGGGAGTCGATTATCCGGGCGGTCATTCCAGTTTTTGCAAAAAAAGGCTTTACTGCCTCAACCACCAAAGATCTTGCCAGTGCCGCCGGGGTGTCAGAAGCGCTTCTCTATCGACATTTTCCCAGTAAAGAATCACTTTACGAAAACATCCAGGAACAAATCTGCAGCAGTGACAGTTCAATTCATGATTTTGTTAATGGTCTCAAGCCTGGTGCAGAAAGCCTGGTGAAGATGATCTATCTCATTTTTAAAATCATTTTCGAATTGAAAGCGACACATCCTCTCGGGAGATCTATTCCCAGACTAATGATTCAATCACTTTTGGAAGATGGTGAATTTACCCGTTCATTTACCGAACCGAGATTCAAGCAGATGCTGCCGCATGTTGAAGAGTCGGCAAAAGCGGCGAGGGCAGCAGGAGAAATGGTTGATCTGCCAATGAGGGACTATGAGCGTTTGTGGTTTCCTCATCATCTGGCCATGTCGCTGCGACTGGCAACATTACCGGAGGATCAAGTCTTCGATTATTCAACAGAACCCTCAGAGAGAAAACTCAATGCAATCTGGTTTTCCCTGCGAGGGATGGGGCTGACCGATGAGAGTATCAAGAAGTATTTCAATCCAGAAATACTCGAACCGGAAATAGACGATGTGCTCGTGCGTGCAGGCATGCGTCCACCTCCAGAAACCACTTATAGCGTGTGATACTCGATTTTATCCATGAATAATCACACGTAATTATACGCCAAACGAGGCATGCACTATGACCACAAATACAGCAAAACACTCTAAACTTACCAAGAATGCACGATCCATTAAACCTGGAGTTATTTTCCTCATTGCAGCTGTGTTGTGCATACCTGGAGTATTTCTAGCCTCGCAAATTTTTGGCGAAGGTGACCAGAAAGCCAGTAGTGAAGAGGAAACTTTTCGGGTGCTCACTGTACCGACTGCACCGCTTGCCAAGGAGTCCTTCTATCACCGTCAACGCTACTATCTCGGCAAGGTGGAAACCCAGAGAAGCAGTTTTCTGGGTTTTGAGGTTGCCGGCATGATCAAAACCATCTATGTACGCGAGGGTGAATTTATTGAAGAAGGAAATCTCCTGGCAGAACTGGATACGCAGCGCTTGGAAGCTGCCAGACTGGAAAGCGAAGCACAGCTTGTGGAAGCCGAGGCAACCTATAGACTTGCTCAGGCGACCCTCGAACGTACCCGACACGCGCAAAAACTCAAAGCCGTCTCAATCCAGCAATTAGATGAAGCTGTCAGCAATCTTCAAAGTCAGCAGGCAAGAGTTGCACGGGTTAAAGCACAGGTAAATCGCATCAATGTGGATCTTGCCAAATCAAAAATCTATGCACCCTATGCGGGTACCATTGCCGAGCGACGGAGCGATGAAGGGACTGTCATTGGTGCCGGCCAGACCGTTTTGGAATTATTGGAGACAGCCAGAAATGAAATACGTATTGGCTTCGATAGAGATATTTCAGCAGATCTTGAAAAAGGAACACTTGTTCAGGCAATTGTAAGAAATACTCCGTTGACCTTGAAAATTAAACGAGTATTGCCGGGCAGAGAGCAAACTACCCGCGTTGTTCAGTTCATTGCGGTACCAGTTTCGCCAAACGTGGAACTAAGAGAAGCAGATCTTGTTGAGGTCTCCATTCGTCAGCAGATTGATAAACCGGGATATTGGCTGCCAGTATCCGCACTTACTGAAAATGCCAGGGGATTGTGGTCATGTCTTGTGGCGGTGCCACTTGCCGAGGCAGAAAAAGCACACACAGCCACTCATCGTCTGGTCCGTCGTGATGTAGAAATTCTGGCATTGGAGGAAGAACGGATATTTGTCTCAGGCACCTTCAACAGCGAAGACCAGCTGGTTGTCAGTGGTATTCACCGGGTTGTTCCCCAGCAACGAGTCCAAATTCAACAACATTCCATAGCAGACCAGGATAAAGTAGCAGCCTTGAATAAGTAATACGAGTATGTCATGAAAACAGAAGAAAAAAGAACAACTGCAACCTACCTGATGCACAATCCGCATTTATTGGTGTTGGCCATTATCATCATCTTTGTCGGCGGATTTTCAGCTTTGCAGTCAATGCCCAGACTAGAAGATCCAATTATCACCAACCGAAATAGCCTGGTTATAACTTTGCTGCCAGGTGCATCTGCTGGTCGGGTAGAAGCGCAGATTACAGAAAAAATAGAAGATGCACTCAAGGAAATTCCAGAAATAAAAGAGGTGGATTCAACCTCCCGAGCCAATATTTCCCTGGTATCAATAGGTCTTGCCGATGATGTGACCAGGCAGACAAACAGGGAGATATTCTCCCGTATCAGAGATAAGCTTGATGATGCGGTACAGCAGTTTCCAGCGGATGCACGAGAACCGGTATTTGATGACAAACGCGGCGCATCGGCATTCAGTCTCATTTATGGATTGAGTTGGGAGGGTGAGGGAGAACCACCTTTAGGGTTGCTGAAACGTCATGCAGAAAATCTGGCAGATACTCTGCGCAATGTACCAGGTACGGACATTGTTAGAATTTATGGAGAACCACAGGAACAGATCCTGGTAGAAGTTGATTCCCAAAAGATGTCGTATCGCGGCCTTACCATAGACTCAATTGGGGCTGCATTGCGTGCTGCTGATGTGAAAATTCCCTCGGGTGAGCTCAATGGCAGCAAACGTGATTTTCTTGTTGAAGTAAAGGGTGAACTCGATTCGGTTGACCGGGTTTCTCGGGTACCTGTTTTACTAAGTAATAACGGGAATATAGTCCGCCTTGAGGATATCGCTAAAATCAGTCGTAGTATTGCCGAGCCCCCTGGAGAGATATCACGTTCCAGTGAGAAAAGAACCATCCTTGTAAGTGCCAAAGTCCTGGAAAACAGAAGAGTTGATCAATACTCCAAAATTGCCCAGCAGAGAGTAGACAACTTTGCCAAAAACCTGGGTGAGATGGTCAGCCTCAAGACTGTTTTTGCTCAGAACGATTACACCTCTGCCCGGCTGAGTGAGCTGGCAAGCAATCTCTTTTTGGGCGGTATTGTAATTTTCATGGTCATATTTGTTTTTATGGGTTGGCGGGCAAGCCTGATTGTCGGCAGTGCCCTGCCGCTTACTGCCGGATTGACATTATTTATCGTCGCCATGACCGGTGGTAAGCTTCACCAGATGTCCATCTTTGGGATGATCATTGCTCTTGGTCTTCTCATTGATAATGCCATTGTTGTAACTGAAGAAATACGCAAGCATATGCGTCAGGGCCGTACCGGGTATGAGGCGGTTGCCCGATCATTGCAGCATCTGTTTGTGCCGTTGCTCTCTTCGACGTTGACTACCATCTTTGCTTTTGCCCCGATCCTGCTATTGCCTGGAAATGCCGGTGATTTTGTCGGTTCTATTGGCGGGAGTGTGATCATTGCATTGAGTAGTTCATTTTTAGTTGCAATGACTATCATTGCCACCTTAACTGGAAGGTTTGGTGCATCCTCCAGGTTTGAGAAACGATTGCCCGGATGGTTGCAGCATGGTATTCACTCGGAATGGCTGAGTCGCAGGTTTGCTGATTTCTTGCAGACAGCATTCCGCAGACCAATAATCACAATGGTAATTGCCGCGCTTATTCCCATTACAGGATTTAAAGCTGCCTCCACTCTCGGGGTGCAATTTTTTCCGCGGACAGATCGAAACATGTTTGAGCTGCAGGTATGGCTGCCAACCTCAACCAACATTTACCATACAGAAGTTGTAACCCGCCAAATAGAGCAGCAGCTACGCCAACGTCCTGAAATCACAGATGTACATTGGCTCCATGGAGGTAGTTTCCCATCTGTATATTACAACCTTATCGAGAATAAGGATGGTTCTTCTCATTATGCTCAGGCCATTGTAGAAGCCACGGATTTTAAGGCAGTTAAGCGGTTGATTCCCCAGATTCAAGAGGAAAATGATACTACTTTTCCGGATGCTCAGATTGTTGTCACGCAGTTCGCTCAAGGACCGCCCAGCGAAGCTGATGTGGAGTTGCGTGTGGTTGGTCCTAATATCAGGACTTTACAGAATATCGGTGAGGAAATCCGACTCAAGTTGGCCGAGCACCCAGATATTCTCCATACCCAGGTGACGATGCCTCGGGGTGAACCGAAAGTGTGGTTCAAAGCCAATGAAGAGGAGACTAACCTGGCAGGTTTGCGTCTTGCCGATCTAGCCCGGCAGCTGCAGGGAAATCTCCA
>CAZWVC010000263.1:0-6148 GCA_964637245.1 uncultured Desulfocapsaceae bacterium
AGCTTTTCCAAGGCCTTGAGAGCAGCTGAAAGTTCCATTCGATTATTCGTCGTTTGGGCTTCGCCCCCGGAAATTTCAATAATCTTATTACCATCCTCAAAGATTAAAATGGCAGCCCACCCACCAGGTCCGGGATTGGGACTACAGGATCCATCTGTATAAATTTTGATGGGTGTATCTGTCATTCTAGGTGTAGAGAGGGTGATTGTGAATAGTTTCTATAACTTGAAGCGATGTTCACTATGCTGAATTCAATCTTGTTACTATTGACCGTTTAAAGACCAGTCATAATCAAGATGTTTAACAGCTATAGGGTCACTAAGCTGATCAAGTTGGCTTTTTAACTCATCTCTGGCATATTTTTTCACGAAATTTGCGGTACCATCCGTAAAGTCTTCAGAAAACCAGCTAAATATTTTGCTAACATAAAGCGCGGTGTCTTTCAGGTAATTTGACTGTGGATCATTTATAAATGCTACAGTATTTTCATCAAGCTGCTGTTCAATAATATCACCTTCATATGCTGCTGAGACCAGTGGTGGACAGCTTTTTGCAGCGCAATTTATGGCAAAATGTATTCTTGGTTCGTTAAAACGAGGACGAATAATATCATGCTCAATATTATCAAGTGTATAGGTTTTTCCCCCAATTTCGACAAATTTGATTTTCCATGGACCGCTAAAGAACCCTCCCAGATCTTTAATCGAAGAAACTGGTTTTCCATCTGAAAAATTTTTGAGTATAAGCTTCACTGTATAGGCATTATAGGCATTCATATAAAATGCTAACTGATCGTTTTTGGCCAAACTAGCTGGATCGGTATCATTAAGAGTCTTGAGGTAACCATCAAGTTTATTCTCATCTGCTTTAAAGGCAGAATAATTCACCATGCCACCTTCGACATGTTTTCCCAAAAGCTCACCCCAGACAGCATGAATGCTTGCAGAAACGCTAGAGGAAGCAGAAATAACTGTAAAAATAACGGCGAACATATTAACCAGGATATATATCAAAGGTTTTCTCAACTCAGAGTAAACTTTCATTTGCCCTTCTCCAATTGTAAATATTTTTCCGTTAAACTACCTTTCAACTCAGTTTTATTCTACTAAAAGCCATCCTCTTGTATCTTGCTTCTTTTTCACCCCAAACACCAATAACCGCAAATATCAGAAGTAAAGCTGGGCTCAACTTTCCTGAGCCCCACTGTTTTCTTTTGATACAAACTTTCGCCGTACTATTTCCATTATTTTTTTCACTGTAATTGGAAAAATACCCAAGATTACAAATGATAAGATCAGTGAGGGTGAGAGTATCCCAGCAGCAGACTCTATCTGGCCAAGCTCTTTACCAGCATTAACAAATACCAGGGTTCCCGGTAACATTCCAAGCTGGGAAACCCAGAAGAATGTGCGAAGCGGCATGGTTGTCAAGCCCATCACCAGATTGATAACAAAAAAAGGAAAAATCGGGATCAGACGCACGCTAAAAAGGTAGAACCCCCCCTCTTTCTCTATTCCATTGTTTATGGCTGTAAGCTTGTCGCCAAACTTATTCTGCACCCAATCACGCAGAATAAACCGAGAAACCAAACAGGCTAGGGTTGCCCCAGTTGTCGAAGCTATAGATACGGCTATGGTCCCGGTTAATAGGCCAAACAGTGCACCACCCGCCAATGTAAGTACAACAGCACCAGGTAGTGAAAGCGCTGTTACCACAACATAAATCAGAATATAGGCAGCAACAACACCGACTGGATTACTCTGATAAAACTGTTGGAGACTGGCCTGTGAATCTTTGATGTAACTAAGCGAGAGATATCTTTCAAGGTCAAATATTATAAAAAGAGCAACAAGTATAAGACCAACCACGATTAAAGCGATTTTTTTGACCATATTAGTTTTCACACATCCTCCTCTTTTTTATGCAGTAAGATATCCACCCAAAGAATTCTATTCCAAAAAACACATTTAAAGTACAGCAACTTTTTCCAGAGCAATGCTCTATTGAGTCTTTTGCAAAATGAGTATTTTCGTTCATAATCAAGGCATGCGAAAAAATTTTACCGCAGGCGCCCTAACAGAAGTGCCCTTGGGGTGCATATATATGATATCGAAGTCGAAGTTTATACCCAGTAGTTAAGGGTGCTTATCTCAGAGGATAAAATTTTGAGCAAAACCTAGCATATGGACCGGTAAACGTAGATACCGAGAAGACCATTTTGCAAGCGGCTCTATTTACTCCTCATTATCCCATTCAATACAGTCCACGGGACAGTTTTTGATTGCTTCATCTACTTTTTTTTCTGGATATTGTTTTAGGTCGATGACTTCAATGAAGTTAAGGGTTGAGTTATATCGGAAAACTTCGGGAGCTTCTTCCAGGCACCCCATGCACAAGGTACATCGACCTATATCAACCACAGGACGTTTCTTTGACATTATAAAGATAAAGAAAAATGATTACATTCAAAATTTAAAATTGATATATTAACGACCCCTTACACCATAATAATAAGAACAAAGTTGACAATATTGACTATTGCAAATAATATTCATTCTCATTAACTTATATAAAGACAGGTTAAACAAACTCGTCCAATGACAATAAAGCTATAATCAGAAAAAAATGAATTGCTGGCAATTTATATAATTATTACCTTAGCCAACTATGAGTGTGTCGGAGAATTGCTATTTTCTTTAAGATTAAGGCATTTGCGGAAAATCAAGCACAGCCAAATAGTCGATATTGCGAGCATTGATTTTTTGAAAATACCGCAGAGATTTGGAAAAAGAGTTTTCATCGACAGGCTCTTAGTGTGAAATTATAACGTGCTCGTTGTTTCATCTGCAACCCAACCAATCAAGAACAACGGAGTGCAATAAAAATAAAATAGAAGAACTTTTAGCGGAGGTTAAAAAATTGAATTCGGTCAAAATTAAAGACAATATATACTGGGTAGGAGCAATAGACTGGGATGTCCGTGATTTTCATGGCTATTCAACCAACCGAGGAACCACCTATAATTCCTTTCTCATAATGGACGAAAAAATAACCCTTGTTGATACGGTTAAATATTCACTCAAGGATGATTTTCTAAACAGACTCAAGGCTGTTGTCGACCCAGAAAAGATAGATTACATCGTCATAAATCATGTTGAGATGGACCACTCCGGCAACCTTCCGGAACTAGTTGATCTGGTGAAACCTGAAAAAATTATCTGCTCTAAAATGGGTCATAAAGCACTAATCGAGCACTTTCACCAACCTGACTGGCCTTATGAGATTGTCGTGCCTGGTGAAGATATCAGCATCGGCCAAAAAACTCTTTCCTTTATGGAAACCAGGATGCTTCATTGGCCTGATTCAATGTTCACCTATTTGAAAGAAGATAAGATTCTTTTCTCAAGTGATGCCTTTGGCCAACACCTGGCAACGAGTGAAAGATTTGACGATGAGGTTGATCAGGCGATCCTGTTGGAAGAGCTAACAAAATACTACGCCAACATACTCACCCTCTATTCACCAAAAGTAAAGAAACTCATCACTTCAGTACAGGAAAGTGGCCTTGAAATTGACATGATTGCCCCTGATCATGGAGTTATTTGGCGTGGAAACCCAGGTCTAGCCCTGGAATCCTACGATAAATGGAGCAATAACCGTGGTGATGGAAACGCCTTGGTAATCTACGATACTATGTGGAAGTCAACCGAGAGGATGGCCAAAGATATTGTAGCAGGTTTACAGGATGAAGAAATCTCGGTAAAATTGATCAACTTAAAATATACCCACCGCAGCGATGTTATGCGTGAGGTATTAAATGCCAGTGCAATTGTGCTCGGTTGTTCGACCCTTAATAATGGCTTATTGCCGCGCATGGCTGGTTTTCTAATGTATATGAGTGGTCTTCGCCCAGCCAATAAGGTTGGTGCGGCATTTGGTTCTTTCGGCTGGTCTGGTGAATCAGTCAAGCTGCTGAACAAAGCAATGGAAGAAATGAAATTTGATATTGTTGATCCTGGTTTTAGAGTAAAGTATGTTCCCCAGGAAGAAGACCTGGCCAGATGTGTTGAACTTGGCCGAGTGGTAGGAAAAAAACTCAAAGAAGCCGCATAATTTGCCTGACTCTGCCGGGAGTAACTTTGCTGCCGGTAGAGTTCAAGCAATTACCGACGCATTAATACACTCCTATGCAACCCATTACCTGCCATAATATGCTGGTGACCGCAAACACATTCGAAAATGCCTGCGCCCAGGTTGAAGAGTTTTTTGCCTCTACTATGCTCGTCCAGTACGATAAAATCGATATAGATCGAGAAAAGAGCCACTTTTCCGAAGATGAGCGCTTTAGCCAAATTCTCCACGAGAATATTGCAGTAAATCGTAAAACTCTGAGTAAATTTATAACTGAACTCGAAAAAACCGGATTCAAGTCCATTAAAGATCTGCATACGGTTGAATGTGGCTACCCCAGTAAACTACTACATATTATAACCCATTTTCTCGACGGCTTTATCGGTATCGATTCAACCTTCTACAATCTTCATGAAGACAGTCATTGGGTTTCGGACACCATTCAGCAGGAGATAACAGAAAAAGCTTTACCGTATTGGATAATTCACCTGCAATGCTATTCTGAAACCCCGGAGAAAGTTTCACTTGTGCAAACCTGAAATTTATCAGATATTCCAAGTGGAAGTGGCAAATTTAATCGTGAAATATCCGGGCTGCTATTGATAAAAATTTGACCTCCATGGAATATGCAGACGAACCACGCTTAGTTTTTTCACCTCTATCAGCAGAAGATTATTGTGAATTTTATGATCTTGAGATGGGTTCTTTTAGCGAAGACGCCTCTTTCTATAGTCATTTTCTCTCTAACAGCACCACCGCGCTCGAGCTAGGTTGTGGCAGCGGGCGCTTGACCAGGCTGCTCGCAAAAAAGTGTACTCATGTAACCGGAATTGATCTATCAGCTGAAATGATCAAAAGAGTTCAGCATGATACTTCTGGAAATATTACCTATTTGCTAGGGGATATGGCTGATTTTAATCTCGACATTGTCTTTGATTGTATACTAATTCCCTACAATACTCTGAATCTACTTAACTCGCAGAGCCTGACAGAAAAATGTCTCCAGTTATGTAAACTGCATTTGAAAAAAGATGGACACCTGCTTTTTCAGGTATTTCATCCCAATAAAAGCCTGATTCAATCAGCAGGAGAAAAACTCTTTCAATTTTCCATCCTTGAGCAAAAAAATGGTGACACACTCATCAAGGAAAGCATAAAAAGCTACTCTGCCCCTGATGGAAGGTTAACACTTGTAGAGAGATATCGAGACAGGCCTTTTGTCACCAAAAAACCTCAACGGGACTTAGAGCACACCTTGACCCTATATGTACCAAAGATAAAAACCTGGAAGAACTTATTAGTAAAAAATGGTTTTAACCTTTTGCAATGTTTTGGTGATTACGATCGAACACCATTTGATGAACAGAATGATACCACTCTCCTGATTCATTCTACTCCTTTTTCTTAAATAATAACAAAATATTAACTCGTCATTTTATAACAATTTTCAGTATGTTTTTGCTGCAAATCTTTAACGTTTCAATTGACCTGTTGGATAAAAAATATTCCCCTTAAAATTTAAAAAATGGAGCCTTTTGCAAAAGTAGGATTTTTGTTCAAAATCAAGGCATGAGGAGAAATATAACCACAGGTATATAGTTAATATTCCGAGGATTATATTTTTCATCATAACGCAGAGTTTGGGCTAAAATGCAGTTTTGCAAGTGGCTCAATGTATAACCTAAATTTTGTAATTGGTAAGTTTGCGGAGATGTGAGGCATCAATAGTGTAGACGTATGATTATATTTCAAACTATTGATAACGAAGAAGATTCGGTAAAATTATCAATCCCGAAGGGTGCTAACCTGAATATGTCATGAAAAACTTTTTTAAAGGTAAATATAGGTAGTAGTTTAGAGTAATTATACTTGAAATCAACCCTTAATTTTTTGGTACAGTTTGTACTTTTGATGATTGTTATTTTTTGAAAGTTTTTCACCCTTCGGGTGAGTCGATGCGGGCCACTATCGAAGTCTCACTGCGTTCGCTTATCTCCACGTCGCCTGTATGATTTTC
>CAZWVC010000264.1:0-6128 GCA_964637245.1 uncultured Desulfocapsaceae bacterium
AATAATGGCGGCATTATCTTTGCTCCGCCAATTCGCTGACTCTGTCGCGAGATGCGATCAAACCCGCCTTTAGTAAATCACCTCGTAATTCTAATCAATTGACACATTGTGTACCCATGATGTTCGTTGTCTTGAGTGTAAAAAATTCTTATTAATAACGAAAAAATTAAATCCACTAACATGAATATCCATTGGCTTCAGCACGTTAAATTTGAAGGGCTGGGTATGATTTCCACCTGGGCAAAGGAAAATGATCACTCGCTGAGCTGTACACGTTTTTGGAATGGAGATCTCCTGCCTGGGAAACTGAATTTCGATATGCTCATCATTATGGGAGGCCCAATGAGCATTCATGATGAAGATCAACATCCCTGGCTGGTTGAGGAAAAGCATTTTATTTGCAGGTGTATTGAAAATGATATCCCTATAGTCGGGATTTGTCTGGGCGCTCAGCTCTTGGCGAATGCTTTGGGAGGCGAGGTAAGACCACATCAAGTTAAAGAGATCGGCTGGTTTCCCGTGGAGAGATGTTTGGGTGCAGAACAGGAATTGGCGAACATATTGCCACCGTCCCAATTGGTATTACACTGGCATGGAGAGACATTCTCACTCCCTTCTGGTGCATGGCATTTGTGGAGATCAGAAGCGTGTACCAATCAAGGCTTTATTTGCAATAAGCGCTTTATTGGCTTGCAGTTTCATTTGGAAATAGGCAAAACTGAACTTCCCCTGTTGATAGATAACTGCCGATCTGAGTTGGTGGAGGGAGAATGGATTCAGAACGAAAAAGAGCTTATGTTAGGGGTAGAAAATGACCAAGAGTGCCGTGAGGTTCTCTTTCAAATACTTGATTTTATGAGTTTGCAGGAACAAAAGTGAGGTTGACGATGAGATTTTTTAAAAAAATTATATACATAAGTGCGCTAACCGTGGCTTTTTATTGTATTACCGGTGCAGTGTATGCCGAAGAGAAAAGTGAGGGTTGGGATAAGGTCGGCAAGGAAGTTTCTGAAGCTGCTTCGGCAGTTAGTGACGCCACCAAGAAGACGTATCAGAAAACATCAAAAGGTGCCCAGGAAGTTTGGGATAAAACCAAAAAATCCAGTTCCAAAGCCTGGCAGGATACAAAAGAGACCAGCAAAGATATAGCTGAAGTTACCAAGAAAGAATCGCAATCGCTGTGGCAAAAGACCAAAGCCAAAACAGCTGAACTCTACCAGGCCCTCAAATCTAAAATAAACGGCAAGGATGCCTCAAAACAAAAAACTACACAGATTTAGAACCCATTGTTCATTTTCACATATTTCCTGGACTCGTGAAATAACCGGCTAGCCTTTTTACAGCTCAGATATTGTGTCAAAGAGGTCACCGTCTTTTTCAATTTTCGTGCGGTTGCCTATAATTGATCTGTGTGACGCTGAATTCATTTCTGAGAATGCCGGAGCAAATGTCTTGAGATCCTCAACTGTGGTTGAAGTTATCTCCTGCAAGCGCTGCTGTTTAAATTCAGGAGTAATGCCGGTATAGTATTCATTTCTTGCCGCAGCAGCTTTTACCGATGGACTCTGGTGCGGATCAAAATTGCCATAGGTACCGATGACCAACTGTTGCAAAACCTTGTCGGTGATATCCAGTTCGGCAACTACCTGGGGAATTTTGCTATATGCTTCATAGGTTTTTCTAACCTGGGGATCGCGATAACTCACAATTGCAATATTACCAGTGATATTACTAAATTGGATAAAACATCCATACGCTCCACCCATCTGTCGTACACTATTCCACAGGTAATCTCGAGAAAGATAGGTTTTCAGCACCTCAAAGTGGCCATTGTAGCCTTTACCTGTCGGAAGCAGGCTGCCTCCTTGCACTGCAAAGACTACCTCTGCCGATGTAATAAAAGCTTCGTGTTGCGGCATATCTGCAGTTTCAATGATTGCCGGGGTGACAACACTATCCGATAGCACATCATGTATAGCTGAGGCATTGTTAGAAAACGTTGTGATTTCCTGTTCTTCTCCAGTAATTCCAAGGATGAGATTGTTGCGGTTAAACAGCAATACAGAGAGTTCTTTCAGGTTTGCCAGGAACTTTTCCTCCAGAGAATCGTACTCATTGGCTAATTGTTTGAGCACCTGATAAGAGGTGATCCCGTTGATCAGTTCATTGTAATAGCCAGCCTTACTTAAGTGGGCGAAAACCCTGGTTGCTGGGAGATTATAGCCTTCACTTTGGGCAGCATGCTCAGCCCAGGCATATTCACGGTTCACAATTTCACGAATTCTGCTGCGGTCATGTAGGGATAATTCGCTGAGAACAGTTGTAATAAGCTCGAGTGTTTTTTCCAGATAAGCAGGCAGACACTTGGCATGCAGCCAAAAAATGGGCCGCATAATCTCGGGGTTACCCTTACGCATATAGGTGTTTACAGAATGGTTGAAATTTCCGGTGGCTGTGGCAATCTCTTTGGCAAACTGCATATAGTTCATCTTCTCTGTGCCTATTTCGGTTACAATTGTACCGAAGAGGTCTAAATATGGCAGTAGTTGCGCTGGTACAGCAGAAAAATCAAAACCAACATCGAGGTAGCTGATCCGGTTCGTCATCAGGTTGCTTACTAATACTTCTTTACCAAACATCTCGGTGGGCTCTACGGTATGAAAATCCACCGATGCAGGCAGGTCAGCAATATTAAGACGAGGCAGTAATTCCAGGGTCTCGCTGTCATTGGGAGTGAGCTGCATATTCATCAACTCTTGAGTTCGTTCAATGAGCTGCTTCTCTGCGGTGGGCGAGAGTGTTTCCCCGTACTCAATCAACCGTGTTTTTTCCTTTTCTTGGGTTTGCTGGCCTTTCAGCGGATCAGGTTTTAAGGTTACCACCACCGTTGATGGGTTATCTAGCAGATATTGCCCAATAAGTTCCTCAAAAAAGTTTTCCTCCAAAGCTTTACGGCGAACGTTGTGAATTAGTTCTTCGTTGACGAGATTGTCGAAGGGATTGGTATCATATTTAAAAGCTGACATAGCCTTACCAATCAGATCCAAGCCTCGTTGTGATTTAGAAGCGTCCTCGCGGGACGAGAATTCATATTTGTTCAGTTCAGATATAACCAGATCGCGATCAAGTCCTTGTTTAACCATTTCCTGCAAGGTTTGCTTGTAAAGCTCAAGGAATTCATCTCGTTTATTGTGTTCGCTGCCCACCAAATAGCTGATCATGATGGTACGAAAGCAGGAGGATGAAAGATAAAACCCACCGAAATCTTTACATAATCCACTTGATATTATTGCATTTTTCAGAGGAGATCCATCAGAATTGAACAATATATTGGCAATGATCTGAAAAGCTGCACTCTGTTCGCGATTCTGCACGGTTGAAACCGTTGTCCCAACTGCCAGAAAGGTTTTATCCTTGATATCGTCAGACTCAACCCCGTAGCTGTCCTCGATGAAAGTCAATTCTTTTGTCAGCCCACCTTCAGTGATAGTGCGCCTTTCTTCTCTTTGATTGAAATGTTGCAGGAATTTATTTTGCAGAAAGGAAAGTTCTGCATCTAGATCAGCATTACCATAGACAAAAAAGGTTCCATTAGAGGGGTGATAGTGGCGATTGTGAAATTCGCAGAAACCCTCATAGGTGAGATCAGGAATATTCTGGGGGTCACCGCCAGACTCGTGGGCATAGGTCGATCCTGGCATCAAACCGCCAAAGATGTGGTGAAAAATCAGACGAATTGGATCTGAAAAGGCGCCTTTCATCTCATTGAAAACAACACCTTGATATTGAAGTTCAGTTTCTGGCAATTCCTTGTGGTAATGCCAACCTTCTTGTTCAAAGGTTGATTTTTCCAGTAGAGGGTGAAAGACAACATCACAATATACATCCATAATATTGAAATATTCTTTCAAATTTCGCGTTGCAAACGGGTAGTAAGTGATATCAGAGCCGGTCATGGCATTGAGGAAAGTTGTAAGCCCCCCTTTGTTCAATTCGCCAAAAACATCCTTAATTGGATATTTCTTTGAGCCCATCAACACAGAATGTTCAAGTATATGGGCAACTCCGGTAGAATCTGTTGGAATTGTATTGAACGCAACAGTGAAGGTCTTATTGGTATCGCTATTCTTTATCGCCATAAGCGGGCAATTCAGAAAATCATGTTCGAAGAGATAAACATGGGCGTGGATTTCATCAATATGTTGATATGCCTTTAAGGTAAAGCCGTGGTAATTTTGTCCAACTGTATAGGTCATATTTTTTCCAGAGTATAGTGGGTTAAAATACTTTATCAGAATCCAGTAACAGAGTTACCGGTCCATGGTTTACCAGTTCAACATCCATCATTGCACCAAAAACACCAGTTGCCGTAGTAATCCCGGTTTGCTGAGTTTTCTCTATGAATTTCTGATAAATCGGTTCTGCTATTTCGGGTGGTGCAGCGGCGGAGTAACCTGGCCTTCTGCCTTTACGGCAATCGCCGTAAATGGTGAATTGCGAAACGATAAGCATTTCCCCTTTGATATCAAAAAGTGAAAGATTCATTTTGCCATTGTCATCTTCAAAGATACGCAGATTTCCGATTTTGTCGACCATCCAGTCTATTTCCGACTCACCGTCACTCTTTTGTATGCCCAACAGGACGAGTAATCCATTGTTTATTTTCCCGGTTATGTTGCCTTCGACAGTAACGGATGCACTGCTGACCCGTTGAATTACCCCTCTCATTCTCAATTCCTATTCTTTCAAATTGTAGTTTTTAAAGACTAAAAACCCTTAGCCTGAATATTTTATGAAAAAAATTTTATAAAGTAAATATAGGTAGTATTTTAGAGTAATTATACTTGAAATAAACTCTTAATTTTTTGGTACAATTTGTACATTTGAAGATTGTTGTTTTTTGAAAGTTTTTCACCCTTCGGGTGAGTCGATGCGGCCCACTATCCCACGTCGCCTGTATGATTTTCATACATTAGTATAGAAAATCATACAACTCCTTGACTAGCAACCCACCTCAACTCATGAAATATTCAGGTTAGTTTTCCAACGAAAACTAAATAATAATTGCGACTATCTGTTTCTACAATAGTTGGTTATTGTCACGCCACTGAGCAAAACAAGTCCACCTCCAATCACAATTGGTTTTATTGTCTCACCTAACAATAACCATGATAATATTATGGAGAAAAGCGGTACTAGATTGATGAAAATACCGGACCGGGTAGCACCAATGTTTTTTATAGAGCGATAATACATAGAAAAGCCCAGGGCTGTGCCAAAAAACCCAAGATAAATGAGGCTAAGCCAGCTCAATGCATCAATTGAACCGAATATCTCAAAAAGGTTGTTTGCTGAGGCTGGCAGAAAAAGCAATAGTGATCCGATGAGTGATGAATAAAAAACTGAGGCCAGTGGAGATAAAACCGTAAGAACAGTCCTGCCTATCAGGCTATAGGCCGACCAGCTGAGCACACAACCAAGCAATGCCAATTCTCCAGGACCAAAGCTAGAGGTGAGAATCTCACCTGGGTGGCCATTGCTTATAACTATAATAGCGCCGCAAAGTGACAATATTATGCCTGCAAATTGCTTGTAATTCAAAGATTCTTTAAGGAAGAAAAAAGCGAAAACACTTATGACCAAAGGGTTCAGGGCAATAATTAGTGAAGCCCGGCCAGCGCTGATGTGTTGGAGGCCGCTGAAAAAGAGAACGTTATAGCTGAACACGCCGGTGAGCCCCAAAAGAAGCAGTGACAGCCATTTTTTACGCGGTGGTAGAATAATTTTACCATCAGCCAGAAGAGTTAGGGCAAAAAGGGCTATCGTGGCAATACCAAAACGAATAAAGGCTGAGTTTACTGGTGAAACCGTCTCTGCCAGAAGTCGCCCGGCGATAAAAGTGCCACCCCAGAGAAACATGGTAAGTACAAGACTGAAATAGGTAATTAGCTGCATAATAGGATTATGGGTAGTTGAATTGTGTTAAGCCATATACTTCCACCAAACACAGGTGTCAACTGAATATAGTCTCTGTTGGTTATTCCTCAGGTTTTCATTGTTAAAAAACTGAATCGGAAAACCGACGATGTTGAGTATATTTCACTATTCTGGTATCGTAGTCACATTGC
>CAZWVC010000265.1:0-6125 GCA_964637245.1 uncultured Desulfocapsaceae bacterium
TCATTGCAGGTGTTCGTTGAGCTTGTCACAAATGTAGCCACCGATGGGAATGGCCAGTGTGGCAGCAGGTGAAGGCGCTTTACACACATGCAGGCTGAACTTGCTATTTGTAAAAAGAAAGTCATGCATCTTTGAGCCATCATCTTTCACAGCCTATAAAAGTTAAAAGAATCATGTGTGACATATTGATATTTATCTGAGCCACTTGCAAAACTGCATTTTAGCCCAAACTCTGCGTTATGATGAAAAATATAATCCTCGGAATATTAACTATATACCTGTGGTTATATTTCTCCTCATGCCTTGATTTTGAACAAAAATCCTACTTTTGCAAAAGGCTCATCTTATGAACATTAAACATGGAATCTCTCTCGTATTCATTTTCATGATGCATTTTCTCTAGATATTTTAAGCTTGTTCTTATGTGTAGTTTGATGGTGACGGTAAGTCGATTTTTCTGTCTCTGCATCTCTCATTTACTTTTTACTGAAGGTGTAATTCAGAATACTTTGCTTGGTCACTGGAGCCAAAGCTTTAACTGAATAGACAAATCTGGGGTAAATGTTGAACAGATGTTACATTCGGCTGCTGGTCCTTGATCAGTCATTGGCTGGTATGGTAACTTCTGCGATTGAGGATCAATTCATTATAATTTAATTTAAGGGGATGCTGACTCTTGTAGATGAAAGGAACTCTTTTCCGGAAGTCACTGCAGTCCTCTCCGTGTGAAGTTTTACATTGCCAGGTTCAGACGATGGGGTAAGCCAAAGTGGTATTCAGCTCTCTTTTTTTTCTCTGCTTCTTCCTTCCACTAACTTTCATAGCCTATTATCTAGCGCCATCCAGGAAAAGGAATATCGTCTTGCTTTGTGCCAGTCTCTTCTTTTACAGCTGGGGAGCACCGAAGTTTGTTTTTGTGGTAGTGATATCGGCGTTGTCCGACTATGTTTTGAGCAGAAGGATTTCGCCTAAAAAAGCTAACAAGAACAGAAGGAACGGTTATTTAGTCCTCGCGTTGGCAGTGAACCTCTCACTGCTTCTCTACTTTAAGTACATGAATTTCTTCGTTGAGCAGTTTTCTCACCTGCTCAAATATTTCGGTGGAGAACCTGGTAATTGGGTCTATGTTGCTCTGCCAATTGGCATCTCATTCTTTACCTTCCAGAAAATGAGTTACCTCATTGATGTGTATCGTGGAGTAACACCTAGTGCGAAATCATACTGGCATTACTTGCTATATGTACTTCTTTTTCCCCAACTCATTGCAGGTCCTATTGTCAGGTATCACGATATCGCAGACCAGCTTGCAGAACGCAATCACAGCAGTGAGAAGATACTGCAAGGGATGTGGCGCTTTGCCCTGGGGTTAGCGAAGAAGGTTTTTATTGCAAATGAAATGGGAAGAATAGCTGACCTGGCCTTTGATGGTAGTGCGTCCGGCATGTCAGGAGCAGACGCTTGGCTGGGGGCAGCCTGTTATACATTTCAAATATATTTTGATTTTTCAGGATATTCTGATATGGCAATTGGGCTGGGCTTGATGTTTGGGTTCCGTTTTCTTGAGAATTTCAACCACCCGTATATTTCAAAAAATATTACCGAGTTTTGGAGGAGGTGGCACATCTCTCTTTCAAACTGGATGCGTGAATACCTCTACATCCCTCTGGGAGGGAACCAGGTTGGACGTGGCAGGCGAGTTGTAAATCTTTGGACCGTTTTTCTGGTAACAGGGTTCTGGCATGGGGCTACCTGGAGCTTTGTCATCTGGGGCATGTATCATGGGTTACTTCTTTCATTGGATAAAATCTCTGGGCGAGTAAAACAAGTCATACCTTCCTTTTTCTCACTTCCAGCTACCTTTGTCCTTGTCCTTATTGGCTGGGTGTTCTTCCGGGCTGAAAATATTGGTTCTGCAATTCAGTACCTGAGTCAGATGACTGGTGCCCATGGCTGGAGCGGGAATTCGATACTGTCCCAGGAATTTACTCCGCAAACTATTGGGGCAATCTGTATCGCCGTCGTTTACAGTTTTTCCCCTGCTTTTTCGGCCGAAGGCAAGGGCTATGCGCAAACTTCAGTGAATGAGGGCAGCAGCCTATATAGCTTACTTGGTAAAACAGCACTGACTATAGCTTTTCTGTCCTTGTCAATGATGCTGCTGGTGACCAGCGATTTCAATCCTTTTATCTATTTTAGGTTTTGAGAATGAGCGAACACACATTTTTTAATACTGCGACCTTAAAAAGAATGTGTATTTTTCTGGTGGTTTTTACGCTTTCACTACCGTTTATCCAGCGGCGACTCCAGATTCTGCCTGTGCAGAATCTTTATGGTAAGGAGGTTAGGTTAGAAAAACCTAAATTCACTTTCAATTCTTGGCTGGATGGTTCATTTGCCCGGCAAAGAGAAAAGTATTTTGCCGCTAAATTAGGTTTTCGGGGGATGTTAATAAAGACGAATAATCAGATTAATTTCTCTTTGTTCGGGCGGATAACTGGTACAAGGGGCACCCCAATTGTACTTGGTAAGAATGATTGGCTCTATGAATCTGTTTATGTTGGCCATTACGTCAATCAAACTCGTCTACATGCAAAAAACATTGCCTATTTTGTCAAGCGAGTCCAGGAACTCCAGCATAAACTGGATGAGAGGGGTATCATCTTTGCTTTTATCATCAGCCCAAGTAAAGCAGAAATTGTACCCCAGTTCTTACCAGATGAGGTAAAGCATAAAAGAAAAGAAAAGATCCAGCAAAACGGTTACGAGCAGATGCTGGCAGAGTTGCAGAAAACAGATATTCGGTTGGTGGATGGGCATGCATTTTTCTCCGACCTTGGAGATTCTGAACCGTATCTGTTTACCAGGGGAGGGACACACTGGAGCTATTATGGTAGTTTCCTCTTTGTGCAGCACCTATTAGAGCAGTTGGGAACCCTTAGCCAGCCACAGGTTTCAGCTCCAGGTCTTAAAGATGTCACCTGGCGAATGCCAATTAGGACTGACAAAGACCTTGCTGTCTTACTCAATCTTTACCGCTTTGCACCGCTGGATGACCTCGTACCATATCCGGAGGTAGAGATAAATTATCAACCAGTGGAGAAAAGAGCTAGTGTCCTCATTGTGGGTGATAGCTTTTCGTTTACCCTTGCAGATTCATTTAATCAGTCTCGGACAATGAAGAAGATTGATCTGCTCTATTATTACAAACGACATTACGACTATCCCGAAGAGGATATTCCTGGCTATGCCATGAACCATGAACGTTATGATCGGGGTAGCATCAATCAACGCAACCTTGATTGGGAGTCCTTATTACTCTCCAAACAGATTATTCTGCTGGAACTGAACGAGACACTGCTGAAAAAATATGGCTTCGGTTTTGTTGGTGATGCTCTCACCTTCCTGGAGGATAATCCAGTAACGAAATGAACCTATTCATTCCAAGAGTTATTGGCAGCATGTGGAAGCAATAATACCCGACTGGCACTCCACAAGAAGGTGGCTGCATTTAAACGGGCATGGGTTGCGCATTTAGCCCGTTTAATCCTCGGGCGAGAAAGTCAATCATTGCAGGTGTTCGTTGAGCTTGTCACAAATGTAGCCACCGATGGGAATGGCCGATGTGGCAGCAGGTGAAGGCGCATTACACACATGCAGGCTACGCTTACTATTTGCAAATAGAAAGTCATGCACCAATGAGCCATCATCCATCACCGCCTGAGCCCTTATTCCAGCTGGATATGGTTCTAGATCTGCAAGCTGTAGTTGAGGGCAATACTTCTGCACTTCTTTCAAATAGCCCGGTTTCCACAAAGAGTTGATGGTCTCCTGTACACCAGCACGAAAATGAGCGGCCGATACTTTCCAGAACCCCGGATAAGAAAGCATATCCCAAATATCTCTGAAATCAACATTGATCTTTCCGTACCCCTCTCGTTTCCAGCCCTGCACCGCATTGGGGCCGACTGTTACCGAACCATCTATCATCCGCGTCAGATGCACACCTAAAAATGGCAATGCCGGGTCGGGTATTGGGTAGATCAGGTGTTTTACAATACTGTTATGTTCTGCGCGCAGCCGATAGTATTCTCCCCGGTAGGGGATGATACGAAAACCCGCTTGAATACCCATCATCTTGACAATACGATCGGCCATCAAACCGGCACAAGAAACCAGGAAATCCGTGGTAATCTGTTCACTTATTCCGTCTGATTCGATATTCACGATAACCTTGTCATATGATTCCCGGAGCCTGGTCACCTGGTGGTTGGCACGCGCTTCCCCACCAATTTCAAGGAACTCATTGAGCATATGCTTGGCAACCCGAGTGTAATTGACAATTGCCGTGTCTTTTACAAAAATAGCACCATGCCCGATAATATTGGGCTCGCGCTCTTTTAGCTGGTCAGCCGTGAGTGCTTCAACCTCTATATCATTTTGCCTGCATCGCTCGAAAAGAGCATGCATACGTTCAACCTCAAGTTCAGACGTCGCCACCAAAAGTTTACCGCACCGGTCATATGGGATATTGTGCTTCTGGCAAAAGGAAACGGTAGTTTGGGCACCTTCTCTACAGAACTTCGCCTTCAAACTCCCTGGTGCATAATACACTCCTGCATGTATGACACCACTGTTATGGCCGGTCTGGTGTGCTGAATAGGTTGACTCTTTTTCCAGCAGCACAATTTTCTTTTGCGGAAACCGCTGCTTGAGTTGCCATGCTGTGGAGATGCCAACGATACCGCCGCCAATTATTACGAAATCATAGGTTGTATTATCTTTCATATTCACCCATATTAAATAATATCAATACTTAAGGGGTTTTTTTCAAGTGATTTTAAATATTCCAGGACCTGAGCAAAACCACCTTTAAAGGCTATTTTTCTGCCGCTCTTTTCAATTTGATAATCATACATCGGATCATAATACTCAGACAGAAGGAGTTTGATCCAATCTTTGTGAAGAGTTGGGTTCCCGTTCACCAGCTGTGACCTGTAGCCTTCAGCAAGAAAATCCTGCACTTTTTTCAACCTGACGCCACCCAATCGTTTACGAATTCGATGAAGTCGAGATTCCATATATTCAAGCCACTGTGCAAGTCCAGTCTCGTTGCCATACTCCTCGATGTATTGCTGTTGCGCATCAATCACATATTCTTTATAGGTCAATTCTATACGTTGATCTAAATCGCTTTCCAGCAGAACTAGAGTATCTTGTCTAAAATAGCGGGCCAGTTCATGGGGTATATACCGCGCACCGATATAGCTTCCCTCATCTTCGAGAATAATATACTGATACCCCTTTTCCTGGTGCTGGAGAAGTGCATACGCCAAGCGGTTTTCAAAATCGATCTGGCTGGGTTGAGGTGAGATATACCTGCCAAATGTAGAGCCTCGATGATTTGCCAGCATCTCAAGATCGATACTGTTATCAAGCTGAAGGAGCAGCTGTGTTTTTCCAACACCTGTGCGCCCTCCCAGAATAACAGGTTTGCCAGAAAGGTTTTCTGGCTTGAGAGATTCGATCAAATATCGACGCAACGCTTTATACCCTCCGTTCAGCCGTTGTATTTGTATATCTGTATGATCGGCTAACCACTGCTGTGCCGTTTTTGATCGCATGCCACCACGAAAACAATAGAGAACAGCATTCGAATTTTGCTGGAAGAACTCTTGCCAGGCTTTGATCCGCTGTTCTTTAATAGGTCCACTGACCCTTTTATAGGCAAGATCAAACGCAGCTTTCCTGCCATGTTGTTTATAGCAGAGTCCCACCTGATGTCGGTCCTCATCGTCCAGCACAGGTAAGTTAACTGCGCCGGGAAATGCGCCTGCCCTAAATTCAACAGAAGCACGAACATCTATTAGGGGGATATTTTGGGTTACGATTGTATGAAAATCGTCGGTTGAATCATGGGAACTCATAAGTGTATATTTTTTCCTTCGAAGTGTACTACCTAGATCTTGCAATTGGTAAGTTTACCGGAGATGTGAGGCATCAATAGTGTAGACGTATTATTATACATCATACTATTGATAACGAGAAAGATTCGGTAAAATTGCCAATCCCAGAGGGCGCAGAATGTGAGAGAAAAAGAGTCCACTCGTTTGGTGAATGCAAAATTC
>CAZWVC010000266.1:0-6123 GCA_964637245.1 uncultured Desulfocapsaceae bacterium
CCTTTGCCCTCCAGGACAGATGATGAGACATTAATGCTCCATTTTCCCAAAGCAATAGAGGGTATTTCAGCAAATGTACACCTTATCGACTTTGTATTTCTTGATAGATGATTGAGCCAACAATCAAAAATAAACCAATAAATGTTGCCAGGTGAATTTCTTCACCTATGATGAATCGCAAAAATACCAGAGATAGAAATGGAGAAATGTAGATGAGATTTCCCACTCGCGCGGCAGTGCTGCTTAATTGCAGAGCAGTAAGCCACAGCGCAAAGGTTATTCCCATTTCAAATAGTCCGATGTAGATAAGTGGTATAAAAGCGATAGCCTGAGGAATTTCTACACCGCCAAAGAAAGGGCTAAAAAGAACAGCGTAGACCATGCCAAAACAGAAACCGAGAAACAGCTTGAGTACAGGATCAAGTGGCTCACGGGCATTAACTAACCAGAACACTGCCCAGATGAGAGTTGACCCTATAGCAAGTCCAACTCCAGTTAAGTTAATTTCATCAAAAGCGGTGAGCTGTCCCTTGGTGGCTATTATTACAGCTCCAGCAAAGCTGATAACAATAGCAAGTAGTTGTGCCCGAGATAGTGATTGATGTAGAATTGGCACAGAAAGCAGAGTTAGGGCTAGCGGCCACCCATAATTCAAAGACATGGCAATTTGTCCAGGCAAGAGGGAATAGGCTTTGAACAAAACGATATAATAAAAGAACGGATTGATAAAGCCCAGGAGGGCTGCCATGAGCCATGATCTGCGAGGAATCCGTTTAAGCTCGGAGAGCTTGCCCTGAAAAAGGATTATAAGAAACAAGGCCAGGGTTGAAAAGAATGCGGAATAGAACAGCAGTATAAATGGACTTACATACTGCAGAGCGATTTTGAAAGCTGAGGCTGCAGTTCCCCAAAAGGTTACGGCCAGAATAGTCAGCAAATAAGCCTTTGATTGTCTTTGCATTGGCCGTCCTAGTAGAAGTTCTAGAGATTCTATGGTACCGCAGCAACCATATTATTCACCAAGATATGCTTTGACAATGCTCTCATCTTGTTGCAGGGTCTTACCGTCGCCCTCAATAACAATTTCTCCAGTCTCCAGTACATAACCGTGGTCTGCAAGTTTTAGGGCTACTTTAGCGTTCTGTTCAACCAGCAGAATGGTGACTCCTTCTTTGTTCAAACGAACGATAATTTTCATGATTTCCTGCACCATAAATGGTGCAAGTCCCATGGAGGGTTCATCGAGAAGGAGGAGCTTTGGGTTGGTCATCATTGAGCGACCCATTGCGAGCATTTGCTGTTCACCACCAGAAAGAAAGGCAGAATCTCGACTCTTTCTCTCTTCTAGAACTGGGAAAATCTCAAAAACATGATCCATGCGTCGCTTCCTCTCACTATCATCGTCAAGAGTAAACGAGCCTAACTCAAGATTTTCAGTGATTGTCATCCCTTTGAAGATCTTCCGCCCTTCAGGCACATGAATGAGTCCCATTTTAACAATATCATGGGCGGGTTTGCGGGTAATGTCTTCTCCCATATATGTTATTGAGCCAGAAGTCGAACGAATAAGACCTGAAATTGCTCGCAGAGTGGTACTCTTACCAGCTCCATTGGCTCCTAGAAGTGTCACTATCTTGCCAGCTTCTACGGAAAAGGATATGCCTCGCAAAGCATGTATCTTGCCATAATGGGTCTCTAAATTTTCAATTTCGAGAATTTTTTTACTCATGCGATTTCATCCTCTTCTTTTCCTAAGTAGGCTTCTATGACCTTGGGATTATTTTGTACTTCTTCCGCGGTGCCCTGGGCAATTTTCTGGCCATAATCGATAACGGTGATTTTTTCAGAGACCTTCATGACCAAGCCCATATCGTGTTCAATGAGTAATATCGTTATACCAAGTTCAGTTTGGATGCGTTTTATAAGTTCAATAAGTTGTTGCTTCTCATCATAATTGAGACCGGCAGCAGGTTCATCTAATAACAAAATTTCAGGTTTGGTTGCCAGAGCTCTTGCCCATTCCACCCGACGCTGATGACCATAGGAGAGATTGGAGGAAACTCTGTCTTTTTCCTCAAGGATTCCAACAAAATCCAGGCATTTTTCACAGAACTCTGTGATTTCAATTTCTTCCCTTTGCTGGGAATTTGTTTTGAGGATCGCCCCAATTGGACCTGCAGTGCTTCTGCAATGCATACCGGACATAACATTCTCAAGAACTGTCATACTTTTAAATAGTCTGAGGTTTTGGAATGTTCTGGCCATACCTTTTTGGGTGATCTTATGTGGCTTTTTGCGCACAATTGATTCGCCATTAAAAATTATGTCACCGCTATTGGGCTTATAAAAACCTGTGAGGCAGTTAAACACCGAGGTCTTGCCCGCACCATTTGGTCCAATCAGGCTGGCAATACTGCCTTTCTCAATTGTAAAGCTGAGCTGCTTTATAACATCGAGACCTGCGAAACTCAGAGTAAGATTATCAACTTGAAGTAAAGCCATGGGGATTATTCCATATATGTTTTTAGATCAGGTATTTACGACTTTTTGGCTGGCCAGATTCCTTCTGGGCGGTAAAGCATAATGATCAGCATGACAATTGCGAATACCAGGATTCGTGCAGAGCCGAGATCTCGAAAAACTTCTGGGAAAAGTACAAGGGCAAAAGCACCGATAATTACACCGGGAATTTTCCCCATACCACCAAGAACTACACCTAACAGAATCAAAACTGATTGCTGGAACATAAAGGTTTCAGGTGATATTGCTGTCATTTTAGCAGCAAAGAAACAGCCGGCGACGCCGCCAAATATAGCGCCGATGACATAGGCATAAAGTTTTACCCCAACCCTGTTTATACCCATGGCTTCTGCTGCATCTTCATCCTCACGGACATATTGCCAGGCTCGTCCCATTCGCGAGTGCTGGAGTCGGTAACTTACAAAACAGGCGACGATGGCAAGAAGTAAAAAGACATAATAAAAGTGACTAATTTGACTAATCTCAAAACCAAAAATTGAGGGCCGTTCAATTCCAATGAGACCGCTTGCCCCACCTGTAATTTCTAGATTTCTGGCAACTATGCGGACAATTTCACCAAAGCCCAAGGTTACTATAGCCAAATAGTCACTGCGCAAGCGCAGGGTTGGCCCACCGATAATAACACCAGCACAGGTAGAGAAAACTACTGCCACAGGTATGGTTAACCAAAAATTGACCCCAAAGTGTGAGGTAAGTATACCCGTGGTATAGGCACCGACAGCAAAGAAAGCTGCATAACCAAGATCAAGCAGGCCAGCATAACCGACAACGATATTGAGTCCCAGGCAAAGCACCACGTAGAACCATACGTTGGTAAGTACTTCAAGGGCATAATTATTTGACACCAGAGGTATAAGCATGGCAATGGCTGCAAGAAAACCTAGGACGATGATACGATTTTTTTGAGGTCTCAACCAACCTTCAATTCCGCCGGGAGTGTTCGGCTGAAGTACACTGTTTGAAGTTGAATTGGTAATATTTGCCATGTTTCACATCCTCTCAATTTCTGTTTTTCCTAGTATTCCTGTAGGCTTGAAAACCAAGAGGAGAATAAGAATTCCAAAAGAAAAGACATCCTTCCACTCTGTACCGATGAAAGGAATTTGGGTTCCAAAAGATTCCAGCAATCCCAGTAGGAGTCCACCGAGCATGGCACCGGGAATTGAACCGATACCGCCAATTACAGCAGCAGTAAAAGCCTTTAAGCCAATGACGAAACCCATGAAAAAGTGGATACTACCATAATAAGCTCCTGCCATAATCCCTGCTGCTGCCGCAAGAGATGTACCGATGAAAAAAGTTAGAGCAATAATCCTGTTCACATTGATTCCCATGAGACGACAGGCATCCTGATCAATTGCAATTGCTCGCATCGCTTTGCCATACAAAGTTTTATGAACGAAAATGTATAGCGCGATCATCAGAATTGAAGCAGCAGCAACCAGAACTATCTGGGTGTAGGTTACGAATACATTACCAAATTCGAAACCCTCGTATCCAAGATCTGAACTGAAAGCAAGGTATTCACCATCGGTGAAGGCCATCACCGAATTTGACAGTATCATTGATACGGCAAGCGCAGTTATTAGTATAGATAAACGTGGTGCAGAAAGCATAGGCTGGTATGCCACCCGCTGGATAATAACTCCCAAAAGGCCAACGCAAATCATACTAAAGAACATGCTGGCCAGAATACCCACCCAGCTGTCACCAATGAAGGCACTGAGAAAGGAAAGGATTAAAAATCCGACAAAGGATCCGATCATGTAGAGGTCACCATGGGCAAAATTCAATAGTTTAATAATGCCGTACACCATGGTGTAGCCAAGTGCGACTAGGGCGTAAAAAGAACCTAAAATCAGACCATTAGCTAACTGCTGTAATAGAATGTCCTGGATTGACATAACAACTCTGGGGAAGAGGGTGAAAGACTTTGAAACAATACCCGGGAGTTGGTTTTCCCGGGCATTGTAGTGCTTTATTGAAGGGTATTACTTATTGAGGGCCCATTTACCACCTTTGGCGACGAGAGTAACAAAGTTACTTCGTGCAAGGGTGTTCTTATCAGTAAAGGAAACAGGACCAGCAATGCCTGTGAAACCACTGGTTTCCGCAAGGGCCTTTTTGATTGCGTTTTTGTCGGTAGATCCGGCACGCCCAATTGCATCAGCCATGAGCTTCATGCCATCATAAGAAAGTGCGGCATAGGCATCAGGTTCCTGATTGTAGGTAGCTTTGTAAGCAGCATGGAATGCTTTTGCTTCGGGAAGATACTCAACAGTGGGGTTGGAAAAACAATAAACGCCTTCAGCGGCTTTTCCTGCGATTTCAAGCAGCTTAGGAGAATTTGAGCCATCACCCACGGCAATAAGCTTGCGATAGCCCGCTTGACGGAGCTGCTTAATTACCAGGGCACCATCGGCGTAGTATGCGGTCCAGAAGACGGCATCAGGGGCTTTTGACTTAATTCTAGTAACCAGTGCTGAATGATCCTGCTCACCTTTGTTTACAACTTCATAAGCAACCACTTCTTTACCAGCAGCAGTCCATTTCTCACGGGTCAATTTAGCAAGATCCTCGGAATACCCGTCACCCTGGTGGATAATGGCAAGCTTTTTGGCACCTTTGGCGTTAAAGAGATCAACTGCGGTGTTAACCTGGTCAAAACCCGTTGAGTTAATCTGGAAAGCATTTCCCGGGTTAGCATCAATAAGTTTAGTAGAATTTGCTGCAGCAACTACAAAAGGTACATTCGCGTCACCATAGATTTTCAATGTTGGCAGAGTTGCGCCCGAGCAATACCCACCTACCACCGCAGTAACATCAGCAGATACGAGTTTGGTTGCAGCCGAAGTTCCCTGTTGCGGGTCACAGGCATCATCTCCGGTCATGGTAACAATATTCATACCTAGCACGCCGCCAGCTTTATTGATTTCCATGGCTGCCAGTTTTATTGCATTTTCCATGTCTTTGCCTGCAGTTGCCTCTGATCCCGTTGTTGGAACCATGATACCGATTTTCAGATCAGCAGCAGAAGCAACTTGGCTTAACAAGAGCAAGCCTGCCAATGCACCACCCATAGAAGATAAAAATAATGATTTTTTCACAGCATCCTCCTTTTTGAAAACGTAGTTAACATACTCAACCTGTATTTTCCTCCTACACACATCCCAATACAGGATACCGAAACCCATCATTTGAGTTCTTCAGTATTTCACTGAACACTCGAACAAATAACCTATATACAAGTCACTTGATAGCAATGTCTACAAAAAAACAAAGAAGATAAAAAGCAGTTGTCTTTTCAATTGCTTACAAAATCAAAAAAGCAAAAAAGTTGGTATAGTGCTTGCCAGTTTGAAAATTATGATCTATTATTTTAAATGGTTCAACCATTATAATTATAAAAAATTCTTTTCTTTGTCAAGCTAACTCATGGGAAATCTCTTTCAGAAAGCTAAGCAAAACAGGATATATCAAGATGTAGTAGAACAGATCCAATCTGCCATTCTTGAGGGACGGATCAGTGCAGGTGAGCGACTTCCGTCAGAAAGAGAACTGTGTGAAATGTTTCAGACAAGC
>CAZWVC010000267.1:0-6099 GCA_964637245.1 uncultured Desulfocapsaceae bacterium
ACCTCATAGATAAAAAGGAGCTCTTGCCAGTTATTGATAAATACTCAAAAGTTTACCCTTTTGCTGCAATTCTACCTATTTCTGCCAAACTAGCTTTGGGTACAGACGTCCTGTTAAAGGAAATTATCAACATATTACCGTTTGGACCTCGGTATTTTCCAGAGGACATACCAACCAATGCATCGGAGAGATTTATTGTAAGTGAGATAATCCGTGAAAAGGTATTCCTTTTAACAGGACAGGAAATTCCCTATTCTGCTGCGGTAGTAATTGATGCATTCACCGAAGAGACGACCAAAATAACTATACATGCCTCTATAATTGTAGAAAAGTCATCACAAAAAGGAATCATTATCGGAAAGAGTGGACACAAGCTTAAGAGTATCGGGAGTGCAGCCCGCCGTGATATTGAAAAAATGGTGGGACAGAAGGTGCTCTTAAAGCTATGGGTAAAAGTAAAGAAAAATTGGTCACATAATAGTTCATTTCTCAAAGAATTGGGTTTTTAATTCTCTGATTATAAACCATGCAATATTTAGTGATGAGAAGGAAATTGCCATAGTACAGGCAAGCTGCCGACTATTGTTTCATTTCATTATCAGATCCAAGCAGTGCAATGCCTTTGATAATATTTAGTGCCATTAGCACCTGATTGTCATTTTTCATCTTGGCGATGAATTTAGAATCACTGGTATCTATCTCCTGGGAAATATCGGAAACAACTGACTCTGGTGTCTGGCTTTTAGTAGAACTGGGTTGGTTGTTCATGAAATGATTTTTTAAATCACCTTCTCGAGGGAAAACAGAGGAATTAGGTATTTCAGGTTCCTTTTGTGGGATATAATCAACCACCACATCTGGAATAATTCCTTTTACTTGGATGGATCTTCCTGAGGGGGTGAAGTATCTTGCCGTTGTCATGCGTAAACCAGCGCCATCCTGCAGCGGAACTATTGTTTGAACTGATCCCTTTCCGAAAGTTTTAGTGCCGAGAACCAAGCCTCTCTTGTGGTCTTGGATGGCACCAGCAACAATCTCAGAAGCACTGGCAGAGCCTTCATTAACAAGTACTATTAGAGGTATATTGCTGAGTGTACCAGACTTCCTCGCCTGGAATACCATGTTTTGATCTTCTGTTCTGCCTTTGGTGTATACAATTAACCCTGAATCTAAGAAAAGGTCTGCGATCGAAACAGCCTGATTTAGTAGGCCCCCTGGATTGTAGCGCAAATCAAGGATAATAGCGTGAAGGTTTTGCTCTTTCTCTAGCGCTTTCAAGGCAACTGCGTAATCTTCAGTCGTTCTGCTTTGAAAATTAGTAATTCGAGTATAAGCAATGTTTTTATCTATAAAAAAAGAACGCACTGAAATAAGTGGAATGATATCTCTCATGAGGGTAAATTCTTTGATATTTTCCCATCCTTCACGATGGATTGATATCGTAACCTCAGAACCCTTTGGACCGCGCAGAGTCTTAACTGCGTCCATAGGGCTCATATCCTTTGTCCACTGATCACCAATTTTCACAATAACATCATTTACCCTGAGGCCTGCTTCAAAAGCGGGTGTCCCCTCTATAGGTGAAACTACAGTAAGCTTGCCTTTTTTTATGGTAATTTCAATACCAATTCCAGTAAAACTACCTTGAGTTTCATCCTGGAGTTCTTGAAAACTTTGGGGTGTTAAATAGGAAGAGTGAGGATCAAGAGCGTGCAGTAAACCGTTGATCGCTCCTTCAATTACTTGGTCGGTATTAATTTCTTCAACATAGTTTTCTTGCAGAATGGAGAGGATGTTAGAAAAAAGCTCAAGCTTTTTATAGGTTTGCTCTCTATCTTTTTGGCTTATTTCTGTTGATAGAACCTGGCCGGGGAAAAGGAAAAGTGCCAGAAAAACTAAAAATACCCAATGTTTTTTTGCTAGCGATGCCATCGTTTGTTCTTCCTATACAAATGTATAAACCTTACTGTCGCTTGGTGTTTTTAGCGAAGGCAAGTTGTTTCTTGTCAAGCCAATCAAGTGGGTTGAGCGGCGTATCCTTATGCCGTATTTCAAAATATAGTCCATCATCAAGAATGGTTGCTGTGGAACCCATGATGCCAATTATATCATTTCTTTTAACATTTGTATTTTTCGAGACCAGCAACCTTTCAATCCGAGAGCTAATGGTGAAATATTGATAACCGTGATTTATAATTACGCTATTTCCGTATCCTTTAAGATAACCAGAAAAAATGACTCTGCCGTCAAATATTGCTTTTATTTTAGCTCCATCAGGTGCTGCTATTGAAATACCTGGGGTTTTCCTGGCGATACCGAACTGATTGGTACGTTTTTGATTAAATAAGCTGACAACTTTTCCATTCAGTGGGCTGATATGTTTGCTTTTGCTTATTAAGAAGCCCTGGTCATAAAGTTCTTCCTTCTTTCTCATAGCAAGCAAAGCTGTAGCTAGGTCATTTTTTGCCTGTTCTATTTCTTTAATGGCTTGAGAATAGAGGCTGGATTGATTTTTTACCCGATTAAGCAGCTTGGCTTTATCTTCTCTTGCTGATAAAATTTGTGCTTCATTCTCATTTGCCTGGAGTATAAATTCATCGAGTAGCCCACGTTCCAGGGTTAAGGCATCCTTGGTACTTTCAAGTTCCTTGGTTGTTGAACGGTATTGTTGAATAACATCTTGATCATATTCAATAACGGTTTGAAAGGAGTCATGGAACCGGAGAAGCTCAGGCAGAGTCTTAGTGGAAAAGGTAATATTTATTAAGTCAATTTTGCCAAGTTTATAATAGGCTCCGATTCTTTTCTGCATGTGATTTTGTACTATTTCAGTTCTTTGCTTAGTCTCCTCAAGTTCACTCTCTTTTTCCCCTATAAGTTTTTGCTGTTCAGCCTTTCTTTTTTCCAAATCACCCAGTCTTGCCGCCATCTTCAAAAGACGAAGATCCAGTTCCTTCAGTTCCGCGAGAATACCTTTTTCCTGAAGCTTGGTACGTTCAACACCTTCTTTTTGATTTTCAAGACCTGACTGCAGCCGTTGTATTTTTATTTGATTTCGTTGAATCTGCAGTTCAAGTCTTTTCTTTTCCTCTACACGCTGCAATTCGATATCTTCTGCAAAAAGAGGAGAAGCGAGGAGCATAAGAAAAAAAAGGGGTATCCATGAAAAACAGAAATATCCAGTCTTATTCAATGGATTTTTTATTTCTATGAGAGGTAATGAAACACTCATAAGCCTATAGGCGAAGGAATTTTTGCATTGATGAGAAACTGCCGGCTGTACAGAAAAAAATTGAAATGACAATAATCGCAATAATTACTTGTGGTGGAAAAAATGTGAAGGTAAATAACTCAAGCAATCCAGGGCCTGAAAAATGCACTTTTATCCACTGATACAATAAAAAGAGAGAAAAGATACCAAGACAGGAACCCAAAAGTCCTTGCAGAACACCCTCTATGAAAAAAGGTGTACGTATGTAATTATGGGTTGCGCCAACAAGTTTTAACAGCTCCAACTCAGCCTGCCGGTTAAGTATTGTCAGTCGTATGGTGTATGACACCATAAATATAGTGGTAAGAATCAGCAGTGACCCACTGAGGAAAACAACAATGGAAAGTAACCGGGTGAAATAATAAAAGCGCTCAACCCATTCTTGACCATATTGGACCTTAAGAGTTCCTGGTAGGTTTGAAAGATATTCAGAGAAAAGTTTAATCTGATTCAGGCTCCGTAGATTTTTCAGTGGCACAACCTCCACAGATGCAGGAAGAAAGTCTTTGGGGATATCCTCTAAGACATCTCGGTTGTTGCCCAACTGTTCAGCAAATTTTTCATATGCCTCTTCGCTGGATATAAAGATAATATCTTCAACTTCGTCAAAATTTGTAATTTTCCTGCGAATCTGTTCCCGCATTTGGGGGCCAGGGTCATCTTCTAAATAAATAATAAGACGTAAATCATTACCCAGCTTTTCGCTGGAGTTCAACATGTTCGTATACACCAGATAGAAAAAAGCAAAGATCAACACAGAAAGACTAACTGTCAATAAGGTCATGAATTGAGAAGTCCATGTCTGGCGAAGGTTACGACCAGCCTGACGAAATACGGCGAACCAGAATCTCATTGGGTAACGGCCTCCTGCAGAGAATGAACCTTTCCATGCCGCAACTCCATGATACGGCGATTTGAGTTTCGATAAATTGATTCATCATGTGTAGCTATAACAACGGTCGCTCCTGCTTTATTTGCTTTGTGCAGAAGTTGCATAACTCTCGCAGTGGTATCGGCATCAAGATTGCCTGTGGGCTCATCAACCAGCAGCAATGCTGGAGAGTTAGCGATTGCTCGGGCAAGAGTTATTCGTTGTTGCTCTCCACGGGAGAGTTCACCTGTAATAGTATCGTGTTTATCAGCCAATTGCAGTTGATCAAGCAAATCCTTCACTCTTTTCTGGATGAGAGATGGTTGCTTATAGGAAACTTCCATGGAGATTGCGATATTTTCTGAAGCGGTGCGATCAAGGAGTAACTTGAAATCCTGATATGCTACGCCAATACGCTGACGCAGTTTGGCAAGTTTATATCCTTTCATTCTTAACAGATCATTTCCAGCCACCTCGATCAAACCAGTATTTGGAGGTTCCATGTAACTAATCAATTTGAGCAATGTAGTTTTCCCAGCGCCGCTTCTGCCGATGAGATAAAACAGCTCTCCGACATCGATTGACAGTGAAATATTAGTAAGCGCAATGACATCGGGGGGGTAAGATTTACTTACCTTTATGAGCTCCACCATTGGAGTGTTGGTGTTATTGAATTCAGCCATTATTTAAAAATAGGAATGATATAAAAGTTTATAAAACACACTGTTGGTTGATAGCATTAATTCATACAACTGCTGGTAGCAGTTTTACTGAACAATACAATGATAAGCACGGATACTAAAAAAAAAGATGTGACAATAAGGTAGTTTAATAAAATCAAGATTTTGTGTCAAATTTTTAGTTCAACTATGTCGATTTAATCAGCGATGAATTTAAGAGGAAAAAAAATCTAAAAATACCGCATTGGTAATCCTGTTCACTTTAACCTTGAAACTTGTACCGCAATTGTTATCTTTTGAGGTTATTTTAAATCCTGTTTGCAGGAAAAATATACCTTAAAGCCAAAATCTTTCCAATTAAGGAAAGTCCGAAGTCATTGAAAGGAGATGGAGATGGATTACAGGGCAACACTCAACCTGCCTCAAACCGGTTTCAAGATGAAGGCAAATCTTTCCCAGAAAGAGCCCATGTATCTAAAACGTTGGGAAAAAGAAGACTTGTATGGCCAACTGCAACAACAATCTAAGGATAAACCTCTTTTTATCCTCCACGATGGTCCGCCTTATGCTAATGGTCATATCCATCTCGGTACAGCTTTTAATAAAATTCTCAAAGATATAATTTTAAAATCTCGCAGAATGGCTGGATTCAATGCCCCTTACATTCCAGGCTGGGACTGTCACGGTCTACCAATTGAACACAATGTTGATAAAGAACTTGGTGAGAAGAAAAACACTATTCCCATTCTCTCAAAGAGAAAAGCCTGCAGAAAATATGCTGAAAAATGGATAAAAAAACAAAAGGCGGAATTTAAAAGATTAGGTGTGTTGGGAGACTGGGACCAACCATATCTTACCATGAATTATGGTTACGAAGCTGCTATTGCCCGTGAATTTAATAGTTTTCTGCTCTCGGATGCTGTTATTCGCAATAAAAAACCAGTCTATTGGTGTTCAACTTGTACCACTGCTCTGGCAGAAGCTGAGGTAGAATACTACGATCATCATTCACCTTCAATCTATGTTAAGTTTCAAGTAAAAGATGATATAGCTGATATTAATCCGGCACTTTCAGGTGACAAGGTATATGTAGTAATTTGGACAACCACACCCTGGACTCTGCCAGCAAATCTAGCTATAGCTTTCCATCCTGATTTTACCTATGCAGCAGTTGAGGTAGGAGAAGAAACTTGGATACTAGCCAAGGATCTCGTTGAACAGGTGATGAAGGAGATCGGAATAGATGATTATCAGGTAAGTGTAGAATTTTCTGCCAC
>CAZWVC010000268.1:0-6084 GCA_964637245.1 uncultured Desulfocapsaceae bacterium
CCATCACGATCATTAAGAGATTGCCAGATTTCCATTGCTCTACTGTAATATTCAAGTGCTGTGGTGTACTCATTTCTCTGCAGATAAACGGACCCTATACTATCCAAAGTAGCTGCCAAAACTTTTGGTGTTTTCAGATCAGTAAGAATAGTTTCGGCCTCTTGCAGCCTGATTAGAGCCAGATCTGTTTTATCCATATCAGAGAGAGTTAGCCCCAGATTGTTGAGAGTTTCTGCACGACCAAAACTATCAAAGTTCTTTTCCCTAAGAACAAGGGCTTCTTTGAAAGAGTCCACCGCCTGGGAATATTTTTTCATCTCAGCATATACATATCCAAGATTATGAAGTGATGTGGCTATTCCTTTGGAAGAAGATATAGATGTATAAAATCGAAATGCGCTTTCATAGTAGAGAAGTGCTTTCTCCAGGCTGCCTAACTCAGCATACAATGAGCCAAGATGGGTCAGTACTGAGCCAAGATGTTCTCCTGGCTCTTCTTTGATTGACTCAGCCTTCTCCAAAGCCTTTTCGTAATACTCCAATGCACCACCATATCTTCCCCTGGTCAGATACGTATGGCCGATATTGACGAGAGACCTGACCTCCCCTGGACCATCTCTGAGTTGCCGCCTGAGGGTTAAAGCTTTTCTGTGTAGCTCCCGTGCATCCGTTGTCAAACCCAAACGCTGCTTAGAACTGCCTAAGGAACTTAGAAGCACCGCCATGCCCCATTTCGAATTGACCTCTTCCAAAAGGGTCAGGGCCTCTTGAAAATAAGTAATCGCCTGAGCATAGCGATGGGTTTGTTGATGCACTCTGCCAATTTTGTAGAGAAAATCTGCCCGTAGGAGATAATTACCGTCTTCCTCTGCTGCATTATAACCCTTTTGGTAAAGATCAAGTGCCTCCCCATATTCCATGCGCTCAAAAGATGCATCTCCGCTAACCGCAAATGACAGGAGGTCACCTTCACCTGCGGGAAAAGGAGCATGCGAGGCACACCCGCACAACGCGAATAGAGCTAGAATGCCTATACCAAATAGCCTATACAGAAATGTCCGATCGATTTGCATCATTTCTCCGAAGAAAAAGATTACTCATACAAGCAAGTACTGTTGTCTCAATCGACCTTTTCTGTGAACGATAAAAACACAGCCACCAAGACAAAAGAAAACGATAAAAACAAATAATGATGGATATTTTACCGCATATACCATAGGCCAGAGCATAACACGCGTCAGCATCCGGAGACTGTCATACTTTGCAATGAAATTAGAAACCGGCGGTGAATACCTGTAGTAGCTCTCCACAAAATTTCGCCCGAAGGTATTGGTGAGCAGATGGTTATCCCTGAACCGCTTCAATACTACTATTTCTGCTGCAAGAGGGTTACCATAGGCTGCTGTTGCGATAAAGCACCCACCTGTATTGTAACGAGGGTGAGTAGGTTCTTTGCCAGGAATAGGTGGCTGATCTGTTACAGATCCTCCTTCTTCAGGGCTACTCACCGATGGGAGTCGGTAGATTTTTTCCCCAGGCGGCGAGGTCAGCGAAGGTGGTTCTACTGGTGAATCTGTGGAGGGAAGTTTCTGAAAATGCGTATTCTGATTAGGTTTATAGTCTTTTGGAATAGCTGGCATCTTCTGAATTGCGCCAGGACTAACTTGCTTTGGGGTCTGTTGAACCTTGTTTGCAGGTTTTTTGATTTTCATAACCCTGGACTTGCTGGGTTTAGCCTTAGCTGGTACTTTCTGAAATTTCATGACCGGTTTTTTATATTCCAGCACCTTGGTTTTCTGGCTGATAGCCACTCCCGGCCATAGAAGAATGGTCAGTATAACGAAAGAAAGAAATGATCTGATTACCCACCATCTGTTTTCTCTAGTTTTCATGGTAACACCTCCCTTGCTTCTCTCTTCAAGAAGCCCTTAGAAAACATTCATCGCCTCTAACCTTAGCAGCCCCTGGCGCAAAATTCTTTTTTCTCCTCTCGTCTGATCGTTATTATTAGTTGCTCAACACATCCCGTAGCCTTGGCGAGAGGTCCTGTTTTTGAAGACTCTCCGAAACACGAACTATAGCACCACTGTCACGTGTACCCAGCACTAAGCTATCGATAGAATTCTGAACACTGGGGTCAGTAGCATAATGGTAAAGAATTTCTGTTTCGAAAATTTCTGGGGAGAGTCTCGAGTCACTTCGTTTTTCTCTGAAAATGGAAAAGTAGGTATCACGAATGTTGTCTGGAGCCGTCCCTACCGCGAACAAAGAGGAAAACAACGGTAGGTCTGGCAGCTCAGCAATTGTTTTCTTTAGTTGCTCAGGCTTAATGAGGGGCTGCTGCAGGAGTAATTCCAGATTAAGTATACCGGGACCGTAGTTCTCCTCATCCCAAACACCAGCTTTACAGAGTTCATTTTCATCCTGTTCATCCGGATTCCAGGAGCTTTTCTGCAATGCTTCGCGGAATGCCTGGGTGACAAGCCCCTGTTCCCGTAATTGTTCAAATAACGGATTGTCCTCATGATAGGCAAGCCAAATCGCCGCTGCGCCAGAGGTGTTCCCTGTTGCAAAGGTAGTTCCCTTACCCATACCGTTGAAGTATTTCTTGTTTTTACTATCATAGCTGGCACGCCACACCGACTCGCCTGGTGCCGTGATGTCAACACGATTTCCCCGTGAAGAATTTTTCCAGGGACGACAGCGAACATTGCTCGCCGCCACCCCAATTGTGGAACTGAACCGGGCGGGCCAGACAACTGTACGTACATAATTGCCTGCCGCAGCTACAATCAATATCCCTTTATTCTTGGCTGCTCTTAAAGCTTTCCACATTGACATGGTTGGCGGGCCACCCATAGCAATACTAACAAGGCGTGGTTTACCAGCAATCTTGCCAGCTGCCACATCATTTATGGCTTGAGAAAGATTAGAGGAATTGAACTGGCTTACTGTCCTGTGCACTCGTAGTGGGATAAGTTGAGCCCCGCGACCGATGCCGTTGACGCATCCGGCATTTCCCTGCAGTTGGCATCCAAGGGGGCTTATTATCACACTTCCCGAGGCAGTGCCATGTGCCGGATTGTCTAAAAACCTATCGTCCAAAAGTGGATCGGTAGGATCATCGTCATTGTCATAGTAATCGTACCCCTTTTTAGCATCTATTGGTCGATTCCCATCGAAAGGTTGCCATGTTTCGGGATGCTTAAGATACCCAGTATCCACATGGGCAATGAGAATAGAGTCTGCCTCATGACCAACAGCTTTCCCTGACTTGTCACGTAACAGTTTCCATCCCTTCTCGGCACCAATCTGTCTGATATGCCACAGATCATCCTTCTCAGCTGCTGGGTCATGTGTATCATCTGAGCTTACGTCACGTCTAACAACTCCATGGTCATTGACTAGACCGACGCTTTCCACGTCAAGAAGGGGCTCGACTCTCACGCTGTTTTCTAGCTTTTCCTGTATTTCATATGCCTCTTCAAAGGCTCTACCGACGGAGATTACTCTCTCTGCTACATTGCGATTGCCTGATTTTAATTTCACCAGCCATTGTGTGCCATCAGCAGACACCTCTGTTTTTTCAAGACAGTCGCCAGTATGTTTTTCAAGGCTTTCTGAACAGATAGACCTCGATCCTTCCTGATTCAACTGAATATCTAATCCTTTTTTTTCCTTATCGAAATGCAGAGCAAAACCCGCAAGAGTAACTCCCTTTTCACTCACTATGAGCGAATGATTTTTTGTCACCCAAGTCTTAGAATACTTCGGGCGAGCTCCCCTACTGTTGCGACTTGCCTCGTTAAGATAGCGTACAGGGGCTAAGACCCCGCCCTCTTCCCCCGCTCGGCTCGATCGCCTCTCTAGAAAAGTAGGATCTATGGGAGTAGTCGTGGCAATCGCCAGAAATAGATCTGTTACCGATTCGTGTCCTGGAGGCAGATAGGTTTCAATATCCTTCTTAAGTACACTTCCCGGCCTTAGCTGTTCCTGTGCTCCAACAACTACAGGAAAAAGTGGGGTAAAGCTACCATCACTGGAAATATTGAGCACGTAGACGAAAAGTGGAACGGTATCGAGATTTTTGAGCCGGTAGGTGAGAATTGTTCCAGGCGTTACTTGTTGGGGAGAAGGAATTTCTACTTTATCGCCCTTCCTATGGATTGAAAAATCTATCCGGACATTACCGGTAGGGTTTGCAAGTTCCTGGAGCGTAAGCAGGTGAGCGAGGTTTTTTACTCGACGAACCGCCTGCTCAAACCAATCCAGGGAAGAAAGCAATACCGGCTTCACAGCCTGCTGCAAATCTCCGAAACTAAAGAGAATTCTTCCCTCCTCTACCTCAACGATTAAGGTTGCATCCTGCTCATTCTCCACCAGACCAACCCCGTCGGTTTTGGCTAGTGCATCCCTGAGACGACTTAGTGGATCGCCCGCTAAACCACCAAGATATATTGAAATTGGTGAACCGCTATCGAACAAGGTTTCTGGAACAGCTCTAAGACCTGATTTTACCGCTCCTTTTACCACCTCAGCTATAACCGAGAAGGGCTTTGCCTCTATTACGCGAATAACCGCCACTGGTTTCTGCGCAGCAAGATCTTGGTTTATGCTTTCATACACATTAAGCAGGGATCCCTTGTTGAGACCATATAGTTTCCCTGCAGGAAGAGTGACATAGCCCTCATTAACCTCCTCTATGAGAATGGAGGGTACTGATGAGATCCGGTTAGTTCCGAAAATCTGTAGATCAATTCCTTTACCTTCCAACTGTGGATGCTGAGTGACAAACCGCGCTGATACCTTCCTTGCAACTCTTTCCATCACGCTTTTGTAGGTTGCATCCTCTTCCAAAGAAATTAAAGCCTGTGAGAGATACCAGGTAAGTACGCCATGACGGTTGTTATTGAAGCTGGATTCATTGGAAAGTTCGCCTGCCAGACACCCAGAAATCAACACATATTCGGAATCTGAGCTTCTAAAATCACTGCTCCCATCTCCTTCACCTCGAAAACTTCCCCCACTCTCTGTCGGAGGTATTCGTGCGTCAGGGTCAATCTGTCGTACTGCGTTTCCTGCCCTGGCTGCTGATCCAGAATGGCAGCTGTCAAAGATGAAGGTAACATACTTGGTTTTCCGATTAATCTGCTGCAGCATTGTGTTTATCTCATCATCAGAAATATCGAAGACACCTTCGGTCCTGGCATCATGTGGAACTAATGTTTCGTCAAGATTGTCACTTTCATCACCTGATACATCAACCATTTTTGAGCCATGGCCGCTGTAATGCAGGATGACAGTGTCTCCCGCTACCGCTTTTTTAATGAGATGTTCTTCAATTGCTCTGATAATACCTTTTCTGGTTGCTTCCTTATTTTTTAACACCAAGATATTTATGGGTTCTGCATCGAAACTGGTAATAAGCACATTTTTCATTAGCTCGACATCGTTTGCACAGCCCCTCAGGTCAGTGATGGCAGGCGCTTGGTATTCGTCAATCCCAATTAGCAAAGCACGGAGGGTGCCCCCAAAAGATAGCGCTGGATGTAGATTGCACAGCAGGAAGGTAATTATTGCGAAAAAAACTATCAGGAAGGATGGGTTCGCTCGATAATTCATCTCTTTTCTTCTCCTTTAGCTATGTGAAGGAGCATAAGGTCATCCTTGAACTAGGATATCAGATCCGTACTCACATCATGAATATTGCTCAAGAAAGCAGGGATAAACGAAATAGCAATTTCTGAAAATTACAACCACCTTCTCCCTTTCACAAGTTGAAAGTGGGCTAAATCTGCTCAGATGAGGTATGAGGAACTAGATTGTGTCACCCTTGTAAGTTACTGTCTCATCTTAGCTTTAAATATAATCATATCAAAAATCGTGCCATTTCAAAAACCCGGGTGTGATATTTTGGCGGGATATATCGTGTGATAACATTATATTACAAAGCGCAGCAAAATGATTAGAGCACAAGGCTGTAAACTTACTTGACAGAACTACTTGCTGTTAGCACAGATTTTATACACTTAACTGATAGATCGTTGAACATGAAGTGCAGACACCATCTTTTCATACTTGGAT
>CAZWVC010000269.1:0-6076 GCA_964637245.1 uncultured Desulfocapsaceae bacterium
GTATTGCCAGAAATTGCCCTTGTAATGCTCGTAATGTGTCGAAATAAAATGTTTTAATCTGTGATCATTAATTTGTTCATGAAATATCCGGGTCAGGCTTTATCCCAGTCTGCCTTTACTCTGGTAATAATCTTCTGAATGAGCGGAACCTTGTCAGGCGCACATACCCCTATTAGTGGACTACCCTGATCCACGGAAATTCCAGGTTTAAAATAAACTGAATGAATAACACCTGGTTCTCCCTGATAATAAATGGGGGTATCCCTTTTCATCAGAGACATGGTTATAATCTCATCTCCGGGTGCAATAGAAACAGAACGGGCACCCTTCTTTTCAATTCTTGATTGAACATCAAGAGCAAAGAAGTACTTTGCTTTTTCTGGTGCTGGAAAGAGGTAGAGAACTTCTTTCAGGATATTTTCGATAATCTCTTTCTTTTTTAGCGGATGACGAATAGTCATCAGTGTTTCACCTGCCTCGACAAATTTCCCCTCTAATTCCAGATTCAGTGCTGAAATAGTACCATTTATCTGGGATGTAATGAGCTTTGGATTTCGTTCCCGGTTTATTTCATAGAGAAGGGAGCCTGGAATATGATTCCACTCACCGCTAGGGGAATCGACTTCGTCTCCCTCCTTCACTTTAAAGGTGACCACTCCCGTGTGGACAGCTGTTACATCGATATAATCAAAGGGATCAGATTTGTATTTACCTAGTATTTCATCGAAATTTATCTCTTTTGACATATGCAAACCTGGTGGTTAATCGTCTAGTTTATGAACAAAGAGGTTTAATTACAGAGGCGAGTGTCTGCATCTGTGTATTTCAGAAGATAACATTCATGAAGATTATGAAAAGTACAAATTGGCATCTACTGACCATTTCCTGTTACTTTTCGATTTATCCTTAGGATGGCATCTCCAGCACTCATCTGCGGGAATGAGAATATGCCAAACTGTTTCACGACAAACCGCTCTACCTGCTGCAATGGGGTTGTATAACAGAATCAATCCTCTCGGTGTATAATTTCTGAGGGGTTTATACATATATAATCTATCAATAGCAAGTCTATTCTTGCCCTTGGTTCAAAGCAAGAAACCCCATACTTGCATGGTATAAGATCCAGTCTGCGCTAGTAATCCAGCTCTTTTCCATAATTGAATATCAACAAGTGCCAAAAAGTATTTTTACCCCAGCTTTGTACTATTTCGCCTGGGCTCCTGCTATCTTGCAGCAAAAAATTAACGTGTTAAGATTGCTAAAATAACCATTGCTATTACAATAACGTCCCATCGAGCAGAATACTATTCGCACAATAGCAAGAACACTACAAGCATCTAAAATTAATAAATATTTATCAAAACACACTCCATTTTACCCTTTACTGATGACCAATAAACCCAAGGATAAACTCTATCAAGTCGACACTATTAGCGAGGATTTCGTTTTTTCTGAACGAGTGGTGGAGGTCTTTGATGATATGCTCGACCGCTCCATCCCATATTATCGGGATGTCATAAAAAATTCAGCCAAACTCCTTCAGCGGATGCTCAAAGATAATGAGCTAATCGTTGATTTGGGCTGTGCGACTGGGACAACCCTGCTGGAGTACTCAAGGCTCATAGATAATGAGACAATTCGGTATCTTGGAGTTGACAATTCTTCTGCTATGCTGGAAAAAGGCCGTCTGAAAGCTGAGTTGTATTCAAAGGAAGACAAGATTTCCTTCCTCTTAGAAGATATTACTCAAATTGAATTACCTGAAACAGCCGCATTTATTCTCAACTATACTTTGCAGTTTATCCGACCAGTCCTGCGCGAGGAGTTTCTTCAGACGATCTATTCTCATCTTCGTCCAGGTGGAGTGCTTCTTCTCAGTGAGAAGACAATAAGTCATGACTCTTTGCTCAACCGTGTTTTTATTGATCTTTACCATGACTACAAAAGAAAAAA
Source organism: uncultured Desulfocapsaceae bacterium (assembly GCA_964637245.1). Classification (GTDB taxonomy): domain Bacteria; phylum Desulfobacterota; class Desulfobulbia; order Desulfobulbales; family Desulfocapsaceae; genus Desulfopila_A. Next base: position 1,954 of record CAZWVC010000269.1, read on the forward strand.
GGGATATTCAGAACTGGAGATTGCAAAAAAACGGGAGGCTTTGGAAAACATACTTATTCCTTTTTCAGTCGAGGAAAACAGGGCATTACTCCGAAAAGTAGGTTTTCAATCGGTGGAAACGTATTTTCAATGGTTTAACTTTACTTCAATGGTTGCCATAAAACCGGAAGAGGTCGCAGGATAATGGACTATCTCCACCATCTGCCCAAATCACCCTTTTACGATATCATTGCTAAAGAGCACAACGCCAAACAAAGATGGGTAGGTCAAAATAAAAAGGGTTTCCTCCGCTATCGCACCCCCTGTGAACATCTCTCCTCATTCAAGGCAGAATTTGTTGACTGCAGTGAAGATGCAGTGACAATAGGAAAAGACTCGGAAATCAGCTCCCAAGAAAAAGGCAAAATTGTCCAAAGTCTAAAACAGTTCATGCCCTGGAGGAAGGGACCGTTTTCAGTTTTCGGCATCGATATTGATGCTGAATGGCGTAGTGAGCGTAAGTGGCAGAGGCTTCTTCCTCATCTGCCGGATTTACACGATAAGGTTGTGGGCGACATTGGCTGCAACAACGGCTATTATATGTTCCGCATGGCTCCCTATAAACCCAAAATGGTAATCGGTTTTGAGCCCTCAGTGCAGCATTACTACTGTTTTCAGGCTTTAAAAAATATGGCGGGTATTACCAACATGCATATCGATCTTCTGGGGGTAGAACACATTAACCTCTTTCCTGAAACCTTCGATGTCATCTTTCTTATGGGGGTGATCTACCATCGTGCCTCGCCAGTCGATGTCTTGAGAGAAATATTTACCGCCCTCAAACCCGGCGGTACCCTTCTCCTTGAATCCCAGGCCATTCCCGGAGATCAGCCATACGCCCTGTTTCCTGAGAAGACCTATGCCAAGGTTCCCGGCACATATTTTGTTCCCACCGGCAGATGTTTACAGCATTGGATGCAACGGGCAGGTTTCAGTAATGCTCATCTTTTTTGCACCCATCCAATGTCAGATAAGGAGCAGCGCAAGACTGACTGGATGGTGTTTGAGTCCTATAGTGACTTTATCAACAAAGAAGACCGAACTCTAACCATTGAAGGGTATCCAGCACCTTCTAGAGTGTTCCTTTCAGGTATGAAATCATAATCATCTTCGCATATAGATATAATGAATGCTATGACAATCCTTTTGATAGAGGGTCAGGGTCTACTGCTTAATTGAACAACGGGAAATCATCAGAAATGATATTGGATACTGAGATTGACAAATGAATCTTCTTCCAGTGATGCTGTAATATCAGTCTCGTCTATGTTTATGAAAAACCTATCGATCAACTCAACCACCCAGGATTCACCGATGCGTCTTTCAGCTTCCAAACTCAGGAGAGTTGAACCGTTGTCAGTGTCGATTATGGCCCCTATCAGGGCAGTGCTATCCTGCGGATCATTTAATGCCAGCCGGCTGCCAACAAAAATATCATTGTCAAGGAAAGTTGCGGGTTCCTCAGCCTGATCACGATCGTCCCAGTTATCTTCCAGGAGTAAACCTAAATCCGCGTTCGAATTAAAAATCTGGTAGAGGGTGTACTCGAACCCGCCTACAACTGCACCAAATAAGCTTTCGAAACCATCCTGAAGAATGCCTTCAAACTTCCACAACCACGCTTCCTGGGTGTACTGGATATCAACGCCAAACTGATGAATGATGCCATAAATAGCAGTCAGGTTTCGGCCTGTTCCACCGGGTAAATGCAATGGATCTCTGCTGGCTCCGTAAAAATAGGATGCTCCCAAATCCCAATCACCGACAAAACCGCTGTAGCGCAGAGCCAGATCGACATGATTTGCTTCAGCACCCGATTTATAGAGGGGATCATCATCTATGAATGTGGCGAATTTGCTGAACTGCTGATAGATATTGTTTGCGATATGAAAGAAGAAAAAGCACCTGATGTTAAACGTGTATTAACGAATGAGATTTACCCCATCCATATTTGCAGTTCTCTCTGCAATCTCACGTAGATGTAATCGCTGAACAGCTGCAGCCATTTTCTCCAGATCAGCCGCCAGAGCACGAGTCTCAAGATCAAATTGCACGCCACATACAACCTTTAGACCACCTTTGTCCCGAGCCTTGGTAATATGTCGTACATTACCGCAAACCTCCATATCGGCTATACCCGATACCGTAATAGTAAAATTTAGTGCCTGATTAACCTGGAAAGGCGGATGATCCGCAGGCATCTGAAAAGCAAGGCCTTCCGCGCTTACATCAACAATTTGATAGAGCAGTTCGGAAACCGCATTATCGTTCATACGGCGAATGCATATTTTAGCTTCTATGTTCGGCACAGCTTTGATCCTGAACGAGCGAAAGTTTCTGTTAACTCTACCGATAAGTGGGTAATTTAACCGAAGGACGGGGATCTCCCGTATGGTTGTTTGTTCGCAAAAGGTGCAACCCAATTCTATGGCGATGGTACCTGTAAAAAATCGGATCACCAGCCGCTTGGAATTGCGAACCTGGGCATTACCAATCCCTGGGGTAAGCGGAGTGAGAAGAAAATTTGTATAACTTTTTAAATATGAACCCGCTTCATAATCAGGTTCGAGGATGACAATTTCACCATCTTCTTCCTCTTCTATCAAATCCGGGATATCATCTGTGATATGCGCAAAAAAAATACGGGTGGTTTGGTCAACTTGGATCTCAAGGAGGTGCTCTTCAAAAAAAATAGTCTGCAAATACGGCAGGATTTGATCTTTCTTATAAAAGACCTCTCCTTTATCTTGCGTTTCAAGCGTGGTGGTGTCCTCGGTGAACCGAATATCCGGAAAATACGAAAAAGCCAGCGACTTTATTGCATCAATTTCATTTTCTGCCAAATTGCTCATCAACCATATCCAAAGCGAAACGACTTCTGTAGTAACTTTCTACGCAGTAAATTAAAGCACAACGTATTGATTAAACAATGTTAGTGTAACACAAATGTAGAGAAACACAAAACAACCAACTAAAAATATTATACAAATATGATGTATAACAGATCCATGGTACATATTTTCGGTCATTAGCACTTGTCCTATACCGTAGAGTACTGCTAACTATCTGATATAATAATGTTTAACAATAAATAGCGGTGATGTATACCCGAACACCCTTAACCTTGGTATCCCTGGATTGGCGATGAGCAGAAGCACATATCTGAGGGAGCGAGTCCACTTGAGAGCAGCCATTTATTTTACAATGGACTCTGGCAATGTCATCAGGGTTAAGAAAAAGCATAAGATCCCATTGCCATTCATCGCAACAGGATATAGTGTTGCAGCACATTTTATATTTATAACTGGATTATTCTAAAAATTTGTCAACGGTACAGATAGTTATCCAGCATTTACAACTTTCTTAACGAATAGGAGCATACTCATGGAAAAAAGCAACTGCACCCTCTACCATGGAGGCCTTAAGGGTGCCGAAGCCACCTTTGGTGAAACTGCTGAACAGTACGGCTTAAAAGAAGTAATCTACACCTTTGACAGCCATAAGCTTTCAAGAGATAAAAGCAATGTGGTATTGACTCAGGAAGAGCTGGAACGCGGTGATATCAGCATGGAACTGGCATCACGTATGCTCAACAGAACGTATTATGAAACTGACAAAATTAGAAAAGTCCTCCAAACCATTTTTCACATGGTGAATAGTGGGCACCAGGTATTTGTGGTTGGTACAATTCAGGAAGATGGGTCTGTTAAAGGTGGTACAGGATGGGCTGTCGAACTCGCCAAAATGTTCAACCGTCCGCTCCATGTTTATGACCAGCCTACCAAGAAATGGTACACCTGGAGAGACAGCTGGGAAGAGGATAATCCAATAATCGAATATGATACCTTCGTTGGTTCAGGTACCAGATATCTCAGCGATGGCGGAAGAGCAGCGATACAGAAATTGTTTGAAGACTCTTTTTCGGGGTAGTTCCCAAGAAATATGGATAAAAAACCGCCTTATACTGGCGGTTTTTTTTTGCTTACCACTCTTCTACAACCTGAATATTTCATGAGTTGAGGCGGACCATTAGTCAAGGAGTTGTATGATTTTCTATACTAATGTATGAAAATCATACAGGCGA
>CAZWVC010000270.1:0-6066 GCA_964637245.1 uncultured Desulfocapsaceae bacterium
GCCTCCTGATCCCCCGGATTTCGTTCCAGAAGCGTTTCTGAAAGAGGAACAAGTTTTGCAAACTTTTCTTCTTTGAACAGTTTCCTAGCAGTATATATCTCTTTATTCTCTTTTGCTGCAGTTCGCAGGATAAACGATTCAACTTCAGGTAGTTTGATACTCTTGCCAGCTTTGAGCTTCTTGTCTGATGGAATTCTGGAGTAGTGACGGACGAGAAAACTTTCCTGAATAGAACCGTATACCTTTTTTGCAATGGTGTCTAAGCTGTCATTTTCTACAACTTCATAACTGATAAACCTTTGCGGCGTATACTGCTTTGTCAGGTATTCAAGTGCGGTCTCATTGTGAGGATCATAACGCAGAGATGTGAAAAATTTCTGCAAGGCTTGTTCTGGCTCATCTGCATTATAAAGGGTGACACCCTCTTCTGCGAGGCTTTGTGCTCTATTCTGCATTTTGGTAGTGATGCGTGAGATTTTATCCTCTACTGAATCACGTGCATTCTGCCAATATTCAAGTGCTGCAAAATAATCCTCGTCCTGCTCTGATACTATTGCTTTTTCCTGTTCAGCATAAGGAAGAAGCACATCCACTGATGGTGCAACCTGGGTGGTAGTCTGCTGGCTGGCACAGCTGGAAAAGAAGAAGAGGAGCAAAAGAAATAGACGAGGGGAGGTAAAAATTGCGGTAATTGCTGTATATAGTCGAATATGCACAGGAAACTATCTTCTAATTCAGTTGTGTATTTGCGCCTACAACCCTGAATACTTCGACAAGTTCTTCCTTGCCTTTCACCTTTCTGGGCTCCAGAGGCTCTACATAGACAAGATGGGAATATTTTTTCCCCATTCCGTTTGCGACAATGATCTCACCAGCAGCAGCAATATTATTGATGTAAGAGGCAACATTAACACAATCACCAATGACAGTATATTCTGTCTTCGCCTGGGAGCCAATATTACCTGCAACAACAACTCCTGAGGCAACACCTATTCCCACAGCTTGTAGCAGATCGCCTTTTTCCTTGGTTTGTTTTTCAAACTCCCGCTGCATATCTATAGCCGCTTTGAGGCATCTTTCCTCATGATCTTTGTGATACACCGGTACGCCGAAAACCGCAAGTACAGAATCTCCCATGAATTTATCGATATATCCACCGTACTTCATTACGATATCTGTAGTAATCTCAAAAAATCTATTGAGTCTTTTTACCACTTCTTCAGGCTCCTTACCTTCTGAGTAGGCGGTAAATCCTCGAATATCTGCGAAAAGAATAGAAACTTCGTTTTTGCGGCCTTTGAGCCACCCTTTTTCAGGGCTTTCCAATATGAGATCACGAACTTCTGGCCCAACGTATTTGCCAAATGTCTCACGCATAAGCGACTGACGATTGAGCTCATCCCCCATCTCATTAAATGCCTTGCCCAAGGTGCCAAGCTCATCGTTTCGCTTTAGATTTACGCGATGATCATAGTTGCCCTTTGCAATTTCTGCAGTGGCATCCACTAATTTGGAGACAGGACGAGAGAACCGCATACCGAACAACACAGCTGCAACCATACCAAAAACAATTATAACGAGGATAACTACAGCCAGAAAAGAGCGTTCGCTAATTAACATCTCATGGACAAAATCAACCGACAAGCCGACATGAACCTCACCAAGTTTCTTATCGTTGAACATAATAGGCATAGAGAGATTGAGAATATGCTCCTTGCCGGGAATGGTATAGTCAAAGTAGGAAACGGCACCCTTTTTATACGTTTTATCAACGTTTGTAAACGGTTCGAAGGGTTTTTCAATTTTTGAATAGTCGGTATGTGCTTTCACCATCTCTTTGTTATCAACTATAAAAGCATAAAAATGGCCATCTACGGATGCAGCATTGTTTATGAGAGTGTTCAGCTCGAGAATATCGTCGTTGAGTAATGGAATCTTGGCATTGTTGGAGAAATAGTTGAGACTGACCATACCCAATTTAATAGTCTGATCATAGAGCTTTTCTTTCTGGCGCTCCATAATGACGTAACCGAAGGTGGAGATGGATACTGATAAAACGAAGAGCGTAGCGACGGCTAGTTGCAGCCAGATGGGAACCCGTGTCACCACAGTTTTTTTACCGATCTTACCTTTGAAGGTGTGCAGCAGATACCTGATATTTTCTGAGAGCGAGGAGATGGAAAGATTATAATGATCGTTAATTGCTTTTATCAGCGTGTTTTCATTCGCGTATCCTTTATCAACAATGACCTCGCCTAAAGGAACGGTTTTACCCATTTCAAACAGCTGATCCTTCTGTACTTCCAGGGCAGTATTGAGTTCATCCGGGGTGATGACTCTTTTTTTGACAAGCACCTCACCTATCTTTTCGTCCCGGGATGCTCTGCCAAAAAGCCCCTGAAACCTGGAAAAAAATGCTTTTGATGATGTGTCTGATATACCCGGCATAGTTTAAATTATCTCAGATCATCACTTGTTAAGTACATCATTTCAATTAACATTTCTGTATCCCTGGTTACGGTATCGTTATTGACATGTGCTCTTAAAGCTTGAAAAGAAGTTGATTTTGCCAAAATGGAGGACTCGTAAGTATACTTGCACAACCCAACCAGAGAATAATAATGACAGTCTTCTCTTTCGGCAGTCTTTCTCAAAGCTTGAAAATAAGGAAAAGACATCAATAATTAATGCAAGTTCGTCAGGTTAACCACGATTTTCCCCTTCAACATAATCTTGCAATAATCGAACCACCCTCCCAATAAACAGGGGACAGACCACGATTTTCTAATTTATTGCAAACCAGGTAATTAAAAAATACCAAAATCGATACCTGCGGCCAGTGTTTGGCCAAGCTCTTCAAGTTCTGACAATTGGTGTTGTGTGGGGATACCTGTTAGGCGAAAATGTTCCTGAACCTTTCGCCATTTATATCCGGCTGCGATACGTTCAATCTGGGCAATCGCGCCACGCCCGTCATTACCAGCACAGACGAATACAACAAATGGCAACCCAATGGTCTTCTCCTGGGCTGATTCATAGGTTCTGTCGAAAAAATCCTTGACCATTCCCGCCATGGTTCCGAAGTATTCCGGACTTCCTATGGCTATGCCGTCACATGCAAGTAAATCATCTACCGTTGCCTCACCAGCTTTTCGATAGTTAACTTCAACGTTCTCTTCTCGTTTGACTCCTTTAACGAAATGGTCAGCCATTTTTTTCATGGTTCCACCCTGGGAATGGTAGATGACCAGAATATTCTTCTTCATAATTCTTTCATAGTTCACTCTCGACCAAATTGCACGAATGAAGGTAAAATATGAAAGGGTAAAAAGACAAGGACGCGAGAAAACGTGGTCTGTCCCTGTTTAAGGTCCTTAATCTGTTATAGGATTAAACCATAATTCATGCCTATCAGTAGGAGTATTATTTGGTAGAAAAGGATTGGTCAATCGAATTATACGACGGTTATGGAGATTGGCTTTTTTAATACTTTCTGAGAAATAATCGTTGAATAAGGCTTTGAGACTACCATCCCGGACCATAGCCTCGAGGCCTTCTTCCAGGCGTTTAGCCAACTTTGGATATTTAGGTGAGACAAATACATAGCTTGGAGTAGGCAAAACTAGTAACAACTCTGGCTCAATCGCAATATTTTTTAAGGTTTTCTTATAAAGATCAAATTCAGAAAATATTTCATGGATTCCACGAGGCAGGTAGTTAAACCTATGAATATTTAGCATCTCGAACAGGCTTTCATAGTTTGTCGCTTCTATTATTGGGAATCCAGTTTTTTTCATCAGTCTGGTTGTGGTCCACGAGTGGAGCAAACCAGCTTTTAATTGTTGGAGGTCCTCAATTGTCATGATGTTTTTATACAGTGGCAAATCGTCCTTATGCACAAGCAAAATGCGGAAATTAAGAAGACCTCTCCTTATAGGAATTCGGATTGGTATAGCCACTTTTTCCCAATTTTCATCTGTTAAGGCAATATACGTATTAATTATATCCCCTTCTTGAATGACTAATTGTGCCCTGAGAGTATTGAGTTTGGCATTAGTGGAAATTGAATATGGACCGTATTCAGCAGCTGTCTTTTCCATAGCCATACGGAGAACCTCAAGTTTGTAGGCCATGCGGACATCATTTATGCTTTGACCTCCTTCAAACCTGATTTCCTGTAATGCAAAAGAAGGTGTTGCTATAAAAAGTGTGAGCAATAATTGTGTTATCGTAAAACTGAGTTTCATAATGAAAGGAGCTCTTTTCAAACTTATTATCATCGATATCATTCAAACAGTTGTCTCTATGCAATGCGTATTACCTACTCGAAGGGTGACTATGTTGCGAGTATGTTGAGTGTAATTTACGAGATTTACACTTAAGCATGTATGCACACTTTGGTTAAATGGTATCAAAGCTAGTCAAAAGTTGTCAATTTTATATGCTGTTAAAGTTTGCAAAGCGAAAGGATAAACAAAAAACGTGGTATCACCTTGATGGAGTAATTTTCAGTTGATTGCACTGCAGGGAAATGATAGGCTGATTATATCGTACCATTAGCCGAGTCAAACTAAAATCACGAACCTTTTATAAAAAGAGATATCACTATGTTAAGAATATCTGAGCAAAAGCTTGTCTGGATTGATACTGATATTACCATTGGCGAATGTAAAGGTTTGCTCAATTACTGCGATGTTGATGACGCATATGCGGTTGCCGCACTTATGCGTTCTCAGCGGGTCCAGGTTGTGGGTTTAAGCACCACATTAGGTAATACTGACGATATTGACGAGTCCACTGAGATCGCCATGGAATTTATCGATAAGTATGGCCCCAACAGCATTTCTGTGTTTAAGGGAACATCAACGAAACTGCCAGCTGACCCAGAGCAGATAGAAACCAATGAGGGTGTTGAGGCGCTGGCTGAAGCACTTAAGGCAAATTGTCTTACCATCCTAGCTATTGGGGCAGCAACCAACATCGCCATACTCTTGCTTAAATATCCTGAGCTGCAGGACAGGATAGATGAAATTGTCTTCGTTGCAGGCCGCCAGTCTATAGACAGCCATTTTATTTCCGGCCTCTGGCAGCCCAAACCCTTCAGGGATCTAAATTTTGAATTTGACACCAAGGCTTTTGAGGTTCTGCTTGAAAGCAACGTTGAAATAACTTTGGTGCCATTTGAAGCCTGTCATCAAGTCTGGATTAAGTCAAAAGATCTTATCAAAATAGGCGATGCCAACAAGGTAGGCGAGTTTCTGGCCAGACATTCAATAGGCTGGATAGCGGAGTGGAAATTAATCTTTGGTGCCGACGGTTTTAATCCATTTGATATGGTGGCAGCGGGATATCTGCTTGATCCTGACTACTTTACTACTCACAAATGGCATGTAAGCATTGAGGAGGGGCCAGACGATACGGATCACGGTGAGATAAAACCATACCTGATTTGCAATGAACACCTGACAAAAGGAAGAGAGGTTAACTATTGTACAGAGGTAAAACCCGAGTGCAAAAAGCATTTGCTAAGAAGGATCTGTACGCACGATATGGCTACCTTTGTGTTAGGGACTTCTCATGTTAATGTAATTGTCGGGGATATTGAGGAAGCAACCAAATTTTATGGCAGAGTTCTGGGATTTGAACAGGCCTACGATCATCAAGATCAGAAAATGGATTATGCTGGTGTTGAGATGGAAGCCTTTGCCCTCGATGCAGGTATTCTTGATGGCAAGGTTAATGTTGATGTGAGATTTCTCAAACATCCTCAGGCAGAACTGTATCTTGAGTTGATGAGATATCACAATCCCAAAGGAAAACAGGAAATACCCCCGCAGCCTAGAACCTTTGATGCGGGCGGACCAAGGCATATTGCCCTGGAAGTATCTAACTGCAAGGAGGTCTTTAATTACCTGAAGGATCAGGATGGAGTCACCATGATCAATACCAGCGACAAATACTATCCTGTCAAACTGGACGGTTTTCCTATCACCTTCTTTTACTGGATAGACAAATATGGAGTGCAGTGGGAGATGGAATCAGGCAGAAGGGTAGGCACTTCCCGGG
>CAZWVC010000271.1:0-6056 GCA_964637245.1 uncultured Desulfocapsaceae bacterium
ATCAATTATATTCTGGTCACCCGTATATGCATGAATTGTTGTCATGAAGCCTGTTCTTAACTCACGATACTCATTCAATGCCTTTGCCATGGGAGCAAGGCAATTGGTTGTGCAGGATGCTCCAGAGACAATGAGATCTTCCTTTTTCAGTGTATGATGATTTACGCCATAAACGATGGTTGGCAGGTCATTGCCTGCAGGGGCTGATATAAGAACCCTCTTAGCACCTGCATCAATATGCGTCTGGCTTTTGTCTTTTGAACAGAAAAACCCGGTACATTCTAAAACAATGTCCACCCCAAGGTTGTCCCAGGGAAGATTCTTCGGATCCGGATCGTTATACACTCTGATTTTCTTTCCATCAATGATAAGAGAATCCTCATCACTCTCGACAGTATGACCTGAAAAACGGCCCTGAACACTGTCATACTTCAGAAGATGAGCAAGCATCTTTGGATCTGTTAAATCGTTAACTGCTACGACTTCAAAACGATCATCTCCAAAAATTTCTCGAAATGTAAGTCTTCCTATTCTACCGAAACCATTGATAGCAATTTTAAGCATTATATTTCCTCCAATTATATTTGTAGATGGCGTCGTAAAAACTCTCCATTTGCTTCGTTGCTACAATTTTTCTATCATTTCGACGTACCTTGGTACGTCGAAATGATAGAAAAATATTGCGCCTCGCATATGAAGCTTTTTACTTAGCCATCAGGTGATCCGGCTTTTTACGAGTTTGTCATTTGGATTGAAGTTCGGGCCGGTCGAATCAGGCTTTTCCAGCACTGCCGAGTACTTTCTCATTTTTTTCTTTTATCAGTTCGATAAGTTCAGTTCGTGCCGGGCCTAGATACTTCCGTGGATCGAATTCTGAAGGCTTTTCACTGAATATTTTCCTGATAACGGCGGTCATAGCGAGACGGCCATCACTATCGATATTGATTTTACACACCGCTGATTGCGCAGCCCGGCGAAGTTGCTCTTTGGGTATCCCTACGGCACTTTCAAGGTTGCCACCAAATTGATTTATCATGGTTACATGCTCAGGGGATACTGAAGACGCACCGTGCAAAACGATTGGATAACCGGGTAGACGTTTTTCGATTTCCTCCAATATATCAAAGCGTAAAGTTGGTGGTTCCTCACCTGGATTTAGCTTAAATTTATGGGCGCCATGAGAGGTTCCGATGGAAATTGCCAGGCTGTCCACCCCGGTTTTTGCGACAAACTCTTCCACTTCTTCAGGCTGGGTGTAATGACTCACCTCAGAAGAGACCTCATCCTCAACACCTGCAAGAACACCCAGTTCTCCTTCAACGGTTACACCTTTTGTATGGGCGTACTCCACAACTTCTGCAGTGAGTTTGATATTTTCTTCAAAGGAATGGTGTGAGCCGTCAATCATGACCGAGGAAAAACCACTGTCTATGCAATCTTTTGCAAGCTCGAAAGTATTGCCATGGTCAAGATGGAGAGCTATGGGCATATTACTGCCCATTTTCCGGGCCATGACCACTGCGCCTTCCACCATATAGGGCATCATAACGGCATCAGCGTATTTCCTGGCACTCCCTGACACCTGCAGAATCACCGGAGAATCAGACTGCACACAACCGGTTACGATTGCCTGCAGCTGTTCCATATTATTAAAGTTATAGGCTGGAATAGCATATTTGCCGTCCATTGCCTTTTTAAACATCTCCTTGGTGTTCACCAACCCGAGTTTTTCGTATGGAAAGGAATCAGCCATCATAAATCTCCGTAGTATGCGCTTTAGCACGGATATACTTGTACTAAAACTTAGATTTTCATGTAAAAATTGAATCGTTTTTACAGATGGACTCTGCAGATAAGCGCAGACTTCGCAGAAAGTTCGATATATGAAGTGCAGGTCGGACTTTCTCGATTATACTTCTCGTAATTGAACCTTCGTTAACAACTGATTTACCTGTTTGAGGGAACCAACCGATGTTCCTTTTTGGCTGGCGGTTGCAGCGCCGCAGGCAATCCCTTTGCAGAGGGCATCCTGCATACTGTCCCCCAGGCTGAGCCCCCAGACAACCCCGGCAACCATTGAATCACCAGCCCCGATAGGGTTGGCTGCTATTATTTCCGGGCTGGCAGCCAACCACGCCTTTCCATCATCAACCAGTACAGCTCCCTCTTTTCCGAGTGAGATTATCACACTGGCAGGTCCCATGGCAGAAATTGCTGTGCCGACGGCTGCTATCTCTTCCGTTGTTTCGACAGGAAGGCCGGTCAGTTCTTGTGCTTCTTCATCATTGGGTTTAACCAGCAGGGGTTTTGCTGCACAGTTCTGTCGCAATGCTTCATCGCTTGTGTCTAAGAATACCTTTGCTCCAGCCGACTGAATGATGCTAATTAGCTCTGAATAGTAGGTCTGCGGTACCCCTGGAGGCAGACTGCCGGCAAGCACCCACCAATCTCCGGCACGGGTCCGGTCGCCTATCTTATTTGCCAGTTGCGCAAGATTAGCCTTAGTAATTGTCGGCCCCGGCTCATTGACCTTCACATAGCGTCCATTTTCAGCACTGACAATGGAAACATTGGTGCGGGTTTCCCCCTCGACCCAAACAAAATCAGTCTCAATCCCAAGGGACTCAAGCTTGTCATTCAGCATTTCCCCACTCTTTCCAGCAGCAAAACCGAGAGCCACGCTCGAAATCGCAAGTGAATTCAGCATGCGGGCAACATTAAAGCCCTTTCCACCGCAATCTACCCGCCAATCCGAGGCTCGCAGAACTGTATCAAAGGTGATATTGTCAACTGTCATTTCCCGGTCAACTGCAGGATTAAGTGTAACTGTGAATATCATCTTTCACTCCTTCCAGTATTTTTCAAAAAGCGCCTCTTCGGCCTCAGCAGTCCACATGTTGCCGGGTTCTAATTTATCAGCAATATCAGGGTGAATTTCGTGGAGATCATCAAGGCCTATCAGTGGCAGATCGAGAATTTGGGGGAAGATAATAATCTTGCCTGCATAGCGGCCATCAATCATTGCCTGAATACCCTCTCTGGCGACATTCATTCCGCCAATGGCTCCAACACTGCGGCCTGGATTCAGGCTTCCTTTCGCGGCCTGGTCCAACACCTGAAATTGATCGCCCAGGGTAAGGCCGGAGGTACCGGTATATTGAGCATTATTCATATACACCGTACTGAGATTCAAGTGGGCCATTGTTCCGTTAGGGACACCTGCAAAAAAGACCAGCATACCATCCTTATGCATCAAGGTATCTGCCTCGGCCATCACCTCTGCTATCGGTACGCTGACAACCACATCCTCGGCACCCTGATCACCAGTTGCCGCCATTACAAAATCATGGAGTGATTGCTCACTGGTCTGGGGATTGAAGGTTAACAACTCACAATTATTACTGGCAGCCAGGGGACCAAAGCGTTCCTTAAGAGCGGCCAACCTCAGGTCACTTACCTCGGTAGCTATAACCTTGCTTGGTCCATCGGGAAGTTCTATGGCCCTTTGCACATGCATTTGCCCCATTGGTCCGCCAGCACCAACAAAGACAGTTGTTCCACCTGCTGTCAGTTCACAACGATTTCGTTCTTCCCCATAGGATGCCCCGATATCCGGACCCTGGCCGCCGATAAAGGCTATGTAATCATAGTGGAGACGTCCAACATCTGCATTTACCAGACCGTCAAGTGGAGTTTGTCCCACGAGATTCAAGGTTCCCCTGCGAATGATAAAGCCAGCGACTTTGCTTACCAATTCCGCGGACCGGGGATCAAGCATGACAATATCATCAAAACCAGCACTATCAGTGAATTCTTGCGCGAGCTTTCCATATTCGTCAGGGTCGATACCGTTGCGTAACACTACTGTTGCCGAGGTTTGTTCAGCTAGCTTTGTAACACTTTCCGGCGCGTCAGTTAAAATAATGGTTTTCGGTGCATTAAGGCCTGTGGAAAACTGATACTCCCGCTCGTCTCCCACCCTGCCAATGATCCACATGATGCCGCCATCTTTCGGTTCAAGACGCCTTCGTTGGGTATAGGATGCAAGGACACAGCCCCAGGGTTCAAGAAGTGAGGCTTCGGCATAGCCCATGTCGCCTGTAATTGGTAGTAGACACGCTCCTTCATCTGTCTCCAGCATCTCCGGACCAATCAGGTGATATTGAATAAGACCTCCGGGAATAGTATAGCCATAGGCAGTACTTTTACCGTCCTGATAAATATCAGGCTGTACGGCTACGCGTTGTCCGACACTGTACTTCTCCTGCAACTCCTCTCCCACTTCAATGATCGTGAGAGCTGCTTCATGGCCAAGCCTGGTTGGCTCTTTGGTGAGATCCCGATTATATAGTTTTGGATGTTCTTTCCCCATTCTAATCAGTTTTACATCGGAGAAACATAAGCCTACGCTGTCAACGCGTACAAGCATCTGGTTTGGTCCCGGCTTCGGTACTGATAGGTGCTCAGGTTTTCCGTCTTTGCCAATATTTTCTTCACCGGCACCATACATATTCCACACCCATGTTTTTTCAGGCGGGGTAATCTTTTCGGTTTGGTATTTGGAATATTTTGATGTCACGACTGCCTCCTTGGCTCATGAGAAATTAGGTTTAGATGCTACAACAAATCGTCGTTAGTTTTATACAACTCCATAACGGCTTCTGAACTTTCCAGCTGCAATGCTTTGTTTGCTTTCTCTTGTAATTTACTATAGTTCACTGCGCGGATAATATTTTTCACCGCCGCCACATTGGCAGGGCTGACTGAGAGTTCACTCACCCCCAGTCCGACCAGTAGGGTAGCCAGGTTAGGACTCGCCGCCGCATTGCCGCACACACCGACCCACTTACCATTTGCCTGCGCTGCTTTTACAGTCATCTCAATCATTTTGACCAGGGCAGGGTGGTAACTGTCGGCTTCAGAGCAAAGATCAGGATGGAGGCGATCGATGGCTAGGGTGTACTGAGTTAAGTCATTTGAACCGATGGAGAAGAAATCCACTTCTTTTGCCAGATGCCCCGCAATCATTACCGCGGATGGCACCTCAATCATAATACCCAGTGGTAACCGGGGAGCGTTTAACTGCCCGCGAATAGTCTCTGCAATATCTCGCGCTTTGTTCCACTCCGACATTCTACCGATCATGGGAAACATAATGTGCAGCCCGGTTGATCCGGTTGACTCCTTCTGCCAGAGCGCTGTCTGGTAAATGGCTTCCAGTTGTCGCTTGAACATATCTTCATATTTGAACGAGAGGCGGATCCCTCGCATACCCAGGAAGGGGTTATCTTCATGAGGGATATGCATCCAGGACACAGGCTTGTCGCCACCAATATCAGCTGTACGCACGATCAACTGGTGACTGCCGAGTTCCTGGGCGATAGCTTTTAAACTCTCAACTTGCTCTTCAACCGATGGTTCCGCAGCCGAAGCTTCAAAAAGAAACTCTGTCCTTAAGAGACCCACACCTTCGCCACCATTCTCCAAAACAAGTTTCGCGTCTGCCGGATTGGCGATATTGCAGACGACATCAATGTGTCGACCATCCTGGGTTTCTGCTGTCTTATGTTTTTGGGCATCTTCCGCCTTGCGGATCTGGTCCCACTGCGCAATCAATTTCACCCCGTTTTTCTGCGTTGCTTCATCCGGATCAACGTAAACGGACGATGCCTGTGGATCGACAATAATCAATTCACCATCCTCAATGTTCGCAAGTCCTCCATCGCCCAGGCCGACAACTGCCGGAATTCCTAAAGCTCGGGCAAGGATCGCCATATGACTGTTAGGCCCACCAAGCTCTGTACAGATTCCGCGAACCTTCAGACCGTGCAGTCCTGCCGTTTGTGAAGGCGTTAGATCCTTTGCCATTAAAATGAAATCAGTTTGTGGAAATTTAACGGCTGATACTGCTGGTACTATTAGAGCCAATACCCGATCACGCACATCAATGAAATCAGCAATCCTTGCCCTCAACCGCTCGTTGTCAACCGTCTTTAATGACTCGACCTGCTTTTCAATGGCTTGATGAAAAGACCAGGCAGCGGTCTTACCATTGA
>CAZWVC010000272.1:0-6046 GCA_964637245.1 uncultured Desulfocapsaceae bacterium
TAATGCTGGCAATAGTGGACAGCACACTTTGTATTGCCAGAAATTGCTCGTGTAATACTCATAATGTGTCGAAATAAAATGTCTTTATCTGTGATCATCACATTGTTCATGAAATATGCAGGCTAGAAGTGTCTACTCCATATACATCTCCATCTGATCATCCATTTTATTGTTTGTAAATTTTTCAGACGACCGTTTGAAAGACCAATCACCGATAAAGTTAGCTGAATAAAAGATTTACCAATACAGCTGAACTGAAATAATTCTGTTTTTTTTAAGTATTATCTGAGATCAGGGAACGGAGGTTTATCGTTGCAAGTCAAGGCGGGCGGTATTGGAATCTACATAGAACCGGATACCTTTGACTATTTGATCTGCAAAAGAATCGAGGAACTCGATTTTACCAAGCTTTTTCGCTTCCTTTGGATTGCTGATAAATGCAATTTCCACGAGGATAGCAGGCATCTCTGCACCGATGAGTACATAGAATGGAGCCTGTTTCACACCAAGATCTTTGAGTGTCTGCTTGTCTTTTTTCAATCCAGAGATAAGCGTATTATGTACATTGTGAGCAAGTCGTGAAGATTCTTTGATTTTGGAATTTTTCATGATACCTGCAAGTACATCTTGCAAGTCACTCATCTGTAACTCAGAAGTTGCGTTTTCAAATGCTGCCACACGCATTGCTTCACGATCATTTGTCAAATTGAGAAAATAGGTTTCCAGTCCATGTACAGAGGCAATCGAATGAGCATTCACATGCAGGGATATAAAAAGATCGGCATTATTTCCATTGGCTACAGCTGTTCGCTCTTCCAGGGAAATGAAACTATCATCTGTTCGGGTGAGTACAACTTCACAACCAAGGGCTTTCTCGAGGCTTTTTTTGAGTATTTTGGCAAGGTTAAGAACAATATCCTTCTCTTTCAGACCATATGCCATGGCACCGGGGTCCTTGCCTCCATGGCCTGGATCAATTACAATTTTTTGTACTCCTAAGCCAAGCTGCTGTGCAAGCGATAATTCAGGTGTTTCAGCCAGACTTACATCTGCTAGACGTTCTTGAGGCGGATCAGATGTTTGTGCAAGAGATGTCTCCCTGTTTGGCAATATGTCCTTTTGACCTTTATCCTCCTGTGGAATATCCATATTAACTTTTGGACTTTTTCGGGTTATGCGTCTTTTTTTCTGTTCTTTAAGAACAATTATCTGTCCACTCGTTTTAGGAGGTTTTTTTAGTTTTTTAGAGAGCTTGTTGCTTGAAGGCAACTCTTCCTTGACAGCTCCGCGAACGTCTACAACAACGCGAAATGGATCTGGCAAGCTGAAAATTTTATACGAAGAGATCGTTTCGATATCCAAAACAACCCTAACGGTATCCTGGGTGTATTGACCCGTGCGTATCTGTTTTAAGAGTCCGTCAGCTATAGGGACAGGTGATCGATAACGAGGCTCGATATAACAATTTTGAAAGTCAATATAGAGTCTGCGGGGCATGTTTTTGCTTTTTTCAAGCAATTGGGCGGAATAGGTTACCGGTCCCGAGGCTTTGATAATAACCCTGCTGTAGTCAGCGGATGACCAGTATTTGACAGGTAGTACATTTGCAAGTTTCTTGTGATTTGAATCACCAAGCATAAAATTGGGTAGCTCGGTATCGTGCCTGCTCGAGAGAACTTTCAAGTGGGTGGCAGCTTGGGGGTGCATGTCACCCATTGGATATCTGGCAATCACATCACTATAGTATTTTGCTGATTTTTCGAAATTGGCAAATTTTTGTTGATAAATCTCACCTAAGGCAAACAGTGCATCATCAGCTAATCTATGATGGGGAAACAAGGAAGTACAATCCTGGTAGTAACTAATTGATTCTTGGATGTCTATTTTATGGTGAAACTTTTCATACATTCGCTGATAAATTTTTCCCAGCATATACAAGGAGGCAGGAGCTAGTTCAGATTTTGGGTTAGTGAGGTATACCTGTCTGAAGTTGCTACTGCTCTTTAGCCAGAATTTTCGTTGTTCACCGAGCTTAGGATCTGTCTCAAGCTGATTGTAATAGAACTTGGCTTTTTTGTACCTGTCCTGTAATGAAGGTATTCTACCATCAGGAGAATCAGCGACTACAGTGGGGATGATAAAAATCAGCTTGAAAATAATGAGAAAAAGGACGAATTGAAATCTGAACATTAAATAATCTGAGTAAAAATAAAGCAGACTGTCGGCTAAACAGTTGCCAAAAATCACAAAATATTATTAATCCTTGCTAAAATAATAGCTTATAACAAAAACAACAAAATGAAAACCTGTAAATGTACTTTTGAAATTAAGAGCCCTTGTAGAGCTAAGCTAGCCGTTTACTTCAAGCTTGCACCTGCGATTAGATTGTCCAAAAGATGCTAATGGATAAAATCCAGTAATTGTAATATGCTTGCCATGCCTTAACCTTACAATAGAGTAAATATAAGTAAAATATGTTCCTGAGATAAGGAGACAAGAATGGGAAATACCATTGATATGACAGATTATATGGGCTTGCAACAACTTTTCACCGATGAGGAGCGGTTGGTACGGGAGACGGCCAGGGACTTTGTCAATGAAAAGGTAATTCCAGTGATTGACGGTTATGCCCAAAAAGAAGAATTCCCGCAAGAATTAATTCCTCTAATGGGTGAGCTTGGTTTTCTGGGACCAACCTTGCCGGAAGAGTTTGGCTGTGCCGAACTTTCAAATGTTGCCTATGGCCTGCTCATGTATGAACTTGAACGAGGTGATTCTGGGATCCGCAGTTTTGCTTCCGTCCAGGGTTCACTGGTGATGTATCCAATTTTTGCATATGGTTCAGCAGAGCAAAAAAGGCATTGGCTACCACGGATGGCTAAAGGAGAGGCTATCGGCTGTTTCGGTCTAACCGAACCTGATTTTGGTTCAAATCCATCGGGTATGAAAACCAGAGCTGTGAGGAATAATGATGGAACGTGGACCATAAATGGGGCTAAAATGTGGATAACCAATGGGAGTATTGCCGATGTTGCCGTGGTGTGGGCCCAGACGGATGAGGGAGTTCGTGGGTTTCTTGTCGACAAAGGAACTGATGGTTTTACTGCTCCACGGATGAAGGGGAAGTGGAGTCTTCGAGCATCTGTCACCTCGGAGCTAGTTTTGGAAAATGTGGTTGTCGAGGAGGAAAAAAGTCTGTTACCTAAAGCTACCGGACTAAAAGGACCGCTTAGTTGTTTGACCCAGGCAAGATATGGCATTGCCTGGGGTGCTTTGGGAGCAGCAGATAATTGTTACCAGACTGCTCTTGAATATGCAAAAAGTCGGATTCAGTTTGACAAACCCATAGCCGCTTTTCAGCTGCAGCAGCGCAAACTTGCCGAGATGGTTACAGAGCTTAGCAAAGGCCAACTTCTGGCTTTGCAGCTTGGCAGGTTAAAAGATTCAGGCAAGTTTACCAATGCACAGGTTTCAATGGCGAAGATGAACAATGTTAACATTGCAATTGAAATTGCCAGAGCAGCCAGATCCATGTTGGGAGCCAACGGGATTATGGGTGAATATCCAATTATGCGCCATATGAATAACCTGGAATCGGTATACACTTATGAGGGAACCCACGACATGCACACACTCATCATCGGTCAGGAAGTTACGGGTATAGCGGCCTATCGGGGATAATTGCAGACTGATTCCAGCCGCGAATGTTTCTGCACGTCTAGATTATTGGATTATGTCAGAAAATAGCATATAGGATGTGGTTAAAATTATAGGCTATTCAACTAGTTAAGGTGTCGATTACTTTGATCTCTTGAGGTTGGTACAGCTTGTCGACAAGATCCCTCTGCTGTGTTACAGCAGTGATGAATCCTTCAAGATAAATATAACCTGCTTGAATTTCTGCTACACTATCATCACATTCCCAAACCCATTTTATTTAACCCGCTTTTGCAACTCTACCCTGCTGACCAGTTTTCCAGGCGTTGTTCTAGTTTTTGTCTATGGGGTTAGAGGTGAATAGCCACTTCTACGCTCCAAATATGTGGTTACGAAATCCTTATTCAATCACAAGAATTATCTGTATGATACAAAAACGCTAATCTGCATTTCTCATCAGTTCAGGTGGTGTCAGGTTCAAAATTTATAGTGGCAAACCATAGAAGGCTATGATTACAGCCAAAACACAGCAGAAGATGGCATCACCTGGACGGACCATTAGCGAACATTATGTAAATTTGAATAACTCAGCCAGCCTGTTGAAAGTATCGTAACAATAAACGCAGCTAAATTGACATATTGTCATGGGAATTGCGGGTTAGATGCAACATTAAGAGGCCTCTTCCTCATTTTTTGGGAATGGGTGACAACAGGTTTTATTGTTACATCCCAAAACTGTTATAAACAAATTAGCAAACAAACTAAAGAAGCTCATTCTGTGCAAGTGCTTATTTTAAAGTGTTTTTTTTAGTTTTTCAGTTGCAATAGTGTAATAGTTAGTTTGCCTGTTTTGACAGTTAGGCAAAATAATGTTCTAATAAACAACAGGTGCAATTCACCTCAAAACTTGTGGGACTTTACCAAGTCCTCCTTGCATGACGGGGTATCATTCGTGGTGTTGTGATGATAGAGGTAAAGTTAGGGATGGTTTTAAGACAATGGGAATCCGGCGAAAATACGGTAGCATAGCTTTCAGGTGTGTTACTGCAGGTGACCCTTAGGACAATTACGCATGAACAAGCGAAATAGTTATACCGGATGTGTACTTTTCATCACTTTTCTTTTGACAACGCTGGTGACCATTACAATCGATTTTTCCTTTGATGTTTGCAGAGCGGAAGCATCCTCAAGTATACCAAGTACGCAATCATCTGCCTCATCTGAAATGTTTGCTGCAGCAATAACTGATTATTACGATGGTAATTTTAAGCGGGCACTAACCATGCTCCAAGAACTGCAGGAGGTTGAGAATACTAATATCATTCGTATCTGGCAGGCACGTTGCTATCAAATGATCGGCGATTTTTCATCTGCTTTGCAACTTTATAATTCCGTCATTTTGCATGATTCAGTTTCTCCAGCACTGCGGCTTGAGTATGTAGAGCTTTTATTGGCAAGCAATAATAATAATGCTGCCCGAGAACAATTACAAAAACTTGAAGAAGACCAGGAAGTACTTGCCCCAGTCCTCCGAAATAAATACTTCGAAATCAGCAAGGCTCTAGAGAATACTAACTCCTCGGGATTGAAGACTCGCATTTATCTTGAACAAGGACTCGAGTGGGATAGCAATGCGCCTTTGGGGCCTGAAAATGAATTGATTGATTCCACAGAAGGAGACCGGTTCATTCTGAATAAAGATAGGGTGGAAAATAGTGATGTGGTAAGCGAGACTTACCTTCACGCATTTTTTCAATATCAACCAGTTACTGGAACCCTGTCCTCCTGGGATACAGCAGCAAAATTTTATTTCGCCAAGTATTTTGAGTTCTCAGAGGAAGATAACATATGGCTAAGTTTGAAGTCAGGTCCCGTCTGGAAAAAGAAGAGAACACTGTACCGTTTTCCGCTGGATTACTCTCTCCGCTTCTATGACTATGACCTTACTTACCACCAACTAAGTTTCACACCTGAAGTTGAATATGAATTGGCTGATGATTGGATCGTAGGAGGGTATTTTCAATATCGGAAAAAACTCTACTTTGATAGCGACGATGAGGATTTTGAAGCCGATATCTATCGTTTGGGTGCTAAGGCATCATTTAAAGTAGTGCCAGGTAAAGCAATACTTTTAGCAGAAATGCGTGCGACATTTGCAGATAAGGAAAACAGTCTTTTTACATACACTGGTTACATAGCTTCACTGGGCATAGCTTATCGAATTAATCACAAACTGACGAGCAGGTTGTTCTATAAATATCGTTTACGCAAATATGATGAGCCTCGACCAAGCTGGCTCGAAGACAGAGAGGATGAACGTAATTCCCTCTATCTTCGGGTGAGCTGGGAGTTTATTGAGAGTGTATTTCTCAATGGTGATTTCAGCTAC
>CAZWVC010000273.1:0-6044 GCA_964637245.1 uncultured Desulfocapsaceae bacterium
CTTTCCCATCATTGGGAGAATGGTGATGTCCGGTTTGAAGCCGCAACCGACAACGAAGTCATGCAAGCACTTGACTTAACAATGAAAATGGAAGGCATCATTCCAGCTTTAGAATCTGCCCACGCATTTGTTCAGGCTTTCAAGGAAGCACCTCAGCTCTCCCCTGACGATGCCTTAATTATCAATATGTCTGGCCGTGGTGATAAGGATATTTTTACCATCGCCCATGCCTTCGATGATCCTTCCTGGAAGGAATTTATCATCCAACGTGGCCTGGACTATAGCAAATAGACATAATTATACTTTCTTTTAGGTACTTTTGGTGAAACATGCAGCTTGAAAACCACTTACGCGAACGTTTAGCAGAAAAAGATATCCTTCTCATGACCCATATTGTATTGGGCTACCCTTCATTTGAAGTTAACCGTCAAGTTATCCAGCAGATGGTGGATAATGGAGTCGACTGTATTGAAATGCAGATTCCCTTTTCCGAACCAATGGCTGATGGCCCGGTTATAATGAAGGCTAATCTGGATAGTCTTGCCAGTGGTACCAAAGTTGAGCAGTGCCTTGTTTTTGGCGCGGAAATGGCAGCTACCCATGACATTCCTTTTCTCTATATGACCTATTTCAATATCATTTTCCGCTATGGCGAAGAGCAATTTATAGGCGAGTGTGCTCAAAGAGGAATACGTGGCTTGATTATTCCGGATCTGCCGCCTGAACAAAGTAGTAGTTTTTTTCAGCTGGCAGCTGAACAGAATGTCTCACCGATTCTTATCTACTCACCCACCTCCACACCAGAAAGGATGAAAGAACTTGATCATTCAGGAAGTGGCTTCATCTATTGTGTTGCCAGACGCGGGGTAACTGGTAACAAATCATCCCTCGATAATGACTTTGATAACTACCTGGAAAAATGCCGAAAAGCCACCAGCAAGCCACTTGCTGTCGGATTTGGGATTCAAAACCGTGATGATATTGCAGCTCTTACCGGCAAGGCCGACATGGCCGTCATCGGTTCTGAGACTATCCGTCTTGTAGATGCCGATGGGGCCAGTGCTGTTGGATCATTTATAGCAGGTTTACGGAGTTAAACCACCATGACATCAGAAACCACCATAAACGAGAAGTTGGGAACAAATGCAGTATTATGGAATCTAAATGATCTTTATCCCAAAATTGACCATGAATCTGTGGAAGATGATATCAGTTGGTGTAAAGCTGAAGGCCCGCGTTTTCAAAAAAAATACAAAGGCAAGATTGGTTCTCTATCTGCCCAGGAGCTTCATGGATGCGTAGCCCTATTAGAAGCGTTGCATTCCAGATTGGGCAAACTTGCAACTTTTGCTTTTCTGCACTTCACCACCCAGATTGATAATGCTGAAGCGGGAGGCTTTTATCAACATATTCGAGAGCTTGTAAGTCATGTTGAAAAAGATCTGGTCTTTTTCGAACTCGAATGGAATGGCTTAGCAGAGGATGTAGTCGCAAATCTTCTGCAAGAAAAAGGTATTCAGAAGTATCGTCATTACCTCGAATCGATGCGGAGATATCAGCCACATCAATTATCGGAGATTGAAGAAACACTGTTGATTGAGCGCAAAACAGTGGGACGCAGCAGTTGGACAACCCTTTTTGAGAAGGTAATTGGCCATCTCCGTTTCGGGGAACGTCAGCGCACCGAAGAAGAAGTTCTCACCGATCTCTACAGTCCTGACAGAGAGGTTCGTATTCAAGCAGCAACGGAATTGACTGAAGGTCTGCAGAGTCAAAACCATATCCTTACCCATATCTTCAATACCCTGGCAGCCGAAAAAATGATAACCGATCGGCAGCGGAAACATTCGAGTTGGGTGAGCTCCATGAATCTTGATAATCAAATCAATGAGGCAACGGTCGAATCACTTGTTGAAGCAGTTACTGGAAGATATGATATCGTTGAGAGATTTTACCTTCTCAAGAAGAAGTTACTTGGCCTGGAAACGCTCTATGACTATGACCGCTATGCACCTTTGCCTGACCTGCCAACCAAACTGATTGACTGGCAGGACGGTAAAAATATTGTTCTGCAATCATTTGCGGAATTTACTCCAAAGATGGCGGAAACCGCCTCACTCTTTTTTGAAAATAATTATATTCATGCACCTGTTCTCCCAGGTAAGCGAGGCGGTGCTTTCGCTCATCCCTGCGTACCGGAAGTCCATCCATATGTCATGGTCAACTACACTGGAAGCCTGCGTGACATCTCCACCGTTGCTCACGAACTTGGCCATGGAATCCATCAAGTTTTGGCAGCGGACAAGGGGTATTTCTATAGTGACACGCCGCTGGTACTTGCAGAGACAGCGTCTGTTTTTGCCGAGTTGATTGTCTTTAAGGCACAGCTTAAACTGCTTGATAATCCTCAGGAAAGACGCGCTTTTACCTGTCAGAAACTCGAATCGATATTTGCCACAGTTTTTCGGCAAACGGCCATGAACAGATTTGAGCAAGCGATGCATGACGGACGCAGGCAGGAAGGCGAACTCAGCAGTGAACAACTAAACGAGATGTGGTTAACAACCCAGAAAAAAATGTTTGGAAGATCGGTGACCATGACAGATGATTATGCAATCTGGTGGTCGTATATTCCCCATTTTCTTAATACCCCAGGATATGTCTATTCCTATGCCTTTGGCGAATTACTGGTGCTTGCCCTTTACGCCATTTATGAAAAAGAGGGCGATGCTTTTATCGATAAATATTTTACATTGCTGAGCAGTGGTGGCTCAGATACCCCCTATGAACTGGTGAAACCCTTTGGAATAGATCTTGATGACAAGCAGTTCTGGAACAACGGTCTTAATCTGATTGACAGAATGCTCAAGGAAGTGGAAGAATAAACCTCAATTTGGACAATTGTGATGAATATTGTCATTCTTGACGGCT
The DNA here is from genome assembly GCA_964637245.1 of uncultured Desulfocapsaceae bacterium. GTDB lineage: Bacteria > Desulfobacterota > Desulfobulbia > Desulfobulbales > Desulfocapsaceae > Desulfopila_A. Next base: position 2,932 of record CAZWVC010000273.1, read on the forward strand.
ATACCCTAAATCCTGGTGATTTGAGCTGGGAACCCCTGAAAAAACATGGAACCCTGAGTGTATATGACCGCACCCCTGCTGAGCTGATCCTCGAACGAGCCTCCGGTGCAGATATTGTTTTTACCAATAAGACACTCCTTACTGCAGCTACACTCGACCAGTTACCTGAGCTTCGCTACATTGGTGTACTTGCCACAGGTTATGATGTGGTTGATATTGAAACTGCACAGAAACACAACATCGTCGTAACCAATGTGCCTGCTTACGGGGTTGATTCAGTAGCGCAAATGGTGTTTGCCCATATCCTCAATATTACCAATAATGTGGCAGGACATGCACAAGACGTGAGGTGTGGCGGCTGGTCAACCCAGAAAGATTTTTGCTACTTACTCTCTCCTCAGATTGAACTCACTGACAAGGTATTAGGTATTGTCGGTTATGGTGATATCGGCAAAGCCACAGCTCGACTTGCTCAAGCATTTAAAATGAAAGTCCTCATCCACACCCGTACACCACCTAACAAACTATCCCCAACTGAAAGACTTGTCGATCTTGAAACACTTTTCCGAGAGTCAGATATCATCAGTTTACACTGTCCCCTGACGGCCAAAACCAAACATATGATAAATGTCAGCAGTCTGCAGCTCATGAAGAAGAGTGCCATTCTGATCAATTGCAGCCGCGGGCCATTGGTGGATGAAGATGCGATCTCACAGGCATTACTCAATGAAAGATTATTGGCAGCGGGTCTTGATGTACTTCAGTCTGAGCCACCAGATCAGCTCTCGCCCCTATTTGAACTGAAGAACTGTTATATCACGCCCCATATAGCCTGGGCTACCAGAGAGGCACGATCCAGACTATTGGATATAGCTATCGATAACCTTTGTGGTTACTTGGATGGCGAACTGAGAAACTGTGTTACCTGATAAATCTGAAAGGATATTGCTGTTTGGATCTATTTATTCCTGCGCCAGTGAGGATGGGTTATGCCAAGTTTGCGAATTTTATAATTCAGCGCACGGGGACTAATACCCAATTTATTGGCTGCATTTTTCTGCACCCACAGAGACTCTTCTAATACTCGGAGAATAAGATCCTTTTCCTGCCCAGCAAGGGATATATCTCTTATTGTGGGCTCTTGACCATTTCTAGCAGGAGCCTCATCCTCGACGATATTATGAGAACTTTCGGTTAAATGAGGCAACAATAGATTTTCCGGGACAATCTGGATACCCTCTGCCAGGATCACTGCCCGCTCTATGGTATTGGCTAATTGACGAATATTACCAGGCCAGTTATAGGCTTGAATCCTGCCCATGGCCTCGGAAGTAAAACTACCGATATCACGCCGTGTTGCCTGACAATATTTTTTCAATAAGACATTGGCCAGAGGAATAATACAAAGCTCTCTCTCTCGCAGAGGCGGCAGCCTAATTGGCAACACATTGATACGATAGTAAAGATCTTCACGAAATAGGCCTTTTTCTATTTGGTCGTTCAGGTCTTTATTGGTCGCAGCAATTACTCGTACATCAACATGGATGGTTTTATTTCCCCCTACCCTTTCGAAGGCTTTCTCCTCGAGGACCCTCAATAGTTTAGTTTGCAGGCCGATACTCATCTCCCCAATTTCATCAAGAAAGATCGTACCGCCACTAGCCTGCTCAAATCTCCCAACCCGCTGTTTGTCAGCTCCAGTGAATGCACCTTTTTCATGGCCGAATAATTCTGATTCGAGAAGATCTTCAGGAATATTGGCACAATTGATTTTAACAAAAGGCTTTTTCTTCCTTGGAGAATTGAAATGCACAGTTCCAGAGAGAAAACTTTTCCCGGTGCCAGTTTCACCAGTAATCAGAATAGTTGAGTCAGTGTTGGCAAACTTTTCCAGACTGGTCAAGACATCTTTCATACTTTGACTGAGGGCAATAACATCGCGAAAATCGTATACTGCATCTTGCTTTCTGCGATGATAATCTATTTCAAACCTCTGCTCTTTATTCTCTATAGCCTTGCGGATGGCAACCGTAAGTCTGGTTTCCGATAATGGATGAACGAGAAAATCCGTGGCTCCTCTGTTCATTGCTTGAACGACCACATCAGCTTTTTCCGATTCACTCGTGATTATAATGGGAGTATATGGACTCTTACGATGAGCATATTCAAGCAGTTCCATGTTATGACCGTTTTGCGAATTAATCTCCACAAAAATTAGGTCAAATTGCTCTTTATCAACCTCTACTTGAAAATCTCGGGGTTCCGTTTTAAATGTTAGGTCGGATTTCCCAAAGTGTTCAGGGTTGATCTGCTTGCTGGTATTATCAGGTTCAAACATTAATATTTTATACATAATCTATTACGACACGGTAAGTTATGTTTCCAATTTGTAATTCACCTATCTTATATATACGCAAGAAATGGTTTAAAAGCAAATTTTCAGGTGCTATTTAGTTTTTTTTTTTTACTCTTTGTATAAATTTCACGATCCAAAATGACAAAAACCAATGATATCAAATGGATGAATGAGGCACTTAAACAGGCTGAATTATCTGCTAAATCAGGAGAAGTGCCCGTTGGCGCAGTTTTAGTTAAGGATGATGTCCTTCTGGCGAAGAGTGGCAATTACCCAATATCAATGAATAATCCATCTGCACATGCAGAAATTCTAGTATTACGTAAAGGAGGAAAGAAACTTCAAAATTACCGACTTCCAGAAACAGTACTCTACGTTACTCTTGAGCCGTGTATAATGTGTGCCGGAGCCCTTCTACATGCCAGGGTATCACGCGTAGTTTATGGGGCAAAAGATTCGAAAACAGGTGCATTACATTCACGTTACGCAATTGGCAACGATGGTCTCTTAAATCATAGATTTGAGATTACCGGTGGAGTACTGGAAGAGAGATGCGCTGCACTGCTTAAAGAATTTTTCAGAAATCGCCGCAAAAAGCCTAGCGGATAATTTTTTTGTTGATGCATTACTTTTTTGATTGATTAAAATAGATACACAGTTTACATACTAGCTCACATTTTTCATTGAGAAGTTGAGTGAACTGGAGAGGTGACCGAGTGGCTTAAGGTGCACGCCTGGAACGCGTGTGTACGAGAGT
>CAZWVC010000274.1:0-6043 GCA_964637245.1 uncultured Desulfocapsaceae bacterium
GATGATTTTGACAACACCCCCGATAACGGCGGTCGCCGCAAGTCCTGGGCTCCACATCTCAGTGACTGGAAAAGTGGAGATCCCACCTGGAATGGCAATATGGGCAAGGGAATTATTGGTGCAATTAATTATCTTGCCTCCGAAGGAATGAATGCCTTTTCCTTTCTTCCAATGAACATTGGTGGTGATGATAAAAACGTTTTTCCGTATATTTCTGATAATAGTGCCGATCGCACCCGGATGGATTGTTCCAAACTTGATCAATGGGAAGTGGTCTTTGAACATGCAGACAAAATGGGGTTATTCCTCCATTTCAAGACCCAGGAAACCGAAAACGAGCTGTTGTTGGATGGAGGAAATCTTGGTATCCAACGCAAAGTCTATTATCGAGAACTGATTGCCAGGTTTGGTCATCATCTTGCTTTAAACTGGAATCTTGGCGAAGAGATCAATAATGCTACAACTTCCCAGAAAAAAAGTTGGGCACAGTATTTTTATGATACCGATCCCTACCACCACCATATTGTGATCCATAACGGCAGTTCGCACTATGATCTGTTGGGTAATGGTTCAAAGTTGACCGGCTTCTCTCTTCAAACAAGTAAAACCGACTTCTCGGCAGTGCATAACAAAGTAAAAGATTATATCAACCGGTCAGCCAATGCCGGCAAACCCTGGGCAGTCGCCTGTGATGAGCCAGGTGATGCCAGTCATGCCCTGCGCCCGGATAACGATGCAGGCAATTCCCATGTGGATGGCCGAAAGAATGGCCTATGGGGAACACTTATGGCAGGCGGGTGGGGCAATGAATGGTATTTTGGCTATCAGCACGCCCATTCCGACCTCAGCTGCGAGGATTTCCGTAGTCGGGATAACTGGTGGGATTATTGTCGGTTTGCCCTTGAGTTTTTCTCAAAAAATAGCGTACCTTTCTGGCAAATGAACAATAATAACAGTCTTTCCAGTGCTAGTGATGATTACTGCTTTTATAAGGCTGGTAAGACCTATGTGGTGTATCTGAAAAACGGTGGTTCCACCGATCTTGATTTACGTAATGCCTCCGGTCCATTTAAAGTAAAATGGTACAATCCCCGGTCAGGCGGAGGACTTAAGAATAGTTCTGTTACGCAAGTTGAAGGAGGCAACTGGGTAAATCTTGGCACTCCACCTAGTTCCGCAACTAAGGATTGGGTAATTCTGGTAGAAAGTACCTTTACTGCAAAGCCCAATACCTCCTGGCTCTTGCTTCTAGTATCAGCTATTCAGAAGAAGGAGTAGAGTGATCATTTACTGTTTTGACCAACCGCAATTGTTCAGGTATTCCTTTGATATATAAATCTTGCTTGGCGTAAGGGCTTTCTACTGCTGGTCATCGGAACACTCCTTTAGAAGACTTTGATTCCTCTTAAAAGTGCCCATTAAATCGGGGAAGGTTCACTTGACCTCTTTGCCGATAGGACTCCTTTGCATTCAAAAGAATGTATAGTTCCCTTGAAATGATGGCCAAACTGAATAACTTTTTTATTGCGACAAATTGGGCAACACCAGCGGCCCCGACATCTGAATGACTACATATACCCTCTAGAGGGATGTCTCCTGAGGCTTCCACATCACTATTTGACATATGCCACACATATGTATTAGTTGCCCGGTAAGTGAATAATCGTTGTCTTTCCGTTATCCACTTTGATTGGGAAAAAGATACTGGATTCATGAGTCTGTATCGCTAGCATAATCTCATTATCGCCATCCTTAGGGTTTATATTATCATTTTGCTGCCAGACTATTTTTGATTTGTGAACCCTTGGGTATCTATCATCTAGGTTGTTATTGGTAAGTTGGGTTTTCACACCAGAAGAAATCTGATAGACATATATCTCCCAATCGTTACCATCCCAACCCATATACACAAGGAAATCTCCATCCATGGAAGGTCGTTCATCATAATAAAACGAGACATTATTGGCTACTTCGACCGTCGATTTGGTCACAGCATCGTATAGGCTTAAAACGGCATCATTTGATGATTGGCCGGTGACATAGGCAACATTACTATCTGAAAGGGTAACATTACTGCTGCTCAGATTGTCGTCGGTAAGTTGGCGTGTCTCAGGAGTTGCCCGGTCATAGACCATAACTTCTCTATCATTTCCGTCGTAATGAACATAGGCTATATAGTTATCATTTATCGCAGACTCATAATCGCTGAGGGCATTGTTGGTGAGCTTTGTGGTGGTATCCAATGCGATATCATGATAATAAATCTCAGAATCACCCTCATTGGTTGTAAACGAAACCCAATTGCCATTGATATAGGGCGAATGCTCATTTATAGATGCACCAGCAACAATCTGATGTTCAACAGATGATGAGGAGGAAAGATCATAAATGAAAATATCGTTCACCGATCTCGTAAAAACAACATAGTGGCCACTGACCATTGGCCTGAAATTGATGCCAGTGGTTGTAACCTGGGTGGTTTTTACCCCATCATACACATACACATTATCAGGTGTCCCTCTGTCTATCCAGGCCAGATAACCGGCGCTCCCGGAAAGATCCTGATCTACAATACCATTGTTAGTCAATCTCAGGGTTGAGGTGCCATCATAGGCAAACACATCATCAGTTGCATCAAGCCGACCCAACCAGCCGATGAGAGAATCCGTCAGCACAGGATCTCTATCATGATAATCGTTATTTGTTATTTGCTGTATTTTCCAACCGGCCAGAGAAGTCTTTGAGAAGAGACAAACTGATAAAAAAACAACAATTGCAAACGAATAGAAATATCGTACCATGGTTTTCCCCTGTGTTTTTATGCTATAATAAATATCACATTAATAGAGCAACGAGAGAGATACTAACGTGTCAGGCTAAAGACAGCAAGACATTTCTGCGAGGTGATAAGCAGACGACTAGATCTCAGCAAGTCCATGTCGTAAAGATCCATTCTTTACCCCAATTTAACTCAACTAGGAGTAACACATACATTGTCAGGTTATGATATTGCAGAATTGATATTAAAAGTGAAAAATTCCAGGTGGTTGATAGGTATACACAAACCATATGGATAGAAAGTCATAATTACAATAGATTAACACTGCTATTGCTTATTGTGCCGATAAGATCAAGGGATTATCTGGGATATCAAAATAGTCTGAAAGCGCAGTATCGTTCTCCTCTCTCAACAGATCGTGCTGAATTTTCTCGCGACTTAGTCTATATTGGTAGTATCGCATAATCGGCATGCCAAGGAAAATATTCATTCTGAGCCTTTTGCAAAATTATGGTTTTCTTGCTGAATCAAGGCATGTGATAAATTTTACCACAGGTATATACCTAATATTCCAAGGATAAAATTTTGAGCATAACGCAGAGTCTGGATGAAAAGACAGTTTTGCAAGAGGCTCATTCTGATAAAGGATTTTATATATGCATGAAATTAAGCTTCAGTTTCTTCAGATAGTTCTTTATGTGCTTCTTGGCAATTCGACCAACACTCTCGTCGTTACCAGTCTTGAAGACACCGAGAATCCTCCTGAAGGTATAGTCACACTCAGATACGCCCTCAATCATGCGCAAAATGGTGACACCATAACTTTTGCCGAAGAATTGAATGGCGGCACCATAGAACTCGCTAAGATTGGTGAAGCACATTCCATTCTAAAGGGCGAGGTGATGAGTTTCGACGATGGTATTTCCGTGCTTGAAGGCTTTTCAGAACGCGACTACGGGGCCTCTGCCCTCTATGCCCGTAAAAATGTTTCAATAGATGCATCAATGCTGCCGGACGGTATTACTCTGCGTTGGACCGGCGGCCAAGAGACACCCGCCAGGGTTCTTGCAGTCTACGGCAATCTGACACTTAATAATGTTAATATCACAGGCGGATACAACAAAGCAGAAAACATTTCCTTAACCAACATCGAACAACCCTGGACCCTCTCGAGAGGATGCGGCATTGCTGTGTGGGGCAAGGCAACGCTCATTAACAGTGAAATATATGATAACCACTGTCGGGGTGATTTCGATCAGTCACGTGATCGTGGAGCTTTTGGAGGAGGGGTTTACGCAAATCTCATCGATATAGATAATTCCGTAATAAGCGGCAATAGTATTGAAGGTGCCGGTGCTGCCGGAGGCGGCGTCTACACTGTTGGCGGCCCGCATATACAAAATGCAGTTTCGAGATTGAAAAGAAGTACCATCAGCGGTAATACAATCAGCGCTATATTCACCTATGGCGGCGGCATATATTCCGACGGAGGCTCCATTGGCACCCTCAACACCCTGGAGATTAGCAACAGCACCATTGCCAGAAACATAGTCTCCCCGGTAGCGTTGCCCCCACATCTTCAATCGCTCTATAATATGGGGTATTGGCGCGGCGGCGGAGTCTATGCGTCAAACGGCTATTTACGTATCCTGGGCAGCACCATAGTTGAAAATGCTGTCTACGGCTACAGTCGCACTGATAGTCTGGACAGAGTTAACCTTGCCGGCGGTGTCGCTGCAACCGTCGGCAATGCCCATGCCGCTGAGGAAATGATTATCGGACAATCGATCATTGCTGGCAACACTGTTACAGAGCTTGACAATGACGGCTCAAACCTGCTGGTTCGTCATCATGATGTTTACAGTGGCTCTCTCATATATTTCAAGAGCCTCGGTTATAACCTCATAGGTACAATAGATTTTAGCCAGATTCTTGTGCCCGTGGGTGCTAAAAACTGGCGATCTTTATCCCGTAAACTCTATCCCAAAACTGGCGATGCCGACGGAGTAAGTCTTTCTGATGTCATCAACCTGACAAGCGGCATTGCTGTATCACCGCATATTATCTCCATTGGAGTTTTTCCCCAAGCCCCTGCTGTTTTGTATTATCAACCCCTCGGTGATTCATTGGATAAGATTCCACACCAATACTCCCTTGAAAACCACTACTATGATTACGAGCATAATCCAGCAGGTACCGACAATTTTTTAGAAATCCTTCTTCTGAGATTAGAGAATTATTATAACTTGGAAGGATTTGCCCACCAGGCAACCTTAGATTTTGAGAATTTTCTGGCCACCGTTGATACTGACGAAGAATCAGAAGGCAATCAACCCTATCAGGCTTCAGACGGCACCCCCGTATTGACCCTGGAGGCAACCAGATGGTACGGCCCTGCCGCTACCTGGCCTTCTGAGCCGGTCAACTTTCCCTATATCGAGTTTTATCATTTTCTTGATAGAGCTCTACAGCAGCAGAGCATTGCAGGTATGGGCCCGGAAATTCTAGGTGAGGCTGCGTGGAATTCGCTTTTCCTCCCTGGTCCCCTTGATGAAAACAATGATATCAGCATATATCAAACCACAGAAATTAAGACGGTTTATAAACTGCAAACTGATCAGCTTAATAAAATTCGACCTCTTGGTGAGCAGGCAGACATTGGCGCAATTGAAGGTGATAGCTAATCGCTTTGCAAGCCCAGTCTAACTATTCCACAAATCCTCCTCCAATTTGACCAGTACCAATAGCAATGGAGTCAGGCTTGCGTTATTGCAGTATTGTAGTGTTCCTTTTCTTGACTGCTCCTATTTGTATTATTCTCGATTGGTAACTACTAATTGCCGATGAGATGAGCCCTGTGGTTTGCCAGTTAATGTTTTTCTTTTTCAGCTCCTTGTATATTTAAATGCTCTGGTAATCCTTTGATATATAAATCCTGTTTGGCGTAAGGAATTTCAATTTTATCCTCTGCAAATTTCTTGTAGACAGCATCATTGAGGCTATCCATTGTCCGTCCACGCAACTCTGGATCATTTATCCAGCAGAGCAACTCAAAATCTAGGCTTGATGCCCCAAATATGCGAAAACGGACCCGTGGTTCAGGATTCTTGCAAACGAGTGGCTCATTCTGGGCAATGTTCATTAATATCTCTCGGACCTGATCAACATCTGTACCATAGGCCACCCCTATCTTCACGCGCAGGCGCATCTTCTTATGTCTACCGCCAGATTGATTCACAATTGTTGAATTGCCAATTATTGAGT
>CAZWVC010000275.1:0-6036 GCA_964637245.1 uncultured Desulfocapsaceae bacterium
CAATCGTTCCTGGGAGCATTCCTATTTGGCTTACCAGAAAGAAAGGTGCCGTGCGAATCGGGCTTAACCCCATCACGAGATTTATCAAGAAAAAAGGGAATTACTGAACCGCGGCTTCCCATAACATTGCCATAACGAACAACGCTAAATCGAATATCTCTTTTACCTTTAATATTATTTGCGGCAACAAACAGCTTATCAGAACACAACTTAGTTGCACCATATAAATTAATTGGTGCAGCAGCCTTGTCTGTTGAGAGTGCAACAACACATTGAACTTTGGTATCCAGGCAGGCTTCAATTAAATTTTGTGCTCCTAATATATTGGTTTTGATACATTCAAATGGATTATACTCAGCGGCTGGGACTTGTTTTAGCGCTGCAGCGTGAATTACAATGTCAATATCTTCAAGAGCACGATACAATCTGGATTTATCGCGGACATCACCTATAAAATATCTTAGGCATTCATGCTTCGATCCAGAAAATGATTGTTGCATCTCATATTGTTTTAATTCATCTCGTGAAAAAATAACCAGACGTCTGATCGATGGATATTTTTTCAACAACGTTTTTACAAAAGCTTTTCCAAAAGAGCCTGTACCGCCGGTTATGAGTATTGATTTGTTTAAAAGCATTCTTCTTGCCTCTTCATAGGGTGATAAGGTCGAAACCCTGCTTATGCGATGAGGTGAATAATTTTGAAACAAAATACGATTTTGCCCCTAAATATACAAAATAGCTAATTAAATAATATGCTATTGATGCAACATAAGTCAATAAATTGAAATTGATGCATTTTGATATTATCCCTCACTCTTTATACTTATCAAATAGTTGCCACTAATGTTTTTTGAGAACTGAAGTTATGATTTTTTAAAGCTTATTAACATTTAAGCCGATGAGGATAGCAGCCTATTACTTATAGTGTCTTTTTATATTTAACCATCAAAGTTGACTATAAATATCTCGGTATGGATCGTGTTGAAGTTTAAGAGTATTTAAGGAAAATATACCTAGACGAGCTTGAATATTTTTTATATGAGTGCTAAAGTACTAAGATAATGTGATAATTAGCTGCATCCCTGAATAGTTTTTTTTAACCCAACGAACTACTTTTATTATGAAGCCTGATCACGAAATTCTCAACAACATACCTGATTCTAAGCCTGTTCGGGTTTTTTTACCCCTGAAAAACAGAAGAGAAAGATTTCGGATACAAGGTGTTTATCAGAAATCAGCTCCTCCGGTTTTTAGCCTTTTTTTTAAAACCGGTTCCCTGCCAATAGAGTCCATCGATACTAAAAAACCGTGCATCATCAGCATTGACATGGGTGGCCCGTCAATATCCTTAGAAGCAAATATCACAAAAGTGACTAATGCTCAGCAGCTTGTAATGACAGCCATCAAGGCGATGAGCCATGAACAGATGCGTGAGTTCTTTAGAGTGGATGCAGTCACCAGCGTTATCGGAAGATCCTTTAAGTCTAGTGTTAAAGCAGGTAATCCGGATGAATGGGCTGTTAGAGGCGAGACAATTGACATCAGCGGCAGTGGTATACTCGCAAGCTTTACGGAAAAACCGCCAAATGACAAACAAATCACGCTTGAAATAACCCTCCCCACAGTTGAGCCAGAGGTTGTTACTGTCCTAGCGCGTCCGGTTAGGACCATTAATACAGCAGAAGATCAATATGATATTGCGTATCATTTTGAAGAAATAACCACCGAAGACAGGGACAAAATTATTGGTTGTTGCCTGGAAATCCAGCGGCGACTCCTCCGTCTGAAAGTAAAAGTAAAAGATCTATAATGGTAATGTGAGTTCTTCTATAATTAATATTATTAAAACAATTGATGACCAATGTGCCGCAAGAATAAAGCTCACGCTAAAAGGAGGTACACAACACAATTGTGCATGTACTTTTCAGGTTGACAATCCTCCCCATTTCTACCTTGTTTTCGCGCCAGGTATTCTGCCGAAAAATATCGATATATCTTCATATCACCCTGTTTCCCTTAAACGGGAAACAACCACAACTTCTTTAAATGCTAAAATTATTGAACAAAAAGACGATAGATCATTACATCTTGCTGCTAAAAGCACAGTTGATCCGGCAAGCCTGAGGGAATATTTTCGCATCAACACGACAACGGATATCATTGTCTCACATAATTCATCTTTGGAGAGTGGATCTCAAAGTAATTGGACCATAAGTGGAGATACCCAGGATATATCGGGATCTGGTGTATTGGCCTTGTTTCCTGATGAACCAAAAAGCAGAGATCATGTGGTCATTGAACTGTTTCTGCCGGATAAAAAAATAACTGTAAATGCTGTGGGTCATGTTATCCGCAAAAAGAGATTACGTAACCGTAAATGGCAGGTAGCATTTCATTTTGATTCAATATCAACCAAGCACAGAGATGCCATTATTACCTATCTCCTTGGTGTGCAACGCAAACAATTACGAGAGAACGTTAGAGCCTACGATTATTAAAAGCAACTACTATTAATCTTCTACCATCAACCATTCGCTAGTATTTTAACTCAATTAATTTAGTTTTTTCTCCTGTCGCAACAAGGTAATTGGGTATCGCTTGCTTTTTTCAAAAAACCGTAAGCAATAAACTATTTGTCCCATTTTGCCGATAAATATCTATGATATCAATTTCTCCACTTGCAGGAATACCCCCTACTGGCTCGTCTACATCTGATTCTGCCGGCAGAGGAAAGCACTATCAACCACGGCAGGGACAGGTTTTCAAAGCTGTTGTAGTCGAAGGGAAAGGGTCCAACTCATTTGTACTCGATATTGGAGGCAGTCGTATACCTGCGCAGGCTAAAGTACCTCTATCTATTGGCCAGACTCTCCAATTACAGGTTGCAGCAACTTCACCCCAGGTTGAACTACGGATTCTTTCAGATTCAGCAAATCTATTTTCCGGCAAATCTATTACCCTACTAGGTGATAAACTTGATCTGCAAAATTTATTACAAGCCATTCGAACCTCCCAGACATCACCTTTGAGACTCCTCTCCTCCCACTCTCAAAAAACGTTGGATACATTTTTTCAATTTAATCCAGAAGGATTAGCCGGTAAAGATGCTGGAAGTCTGTTAAAACAACTCATCGATCGGCTTGGAATGTCTCTTGAAGCCTTGTTGTCTAGAAATGAAAAGGCTAAAGCGCAAACCACTCTAAAGTCTGCATTACTTGATATTTCCCAGATTTTCAAGGGAGCTGATAAGTTGGCTGAAGCAACGAATAAGTTGCTCAATACAATAGAGCTCTATCAACTCGCACAACTTCAGCTCGAAAAAGATAACCTGTTTATTTTCCCGCTACCCTTCCCATTTCTGGAAAAAGGCTATTTAATCGTTGAAAAAGATGATTCTTCCAGCAACGACGTGGATGACTCAGCTCAGCATTTCTCCCTACATCTTGCTCTCCAGGGTCTAGGAAATCTCCGTATAGATATTCAGAAAAACGAGGAAGGACTTTTTATTCGGTTCGTGAGCGATTCAGTTGAAAAACTCCAGTTTATTAAACAACTAACAGAAGACGGGCTTTCCAACATGATCAACACTAAGATTACTGGAATCTCTTACTCCCTCGACCAGATAGATCCAGCTGCAGATCTACTAAAAAGATTGCTGCCTGAAGGAGAATCGATAGTTAACACTAAGGTTTAAAATGGAAAAGAAGACTCCAGCTAAAGCTGTAGCACTTGTATATGAAGAAGAAAAAGGCGCTGCACCACTGATCTCTGCAAGCGGTCAAGGCAAATTAGCAGAAAAAATTATTGAGACCGCCAGAGAAGCAGGCGTTCATATCCAAGAGGATGCAGATCTTGTTGAACTTCTTTCGAAAGTTCCTATAGGTGATGAGATCCCGGTTGATCTCTATCAGACTGTTGCTGAAATCCTTGCATTTGTATATCAGGTAAATAGCAAATACAAGGACAAGATGGAAAACGAAGAATTATAAAAACGCGTATAACTATATATTTGAACATAGTTTATTTCACTATAGCCGCTCCTTTCTTGCTCAAAGGGGAAACTGCTAAAGCCTTGATATATAATTTCAATTTATTCTCGCTATCTCACCAGAAAATGTGCAGGTAAATCCGATGAATTTGCCACGCATCTACTTTTTCTAGTTTTATCTTTCAATCAGCTTTGATCTGCTTAGAATATCAAAGTGGCCAGTCAAATAAAACTCAATCCAGCAGAGAGGTGATGGTATGAATTTACCAGAGGCATTGCGTAAACAGCGAGAAGATTTCGTAAATGCAGTCCCAGAAGAAACTGTAGCAACTATGGGAAATGCGATAGAGAAACTTTCCCAATCAGGCATTTTACAAAACTGTCTTCAGCCAGGTGACATTGCTCCTGATTTTACCTTGGAGGATGCCAAAGGTAATAATTACACCTTTTCCGAGTTTCTCCATAAAGGTCCATTAATCCTAAAATTTTTTCGTGGTGATTGGTGACCCTACTGCAACTTAGAGCTGCAGGCTTTGCAGCAAAAAATTGAACAAATTAATGAATCTGGTGCATATCTTCTTGCTATATCTCCCATGCTCAAAACTATAACCACCTCTCTCGTTTCTAAACTTGGGCTCCAATTCCCGGTTCTGTGTGATCCTGGGAATATTGTAGCCAAAAAGTATGGTTTGGCTTATACCCTGGCAGAGACAGTCCAGCCAATCTACAAAGATTTTGGTATTGATCTTCCAAAAACAAATGGAGACGAGAGTCACCAGTTACCAATACCTGCAACGTACATCATCGATAATACAGGTATAATCAAGTATTTCTTCGCTGATGTCGACCACACTACGCGGCTTGACCCCGATTTGATGCTGAAAGAACTAATCAAGTTTCAGACATAGCTTTCTGACCATTGGTAACGATGAAATCTCACCTATATATCCTGCACATTTCCTTGGTTATAGTTGCATTATGCTTGCTCTCCTGTTCAGCAGACCAGTCACCTGAAGAAGAAATTGTAGAGTTCATAAATGATGTACAGAAGCAGGTTGAGAAAAAGAGCATTAGCGGATTACGGAAACTCATATCTGATGGTTATTCTGACAATAGTGGTTTTGCTAAAAGTGAGATTCTGCGAATAGCTTCTGGCTACTTTTTGCGGAAAAAATCAATTTCTACTGTCTATACAACCACAGATGTTTTTATACAGGGAGAGGGAAATATAGCGGAATTGACCGTTTATGCAGCGGTATCAGACACACAACTTGAAAAAGACGACGTACGTCTGCTCCAGGCTGAATTTCATCAATTCGATATTCGTGTGGAGAAATCTACAGATTGGCAACTAAAATCTCTCAAGTGGCAGCGTTCAAATAGTGATGATTTTAGCAATGCTGCAGATTGATACCATTTTTGGAAAAGTTTTTTGATAATTTTCTAACCCTAATTAATGCAGATGCTCGACCAATACAGATGAGTAAAAAATTGATCTCAAGGTGATATAATTACTGTGAGAATTTAAGGTTTACATCGAATATATCATGGCACCCAGGACAGATAAACAAGAGTCTGATTTCATTATCCTGTTTTTTAAGCATAGAGTGAAATCCGTCTCGATAACCACATGTTGGACATATTTTTAACTCTTCCTCTACCTCCAATGATTTTATCTCGTAATACATGATCTCCACCCCTAGGAGAAATCTTAATGGTAACGTTTCATGTTAACCTTGTTTCTTTAATGCTACCTTCCGAGATAGGTGAAATCAAAAAAATTATTACACGAAACCCATAAATATTTTTTAGACGGTGCTTAAGCTGGAACGGTAACAAGAGGATGGAGCAATCAGCTAATCGATGATCAAAATAAATTCACACTCGAAGGCAGCAATATACACAAGGAGAAGGAAGTTCGTTGTATACTCCAGACAAAAAAAGCGGATCCAAGAAAAAATACTTGGATCCGCTTATTCTCTGGCGGGGCCGACGAGACTCGAACTCGCGACCT
This sequence comes from uncultured Desulfocapsaceae bacterium, assembly GCA_964637245.1. Classification (GTDB taxonomy): domain Bacteria; phylum Desulfobacterota; class Desulfobulbia; order Desulfobulbales; family Desulfocapsaceae; genus Desulfopila_A. The sequence goes on from CAZWVC010000275.1 coordinate 6,006, forward strand.
CCGGCGTGACAGGCCGGCGTTCTAACCAGAA
>CAZWVC010000276.1:0-6024 GCA_964637245.1 uncultured Desulfocapsaceae bacterium
CCGGGTAATTTGGGTTTTTTCGGTTTTAGCCATCCTTAAGGCAGATGCTATCTCAAAGCGTAGACTATCCCGGGCCAGGTCAATAAGATTATGGGTAGGAGGTCCAGTAGGGGGCTCTAAATATTTTCCTGTGCGACCCTGGATATAAAGAATTTGCCCTTTTTCATCTATAAGAATTCCTGCTGGTGCGTGGTTCTCAAGAATGAGTTCTTGGGTAATTCGCGCAAAATTTGGTTGTTGCTCAGTTGCTACATAGGGAGTTGGTTCAGCGATAGATGCTGCTAAATTACTGGACCCGGCAGGAAAATCAACCATCTGTCGCAAAGCCTGCGGGACCTCCCGCCGTTTGAAAATTTTCCATTTCTTATCTATGGGTTCAAACAGCGAACTAAAACCTCCAATCGTCTCCGATGAGCCAAGCATTAAAATGCCATCCTGACGCAAGGTGTAATGAAACAGAGGTAAAAGCTTTTTCTGGGCTTTACTATTCAAATATATCAGCAAATTGCGACAGCAAAGCAAATCCAGGCGGGAAAAAGGCGGATCCTTAATAATATCCTGAGTTGAAAAGACAACACAATCCCTGATCGCCTTGCTGACCCGGTAAGATTCACCCTCTTTGCTGAAAAAACGTTTGAGCCTCTCCTCGCTTATATCAGCGCCGATACTTGCCGGATAAACACCCTGTCGAGCCTTATCGATCGCACCACTATTTATATCAGTCCCAAAGATATTCAGCTGGATTCGCTTAGATGTTTGCTCAAGACATTCAGCCAGTGTAATTGCCAGGGAGTATACTTCTTCACCCGTGGAACAGCCTGGTACCCAAATACGCAGCACACCTTCGTCACTTTTATTCGCCAGGATCCCGGGAATGATTTGGGCCCTAAGCGTATCAAATGAAGCGGGCTCCCTGAAAAAACTGGTTACCCCGATGAGCAGTTCTCTAAACAAAGCCTTCACTTCATTGGGATTATCCTGCAGATAGCGAACATACAGCTGATGACTTTCAATCTGGTTAAGACCCATACGGCGGTTGATGCGGCGCTGGATGGTGCTACTTTTATACACTGAGAAATCATGGCCAATATGGGTGCGCACTATGGAAAAAATTTTTGTAAGCCAATCCAGTTGGGCAGAAGTTGCACCGGCTGGTTGTTTGCGTTGCACTTCTTCATAATTGGTAAAACAGCCGCGAAGAGCATCCACCATATCCTCCGGCTGAAGTATTTTATCAGCTAGTCCAGTATTAATAGCACTTCTGGGCATCCCGTCATAGGCAGCCGATTCCTCATTTTGCACAATTACAAGACCATCACAACCCTTGATTTCCTTGATACCACTTGTCCCGTCAGATCCTGTTCCCGAAAGAATAACTGCAGCCGCATAGCTTCCTTGATCAATAGCCAGAGATTTTAAAAACTGATCAATAGGAAATCTAGTCGTTTTCTCTACAATATCAAACAACTGGATTTTCCCTTTATAAATAGTGACTTCTTTATTCGGTGGGTTGATATAGACATTATCCGGAAGAATCACCCGATGATCCTCAGCGGTCTGAACCGGTATAGCAGTGACCTTTTGCAGCAGCTCCGGTAGCAAGCTGGGTTGTGTCCGTGACATATGGGTGATTACCACGAACGCCATTCCACTCTTTTGGGAAAGCTTTTCAAAGAAAACCTTGAGGGCTTCCAGGCCACCAGCAGATGCACCAATGCCGACAATCGGGAAAGGTTTGCCGGAACGCTCTTCGACGTTTTGTTTATCTGACATATCTACACCCCACTTCTGGCAAAAATTTATGTTTGAGCTTTCTCCCAGTATGGCACCTTTAGTGTTGGAGATGCTATAACTTTAAGAATACTTACCTGGGATATAGACGTATATCATTGAAAATATCTATCTTATTCTACTCTAAAATTAGAAAAAGACTATAATTGTAGCTAAAAAAACTAACACGATTAACAAACAAATACCTTAAAAAGGCACTTACGAAGCCACTTGTACTTAGTTCAAGTCAATTGAGGCAAGGGAAACTTTTTTCTTTTCATCGACCAGGATCATCTGGTTGTTCTCCACCCGCTGCCAGGCCTGGGAACCATCAAGCGGTTCTGACACTACGATAAAAGCATCCCGGCCTTCATCCATACGACATATACCATCCTCACAGTAAAAGCGTCCAGCGCTGGAAAAGTAGAGGCTGTTCGACTCATCGCCGCTGCTGACATACCTGGTTGCCATCATCCTGCTACCATCGCCAAGTACTAAATTTAAGGTTGAAGGGGTATCGATACCGACAACACCTTTGAGTTTCTCTATATCACCAATAGCCCCGACCAGCGACTCCTTCAGATTTTCAAGCGTTGGCTGGGAAAAAGCTGCAATGCGATCGACAAACAGACCAAAGATGTGTTCACTGTCCGTTGATCCTTTTATCATTTCGTAGGTATCGTCGGAGAGTTGCCGGCGTAGTGCTCTGCGAATTTTTTCAAAACCGAAAACCGTGCCGTTATGCATAAACATGTAGTTTTTCCAGGTAAACGGGTGACAATTGGTACGCGACAGATGCCCTCCTATAGTTGCCGCCCTGACGTGGGCGAAAATGCAACTACTTTTAGTAACCCTGGCAATATCACGAAGATTCTGATTGCTCCAGGCGGGGCTCACTTCTTTGAACATTGCCGGAGTATCACAGAACTGGGGGGCGTACCAGCCGATGCCAAACCCATCACCGTTGAGCGGCTCGATCCTCTCCCGGGCGTGATAGCTTTGGTGGATAAGCGAATGTTTAGGCTCCGTTACCAACGATGATATGAAAATATCAGGTCCCATATATGCTGCCAGTCGACACATATCACACCTCAGTTATTTAATGATTGGTATCACCCTGCGGCGCTGCCATCTCCCGGATGATGTGATTCAATATACATCTCCGCCTTCAACGTTCTGTTGACGGGGCACTTCTCCGCAATTTCATAAAGCTTTTGCCTGTGCTCTGCACTTAAATCGCCAAAAACCTTGATGGTCTTGACAATCCTGTCTATTTTTCCCATGGTAGTTTCACAGCTCTCACAATCTTCTGCATGGATCTTGTCATGGGCAAGCAAAACTTCCACAGCTTCAAGCGGGATCTTTTTCCGATCGGCGTACATCCTCATAGTCATTGACGTACAGGCACCAAGTCCTGCCAGCAGAAGTTCATAGGGGTTCATACCCAAGTTATCGCCCTGCACAGCTGCAGGTTCATCGGCAATAAGGTGATGATCTTGTGAATAGATATCCTGGGTGAACTTCGTTCCTGCCCGTGAAGCCACAACTACCTTACCGGCAAGACCTTTTTCCATGGCCACTTCCTCGTCAGATGCAATATAGCGATCAACCCAGGCAGCTATCACCTTGGCAGCATATTGACCATCTTTTTTGCGTGATAAAAGATGATCCGCATTATCGAGACTGACAAAGCTTTTAGGATGTTTGGCTGCCTGGAATATGGCCGCTGCATGGTCAGCTGAAACCGACTCATCATGGGGTGCATGCATTACCAGCAGCGCTTTTCTGAATCTGCTGATTCCTTTAAGCACATCGGTTCCTTTAATATCATCGACAAATTGTCTGTTCAAAGTAAAACGCCTTCCCGCTATGGAAACCTCCGCCTCTCCCTCTTCCTCAATTGCTGGAATCTCGTTAACAATGATTTGCGATAGATGCTGAGTACTGCTTGGTGCTGCAATGGTAACAACCGCTTTGACATCTTCGAGCTGGGTTGCAGCCCGCAATACTGCAGCACCCCCCAGGCTATGACCGATCAGAATTTCTGGAGCCTGATAGTGCTCTTTTAGAATTGCACAGGCGCTGAGTAGGTCTGCCACATTGGAGGAGAAATTGGTGTTGGCAAATTCACCCATGCTCTCGCCCAGACCAGTGAAATCAAACCTGAGAACTCCAATGCCCAAATCTTTTAAGGTCCTGGCAATTACATAAGCGGCAATGGAATCTTTGGAACAGGTAAAACAATGAGCAAACAGGGCAAACGCCCGTGGTTTTCCCTCGGGGAGATCCAGCACACCAGATAGGGTTTCACCATTATTGTTGGAAAAATCAAATTTCATCCGACACTCCATGTTAATGTTATAGATATACCTACACCTATAATCATTATTCAGACCAGCATATAAATCTGGGAGAGGTCAACGATTTTGCGCTCCTCACCAAAAAGCAGCAGCAGGAAAATGACAGTAATGATGGAAATAATCATGTAAATTTCGGGTTAGCCTGCATATTTCATGGGTCGAGATAGCTTGCTCGCCGAGAAGACTTGCGAAATGCAGATAAGCACCCTTAAAATTGGGCATAAACTCCAACTTCGATACTAATGTATGCATCTCGCAATGGCCACGAGGAGATAAGCGAACGCAGTGAGACTTCGATAGTGAGCTATCTCGATCCACCCGAAGGGTGAAAATCGCGCGGTTGAGAACTATGCAACCATGGTTTTTAAATATATCTTTTAACTTATCTTACAATGTGGTTTAAATTTTTGATATAATTGCTTATTTATAAACTCAACAATTATTTTCATGAAATCTGCAGGTTAGTAACTATTGTAGGCTGAAGATTAATGAAAAGCACATAATACGACACACTGGAGGAAGCTGTATGGCAGGAAAAACACTCTATGATAAACTCTGGGAGAGCCATGTCGTCGAAGACCGCCCTGATGGAACGTCACTTATCTATATAGACCGCCATTTACTTCACGAAGTTACCTCACCCCAGGCTTTTGAAGGACTCAAGATCGCTGGGAGAAAGGCATGGAGGCCTGCTGCAAACCTGGCAACACCAGATCACAATGTCCCAACTTTGTTAGTAGAAAGAGAGGCAGGCATCTCTGGCATCAGGGACCCGCTGTCCAAACTCCAGGTGGAGATTTTAGGTATCAACTGCCAGGAACAGGGGATAACCGAATTTGGCATGGAGGACAGACGCCAGGGCATCGTCCATGTAATTGGCCCGGAACAGGGCATTACCCAACCGGGCATGACTATTGTCTGTGGCGACTCCCATACATCTACCCACGGGGCTCTGGCAGCACTTGCTCAGGGAATAGGCACCTCAGAAGTTGAACATGTACTGACCACCCAATGCTTGATCCAAAAGAAAACCAAGAATATGCTCATCGAAGTTAATGGTAGTTTGGAAAATGGCGTAACGGCGAAGGATGTCATCCTCTACATTATTGGCAAAATCGGTACCGCTGGCGGGACCGGATATACCATAGAATTTGGCGGAACTGCTATTTACCAACTCTCCATTGAGGGGAGAATGTCAATCTGTAATATGGCTATTGAGGCAGGTGCCCGGGCAGGCCTGATTGGTGTTGACGATAAGACAATCGGTTATGTGAAAGGGCGACCTTTTGCACCTCAGGGCATAAATTGGGAGCTAGCTGAGCAATACTGGCGAACCCTTAACTCGGATGCTGACGCAGTTTTTGATAAGCGGGTTGCGATTAACGCCAGCGATATCGAGCCGCAGGTGACCTGGGGAACCTCCCCCGAAATGGTAACCGGGGTCAACGGCCATGTTCCAGCCCTCGAAGATGCAGAAAATGAAACTATCCGGGAATCAATCGGTCTTGCATTGAAGTATATGGGGCTCAAAGAAAGACAGCCTATCAAAGATATCCACCTGGATCGAATATTTATCGGTTCTTGCACCAATTCCCGTATTGAGGATTTGCGTGCCGCCGCAGAGGTTGTTCAGGGTAAAAAAATTGCCACTTCCCTCAAGCAAGCTCTGGTTGTGCCTGGGTCTGGCCAGGTCCAGCAGCAGGCAGTGCAGGAAGGTTTGGATCAGATATTTCTGCAAGCCGGGTTTGAATGGCGCGAGCCCGGATGCTCCATGTGTCTGGCCATGAATGCCGACAAATTAGGAGATGGAGAGCACTGCGCTTCCACCTCCAACAGGAATTTTGAGGGACGCCAGGGTTATGGCGGCAGAACTCATCTAGTCTCACCCATAATG
>CAZWVC010000277.1:0-6011 GCA_964637245.1 uncultured Desulfocapsaceae bacterium
CATCTGTTCGGCAGGCTGAACGCCTTGCAGGACTTGGTACATGGGCAGCTGGCATGGCCCATGAAATTCGCAATCCACTCTCATCGATCCAGACATTCGTTCAACTGCTACCCAGGAAAATCGAGAAAGAAGGTTTTCTTGAAAAGTTCAACCGAACTGTGCCCAGAGAGTTGAAGCGCATAAATCAGCTTGTTGAGGATTTACTTGATCTTGCTCGAATTCCAAAATACACCTTCAGGGTTATTCCTCTTAAAAACCTCCTCATCCAGACACTTGAAACTCTGGAAGAGGATTTACTCGCAGGAAATATTGAGAGCCAGTGTGATTTTCCCTCCAACTTACCACCTGTTCGGGTAGACTCTCAGCAGCTTACAAAAGCATTTCACAACCTTATTCGCAATGCCATACAGGCAATGCCGTCTGGGGGAAAGTTGTTGATGAGTATGCAGAATGAAAAGTCAGAACATCTGGTTGTAACTTTTCAGGACAACGGTGAAGGCATACCAGCTGAAGACGTCAATAATATATTCAATCCATTCTACACCACAAAAATAAAGGGAACAGGTCTGGGGCTGTCAATTACACATAAGGTAATCAGTGAACATGGTGGTTCCATTTCTGTTTCCTGCCCAAAAGAAGGTGGGACAATTATCACGATACGATTGCCCATATAACGGTTCACCTTTTGATAAATTGCGCACATTTTTACATGCATTGTGCAAGACTTGGCAATGTTCAATGGTGGGTTCCTGACAAATGCGTTGCTTGCTCTTCAATGAAAACAACAACATAGAGTGGTATGTCCAATGTGGCATTTTTATTGCTTTTTCGAAAGTGTTGGAAGTGTGATTATCTGTTCTTTTGTTGGATTTGACACCTGCACAGCTCCAACTGAAAAGGATTTGGTAATTGCATAGATTACTCTAACTCATGTGGGGTGGTTTTTTTCCCTCTGGCCAACAGGCCAGGCGATGAGAGATATTAACTCAAACGCATGAGAATTAGCATAATTCTATAATACTAATTGAAGCGAGGATGAATTTCGTGAAAAAGACACAAGAACCTATATTTGTAGTAGATGATGATCAGGGAATCCTTGAATCTTTTGATGTCATGCTAGGAGATGATTATAAGCTGGTGATGGCAAATGATGGCAATCTTGCCCTGCAACTTTTAGATCTTTACAAGCCTGACCTATTATTTCTGGATCTGCAGATCCCTGGCCCTGATGGTCTGGAAGTATTGGCCCATATACGGAAGAAAGGGCTGACGACACGAGTGGTTGTCGTAACTGCTAAGGTACAGGAGGAATATCAAAAAAGAGCTGAACAATTAGGCGTGTATCGCTACCTGAATAAACCGCTGGATGTCGACGAGATCATGGAGATTGCTCAGACAGCAACTCACTAGCTTCAGCAGCGTAAGCGTAAATGGGGACAGACCACGTTTTTAGCTGGCATTCCTTTTTCTCGGGCTACCAGTCTCTGGCGAAACCTGGAGCCAAGATTCCTAAACATTTCTTCAAGAAATATCTCATTACCATAGTTACTTTTTAGCATGACCTAAATATCGAGGTCTTGCCTATGCGCCATTATTATGCGCTATAGTATAGGTGGTCCTACTCTGCTTTTTGCAAAGCTGATTCGATTCTTTCGTCACAGCAGGCACATAACAGGGTGTATGCGAGAACAGAGTGCGAACTAAAGAGTAAAAGATGGGACTTCGACTTTTGTATTCATTTCAAAAAACTGATATGGTTTGAGTTGAGATTTAAGTTACGAATTAAATACCCATATTGATAAATTTAAAAGATGATAGAGAAAGAGAAAGAAACAATTAGGCAAAAGCCTGGGAACTCTGCATTCATTAAAGCCGGACAAGCCAGGCTTCTATACATGCAGGCACCTATCTCTAACTCTGTTGTCTTTATAATTGGAGTAATTTTTTACTTTATCCTCAGATCCGTTGACCAAATGATGTTTCTTGTTTCATGGGAGATCCTCTTGGTTGCGAGCGGCATTTTTCGCTTGACCCTCTGGTACATGAGAAAAATGAAGCCAGAGGCAAGATCACCGGAAAGGTGGATGCAACTTTATGTATTTGCCTGTGCAATTATGGGGCTCAGCTGGACCCTCGTCTACCATCTAATATACATTCTTAATGATCCCATTTATATCAGCGCAATACTTATGCTTGGCCTCGGAGTTATCAGCTCCTCCGTTCCCATCCTCTCTGTGAATATTGCTGCTTTTCTATTCTATATTCTCCCCCAGGGTTTGACGATACTTTTTGCTTTGATCTTTATTCAAGAACCGACTTACTCCTGGGTCGCCCTTGCCTTTTTGATTTATCTGATAATGACTTCATTGTTCGCCCGTAATTCTAATCGCTCTATATTGGAATCCCTTTCACTTGAAGAGAAAAATATTGCCCTTATCGATTCATTAAATAGTGAGGTTAATAAGCGAGAAGAGAAGATTGAAAATCGAACCCAACAGTTACGAGAAAAAAACAAATCATTGTCGACTGTGATTGATAAGCAGATGGAGACAACAGAGAAATTAAAGCAGTTAAATGTAGATCTTGAAGCAACGCTATTAGCCATACCCGACTTAATGATGGAGTTTGATGAGCATGGGACAATCCTTGAATTGTGGGCAAGCGATTCTAAACTTCTTCTTGGTCCCAAAGAATCGATGCTTAGTAAAAACGTGAGTGATGTTTTTTCTAAAAAAGCAGCCTTGAAGGTAATGAGTGATATTGGAAAGGCTAAGCTGAGTGGTAAATCTCATGGAGAAGTGATCCTCACAGAGTTGCACAACCGACAGCACTGGTTTGAATTATCAACTTCATTGAAATTGCAAGCTAAAGGAAATTACCATTTCCTCATGTTGTTCCGTGATATCACAGAAAAAAAGCGAATGGAGGATGAGCTTTTCAATATGAAAAAGCTTGAATCGGTTGGAGTGCTTGCTGGTGGGATAGCTCATGATTTCAATAATCTTCTCACCTCAATTTTAGGAAGAATAGAGCTTGCTGCAAAATCCATCGAAGAGGAAGATAACGTTGCAACATCGCTTCTTTCGGAAGCAAAAGAAGCGACCCACAGGGCGGCTAAACTCACTCAGCAATTCTTGACTTTTTCAAAAGGTGGTGATCCGGTAAAGGATATCACCTCCCTTGTTGAGCTTATCAAGGAATCATCTGATTTTGTTCTGTTAGGTTCCCAGATAAAATGCGCATACTCTTTTGCTAGGGACCTCTGGATGGTACATGCTGACAGTGGTCAGGTCGGTCAGGTCATACAGAATATTACCCTTAACGCTAAAGAAGCAATGATTGATGGAGGACAGATAGAGTTTAGGTGTGAAAATGTGGATAAAGAGCAAAGCAGAAATATTCCCGGCATAAAAGAAGGTGACTATGTTTGCATCACAATAAAGGATTACGGTGTTGGTATTGCTCCAGAAATCATCGATAAAATCTTTGATCCATATTACACAACCAAAGAAGATGGAAGCGGGCTGGGGTTGGCCACCTGTCATGCGATAGTAAAAAAGCATCTGGGGAAGATTTTCGTTATATCCCATCCTGGAGAAGGAACAACATTCACCATATATTTACCAGCAGTAATACATGCCCAAATAGTTGAATCATCAGAATTTCACGCTCAAACAGTTATAGAGAAAAAACGTGTCCTGGTAATGGATGATGACCAAACGGTGCGTGATATAGCTGAGATGCAGTTGAGAAAACTTGGTCATAATGCGGTTACTGTCGAGGAGGGTGAGCAAGCAATAGAAACATACCTTGCCGCGAAAGACAAGGGCAGTCCATTTGATCTTGTAATTATGGATCTGACTATTCGTGGTGGAATGGGTGGCGCAGACACCATAAAGACGCTCCATTCAATCGATAAAAGTGCTAAAGTTGTAGTTGCAAGTGGATACTCTAATGATCCAGTAATGGCGAATTATAAGGAATATGGGTTTTGTACCGCCTTAGCCAAACCTTTTGATCTTGACATGTTAGATTCATGCATCAGAAGAGTGTTTTTACTAAATAATTAGGAGTTAGGAATCTCAAAGGCATATAAATTGTCATCTATACATATCTCTGCAATCGAATGCTGACCTCTCCCACATAACACCATTTTTCTACTATAAATTTTCTTCTCACCGTGATTAATTGTGGTCTGTCCCCGATTACAAGTTGTCGTTAATAGTCTCACATTGTAGTATGTCGAAGGTGACATCTATTGGATGAGAGTGAAAAACATTCTAAGAAATTCAGATTAAAAGGAAGCTGCATATGTTTTGTAACCAGTGTGAACAAACGGTAGAGGGTGGATGCACCAAAATTGGAGTTTGCGGGAAAAATCACGAGGTCGCAGCGCTTCAGGATCTACTCACTTATGCAGTTCGGGGGCTTTGTCACTTCGCAGTTTCTGGCCGTACCGCAGGTGTAAACATTGAAGACATCAACCGCTTCACGGTAAAGGCCATTTTCTCAACGCTTACCAATGTCAATTTTGACCCAGACCGACTGGAAGCACTAATCAGGAGCACGGTGGAAAAACGGGAAATATTAAAGGATAAGGTAGCTCTGGCTGGTGGTAAATTCTCTTTTGATGACCCAGCAGCCACTTTTGAACCGGTGATGGATTTTGCGGGGTTAATACAACAGGGTGAAGAAGTAGGCCTACCAGTAGATTTGACCAGAGACCGGGATGTACGAAGCATGCAGGAGACAACTCTCTATGGAATTCGCGGTGCTGCTGCTTATGCAGATCATGCGGCTATTCTCGGCCAGGAAGATGTCGAAGTTTATGCATCATTACAGGAAACACTCGCCAAAATGATGGATAAAAGTCTCGGCCTGCAGGAATGGGTCGCACTAGCCCTCGATACAGGCAAGACAAATCTGCGGGCTATGGAATTGCTGGACAGTGGGAACACCAGCCACTTTGGTCACCCGGAGCCTACTTTAGTCAGCCTTGGACAGGAAACCGGCAAGGCAATCCTCATCACAGGTCACGATGTGAAGGATTTGGAGGAACTGCTTAAACAGACGGAAGGAAAAGGAATCAATATTTACACTCATGGAGAGATGCTCCCTTGCCATGCGTATCCGGCTTTGAAAAAATATCCTCACCTGGTGGGTCATTTCGGCACTGCTTGGCAAAATCAACAGAAAGAATTTCCAGATTTTCCAGGTTCAATACTTTTTACTACAAACTGTATCCAAAAACCAGATTCAAGCTACGAGGAGAAGGTTTTTACGACTGGACTTGTTGGGTGGCCCGGTATTAGTCACGTTGAAAACGGAGACTTTGGCCCGATTATTGACAAGGCTATGGAACTAGAGGGCTATGTCGAGGATGTACAGCGAGGGTCTGTCTGGGTCGGATATGCACGCAATACCGTGCTCCAGGAACACGAGATGGGCAGTGTGATCGACACCCTGGTTGCCTATATCAAGTCAAAGACAATCCGGCATTTTTTTCTTGTCGGGGGGTGTGACGGGGCAAAGCCTGGCCGTAACTATTACACGGAATTTGTTGAGCAGGCTCCCGCGGATACTGCCATACTCACTTTGGCCTGCGGAAAGTTTAGGTTCTTCGAAAAAGATCTCGGTGCCATAGAAGGGGTGCCGAGGTTGCTGGACGTTGGTCAGTGCAACGACGCTTATTCAGCCGTCGTTGTCGCCAAAGCGCTAGCCAAGGAGCTTGATGTGGATATAAACGAGCTTCCCCTTTCCCTGATTCTTTCATGGTATGAGCAGAAGGCTGTGGCAATCCTGCTTTCACTTTTTCACCTGGGGTTCAAGGATATTCGGCTAGGTCCTTCCATGCCATCATTTCTTACGGATGAATGCGTAAAACTGTTAGTAGATAATTTTAATATCCAACCAACCACCACCCCGGGAAGAGATATCGAGGCTTGCCTGGCGGCGAAGAACGTAAATGGGGACAGACCACGTTTTTAGCTGGCATATCTGTTTCCTCAACG
>CAZWVC010000278.1:0-6010 GCA_964637245.1 uncultured Desulfocapsaceae bacterium
GATACCCGCATTTAAGATAAGGCCACGCTATTTTCTCCATTTTGCCAAGAACCTGACATTGTCACAAGTCAAGATACCAGAGGCTACGGTTGGGTTTGAAAAAAATGTATATCCTGTGACTCTGCCTCTTTCTGAAGGGATAGAGGCACTGAAGACTGCATTAGCAGCTGCGGTGTTGAATAAACGAAAATTCATGCCAAAACTGCCCAAAATTTCATTTAGTTCGCATGAGGCTGAAGTGGCATTTTTACCATTCAATTATCTAGGACATGATCTCGTGCAGAAACATACCGGAATAACAGTAGCTGCTAACATCCTTCATTACGGTAGATCAATGTAATATTCTAATGCTTATAGTTTGTGCCTATTCATTAAATGACTTATTATCCTTTTACTCTCTTTTCTTTCCCCTCTGCTAAGGATATCTTATGCTCGAAAATTAATACCAACTAAATGAGTGGGTCTTGTTATGCATGAAAAATTTATGCAAATAGCTTTAGAAGAGGCAGAACTGGCATTGCGTGTGGGAGACTTCCCGGTAGGCTGTGTACTCGTTGATAACGATGGCGTTGTGTGCAGGGGAAGGAGGATAAACAGCACAGCAAATAACGAGATAGACCATGCTGAAATTATGGTTCTACGTAAATTATATAAAAAACATGCGGACCGATTAGCCAATGATCTTGTAATCTATTCTACTATGGAACCATGCCTTATGTGTTACACTACCTTGATTCTCAATAATATACAAACCATAGTATATGGTTATGAGGATACAATGGGTGGGGGGACTAATTTACAACTTAGTGAGCTTAGTCCATTGTACTCCTCTAAAAATATAGAAATTATTCCACATATTCTACGAAACGAGTGTTTACACCTATTTAAAAAATTCTTTTCCACGAATCAAGATGGTTATTGGCAAGACTCTTTGCTAGCACAATATACTCTACGCCAAGATTAGATATAAAAGATCTCGATTATTCTTATGCAATCCACAGCAAAAACGGTTGATTTTAAAGCAGGTGAGCGGAATGTATTTTTTCATATTCTCACCGCATGTAATTTGCAATGCAAACATTGCTATATTAACACTTCCCAGCATGGATCAGAAACGTTAAGCCGTTCAACCATTGAGTCGTGGCTTAAACTATTCAGCGACCCTGAAAAGAAGAGTAATCTTATATTCCTTGGGGGGGAACCAACCTTACACCCTGACTTATCCTCGTGCATCGTTGCTGCAAAAAGACTCAATTATGCAGTTACGGTAGATTCCAATGGTTATCTTTTTCATGATTTTTTGAACAAAACTAATCCTGAGGATCTAGATTACTTGAGCTTTAGTCTAGATGGGCCAAACAGTAGAATAAATGACCCTATTCGCGGAAAAGATGTGTTTAGGGTATGCACAGAGAATATTGAGAAAGCCGTTGCCAGAGGTTTCCGGGTTAGCCTCATCTATACAGTAAGCAGTAGAAATATAGAATACCTGCATCTCATGATTCCTCTGCTGCAAAAACTGCAGGTTAAGCGCTTTTTTATCCAGGTCATTGGGCTCCGGGGACAATCAGCAAAAGCTGGAAAACAGGATACGCGCCATGATAGTGAGCTCCAGGTTAGCAGGGAGAAATGGTTGGATGTAGTACCTCAGGTGGCGCAGCAGAGTGCTCGTGCTGGCTTGCATGTCACCTATCCAAAGGTTTTTTTGGATGCAGAAGAAAATTTCAAATGTGCTGGTCAGGTGGCAGAGAATTATTTTATCTTTCCCAATGGCAGAGTCTATCAATGCCCGCTCTGCGAGGACTACGCTCTCCATACTTACACAATAGAAAATGATATCTTAGTACCTAATCCAGAAATTTCCGAGAAGATGTTATTTCCACTGCGAATTGAGGAGGGATGTGTAATGAACAAACTCCTCCAGCCTGATACTCTTGAGTACGATGAGCAGGGTAAACCTCTCTATAGGATATCCTGCTGTTTGCTTAAAAATGAGGTTTATTGAAATGAATTGTCAGGTGGAATTATCTGCCTGGTTATCTGGTTTGCTGCGAAAAAGCCGCATCAGCAAAATACCGATCTCGTAAAGGAGTAAAAGAGGAATAGTGAGCAACAGTGTTGCCATTAAATCGCCAGCGCTCAACAGAAAAGACAGAATTGTTATCCCGCCGTAAAAATAAATACGTTTTGTTCGAAAATAGGCTGAAGTAACCAGATTTGCACGACCTGTCATCACCATCAAAAAGGGTATTTGAAAGGCTAAGCCAAATGCGATGACAGTTCTCGCCACGAATGTCAGATATTTCCCTAATCTTGGCAGCGGTTCAAGGCTTTCATTGGCATAGCTCATAAAATAGGTGAGCATTCTGGGGAGAACCCCAAAGATTGCAAAAACAGCTCCAATGCCAAATAGCGCACTTCCCCAAAATACCACGGTAATTACTAAATTCTTTTCATGCTGCTTTAATCCCGGAGCTACAAAACTCCACGCTTGATATAGTATAACAGGGAAACTGAGCATTATCCCAACCATTAAGGATAATTTAATATAAGCGATGAAAGCTTCAGGAAGATTTGTGTATACCAGCTTTTTCATCAAGGGAGTAGCACTGTAAAGTGGTGCAATGAAAAAACCGGCTATTTCTTCAGAGAACACATAGGCTAAGGCAGAAAAAAGAAAAATTGTAATAAAGATACGGATGACACGTTTGCGCAACTCAAGATGATGCGGCCTAAAGACCTGAATTGTTCTTTCTAACATTGCTACTTGCTCTTATCCTCGAGCACGTCATTAGGGGCACTGTCATCCGTGGCTGATTTTTGATCTGAGGTTGGTTGTTCACTACTTTTAATATTTTCAGATGCATCGGTTGCCAGGGCCTCACCGTCACTTACTATATTAGCATAATCGCCGTATATATCCTTGAGCTCTTGGTTGTCTTCAGTAGGACTGCTGGCTCCTGTTTCTTTCCAGGTTTGGGTTTCTGCGTCAAGTATGGTTTCCTTAAAATTCTTGGCAGCATCCTCGAGTTCTGGTTTGATTTCTGAGAGAGGATTATCTTCTATCTCTATACTGTTTTTTAGACCTTCTGCAGTCTTTTTTAGATCAAGCAGTGTTTTGGCGAGTGAACGGGCGAGTTCTGGCAGTTTATCTGGACCGACTACAATTAATGCGAGCGCCAGGATGAGAATTAATTCAGGAAAACCAATGCCAAACATTTTACTTTACCATCGTAAGTTGATGATATCCAACGATTTCACCAAATGAAAGTTGGTCCAGTTGGATAACGTTATTGAGGTTGAATTAAGGTAAGGTATTTGGACAGAGCTGTCAACAGAGCAAGACCATCTAGGTAAATAGTTGAAATAGTTTGCTGAGAAATAATGATGAAGTCCATAGAAAAAGTGGTTTTGCAGGTTGAAATTGAGAATGTTTGACTTTATTAGTAAAGCTGGCTATTATAGTATGTTTGTTCATAAGCAAATTGAGCGCAATTGTGTGTAAATGTACTTTATAAACCCTAGTTGTCGATCGTCATTATTTCTCAGGAGAGTATATGTCCAGTGTAGTAATAGTTGGTACCCAGTGGGGTGATGAAGGGAAGGGAAAGATAGTTGATCTTTTAACTCGGTATGCTGATTATGTAGTCAGATTTCAAGGTGGTAATAATGCCGGTCATACCCTGGTAGTTGAAGGTGAGCAATTCATTTTTCATATAATTCCCTCAGGCATTCTTTATGAGGATAAAAAATGTATGATTGGTAACGGTGTTATTATTGATCCTGCCGTGCTTCTTCACGAAATTGATGGTCTGGAAAAAAAGGGGATAAATGTGACTGCAGATCGTTTACTCATTAGTGAGAGAGCTCATTTGATAATGCCCTATCACTCAACCCTGGACAAGGCCTCTGAAGCAGCCTTGATCAAAGGGAAGAAGATAGGAACAACCGGCAGAGGGATAGGACCGTGTTATATAGATAAAGTGGGTCGCAAAGGTATAAAACTTGGTGATCTCAATGATATGGAGCTGTTTAAGGATAAACTTGAAGCAAATATTGATGAAAAGAACTTCCTGTTGACCAAAAGATACAATACCGAACCACTCAATTTTGACACGATATTTGCTGAATTTCAGCAGCATGCGGAAAGGCTACTGCCATTTGTCGGTAATGTTTCCGTAGAGCTTGATGACGCGCGTAAACTTAACAAAAACATTCTTTTTGAAGGTGCTCAAGGGACCCAACTTGACATTGATCATGGCACCTATCCGTTTGTGACCTCCTCGAATACCATAGCAGGCAATGCATGTAACGGATCTGGTGTTGGTCCTGCGAATATTGATAGTGTAATTGGAATCCTCAAGGCATATACAACACGAGTTGGAGAAGGACCTTTTCCTACTGAACTTTTTGATAACACCGGTGAAGAGTTACAGAAAAAAGGTGGGGAATTTGGCGCAACTACCGGGAGAAAAAGAAGGTGTGGCTGGCTAGATGGTGTGGTTGCCAATGATGCCGTTAGACTAAACTCCATTACCGGCATGGCAATTACCAAACTTGATGTGCTTTCTGGCCAAAACAAGTTGAAAATTGCCAAAGAGTACGAAATTGATGGTAAGAGCTTTTATTCAATGCCATCAAATATAAAGGAAGCACAGGCTGTACAACCCGTCTATGAAGAAATTCCAGGTTGGCAAGAGGAGATTTCAGCAATAAGAGATTTCCAGGATTTTCCCCAACAGGCAAAAGACTATATCAAGAGAATTGAAGATCTAACAGAAGTGGAAACCTCCATCGTATCAGTTGGACCTGATCGGGAGGAGACGCTTTTACTAAAGAATCCATTTGATAAATAATTTTTTCTGTAAAAGTATCTAAATATTTACACAACAGAAACAATTATCCAAGTAAAAGATAACAGAGGAAACTATGGCAAGAATAACAGTTGAAGATTGTTTAGAGAAGGTTGGTGATGACAATCGCTTTAATCTTATCCACCTTGCAGTAAAACGTATTAGGCAGCACAGACAGGGAGAACCTTTTCTGGTAAATGGTAAAAACAAAGAAATTGTTATGACACTTCGGGAAATAGCAGCTGGGAAAGTTACAATAGACAATGTTGATGAACTTCCAGGTGTTTTAGATGAAGATGAAATGACTAATGAAAATGCAGAGGAATCAGTAATTTCTCAAGACGTGTAAGAAGAGGTTTGATGTAACATGCCAAGAGACTATTACGAAATATTATCAGTTACCAAAAATGCCGATAGCAATGAGATAAAAAAAGCCTATCGCAAACTGGCCATGAAGTACCACCCTGATCGAAATCCTGGTGATACTAAAGCAGAAGCAAACTTCAAGGAATGTACAGAAGCCTACGAAGTCCTCAGTGATGACCAGAAGAGACAAATATATGATACCTATGGCCATGACGGTTTAAGAAATAGTGGCTATAGTGGACCCGGGAATTTTGAAGATGTCTTCTCAAGCTTCGGTGATATATTTGGAGATATTTTTGGATTCGGTGGTGGACGAGCCCAATCACGACGTTCAGGCCCGCTACCAGGAAATGATCTGCGATATGACTTGGGTATCACCTTCATGGAAGCAGTTCATGGCATTAACAAAGAGATAAAGATAACCAAAAAGGATACCTGCTGGACATGCGAAGGTACTGGTTGTCGACCAGGATACTCCCGTGATAATTGTCCTAGTTGTGATGGAAGAGGTCAGGTTATCAGATCACAGGGTTTTTTTCAGGTAAGTTCAACCTGTCCACAGTGTAACGGTGAAGGACAGATTGTCACTGAACCCTGTAATGATTGTCATGGCCAGGGGCTCGTTGATAAAACTAAAACTGTATCAATAAAAATTCCAGCCGGGGTTGATACTGGGGCAAAAATGCGCCTACGGGATGAGGGCGAAGGTGGGCGCCGAGGTGGTCCGGCTGGAGATTTATATGTAGTGTTATTTGTCGAAGAACATGAGTTCTTCAAACGAGATGGTGATA
>CAZWVC010000279.1:0-5972 GCA_964637245.1 uncultured Desulfocapsaceae bacterium
ACATCTCACATCTCCTTTGAGGGGAAACCTCATGTCCGTTTTGAGATTATCAATAAAACCCTTAGGTCGAAGCCTTTAACCAAACAAACACTGCTGAAGTTGCTAGTTGTTTTATTTTATACTCTTCACAAATTTTACCGCATCTTACACCGCATTGCTATCTTTTCGATTATAGCGTCGATGTTAATATCTGATATTGCGCTAACGCTATCTTCCCTTTTCTCTGATGAAAGCGGCAACATATTGTCAGTTTTTCTTATTGACAATATTAATATATTTTATATAGGTTAAGATTAACTAATATTAAATATTAATAGTTGTCAATCATATTTCTTCAGTCATCCCAACAGCCATAGTCTGTTATTTATGAATATCGGGACATTGCTCAGAAAATACCGGAAAAAAGCAAAATTAACCCTGAGGGTTGTTGCAGAAAAGGCTTCAATTTCAGAGGGGTTTCTCAGCCAGGTTGAGAATGATGTCAACTCTCCCTCAGTAGACACACTCATGCGTATTTGCAAAGCGCTAAATGTAGATGTCGGCGAACTCCTTACCCAGGCGAGCAATAAAGAGAAGATAATCCTCGTCAGGCGGTCTGACTGGGACGATATTGATCTGTCACATACCGGGTTTGTCACCAGGAGATTTTTATCTCCAGAGGATCGAACGGTGATTGACTCGTCAATCCTGGTGATCGAACCTGATACAGCAATCCCGGTTAGAAAAAATGTAAAAAACGGCCAGGAGGTACTTTGTGTGCTCAAAGGAGAGGTTGAGCTCTCCTTAGGCAGCAACTCATACTCTATTGCTGAAGGAGATTCTGTCCATTTTTGGACTAATCCGGCTAGCCAGAGAATTACAAATACAAGTAAGGATAAGAGTTATATTCTATGGGTTGGAACAATTTAACAACAGGTAAAAAGAGACTTGCTTTTCTCTTTAAAAATTTTTTGAAGTTCCAGCCATTTTTCGCAAGGCTAAATGGACCTGAATAGTGTTCTAATATAATATTAAGATAGGCAAAGATCATCTCGTTTGATCTCATGGAACATTATGCTTGAAGCATATACTGACCTGGAGAAATTATTGCAATACCCAAAAGTATACTTCGTTCATCCGAATAAGAGAAGTTCAACGAATTGAACAGAGAGGTAGGTCATGTTGAAACCATTATGGGAGCCGACAGAGCAACGCATAAAAGAATCAAACATGTTCAACTTCATGCAGCGAGTAAACCAAAAGCATGGCACAACCTTTTCCCACTACGATGCTCTATATCAATGGTCAATTGACAACCTTGTTCTCTTCTGGGAGGAGATGTGGCAATATGCAGAGATTATCGCCTCGAAGGGATATGACAGAGTTATCGATGATCCCACTAACATGCTAGGCGCACAGTGGTTTCCTGCAAGCAGACTTAATTTTGCAGAAAACCTCCTCAAGTATCGCGATAATCAAATCGCTTTGATATTCAGAGGAGAGGATAGTGTTCGCCAAACACTCACCTATGGCGAACTCTATACTGCAGTAGCCAAGGTAGCTCTAGCATTAAAAAATGAGGGCGTAGAGCCTGGGGATAGAATTGTTGGGTATCTTCCCAACATGCCCGAAGCAATTATAGCCATGCTTGCAGCTACCAGCCTTGGTGCAACATGGTCATCCTGTTCACCCGACTTTGGAGTAAAAGGTGTGCTGGATAGATTTGGCCAGACCAAACCAAAGATAATCTTTACTGCGGACGGCTATTTCTTCAAAGGTAAGAAGATTGACAGCCTGGAGAAGATTGGCGGGATAGTAAAAGAGATCCCTTCAATCGAAAAGGTAGTTGTTATTCCTTACACAAGCCCCGATCCAGAAATATCCGATATACCGAATGCAGAACACTATCGAGATTTCAGCAACACCTATGCAACGGACATGGAGTTTGTTCAATTGCCTTTTGCACATCCTCTATACATTATGTATTCATCCGGAACTACGGGGTTGCCCAAATGCATGGTGCAGAGTGCAGGCGGCATTCTCATTCATCATCTTAAAGAACTCCTCCTTCATACTGATCTAAAGCGACAAGATACTATCTTTTACTTTACCACCTGCGGCTGGATGATGTGGAACTGGTTAACAACCTCTCTCGCTGCAGGGGCAACCCTGGTGCTATATGATGGTAATCCCTTTCATCCAGGGCCAGATGCGATGTGGCAAATGGCCCAAGATGAGAAAATCACCATATTCGGTACCAGTGCCGGATATATTGCCGCCCTGAAAAAAGCAGGAGTAAGGCCAGCAAAAGAGTTTAACCTTCGTCCTTTAAAAACACTGCTATCGACCGGATCCCCGCTTTCCCGTGAGGATTTTCATTATATCTATGATGAGGTAAAAAGTGATTTGCAATTGGCATCCATTTCTGGTGGTTCGGATCTTAACGGCTGCTTCGCCCTGGGTAATCCAATGGGTGCCGTATATGAAGGTGAATTACAGTGCCGCGGACTAGGCATGAAAGTATATGCCTATGACGAGGTAGGTCAGCCAGTTATTGGCCAACAGGGTGAACTTGTCTGCACCGCACCATTTCCCTCCATGCCCATTTATTTTTGGGATGATAAAGATGGTGGGAAATACCGATCGGCCTATTATGAAGGTTACCCGGGAGTATGGACTCATGGTGACTTTATCGAGGTAACCGAAAGGGGTGGTCTCATCATGTATGGTAGATCTGATGCCACACTCAATCCAGGAGGCGTGCGCATCGGCACTGCGGAAATATACCGGATCTTGGATCGAATGGAAGAAGTCGAAGATAGTGTGGTTATTGGACAAGAGTGGCAAAGCGATATCAGGGTAGTTCTTTTTGTTAAGATGAAATTAAACTTTGAGCTAGACGACAACTTACGGGCTAAGATCAGGGATGCAATTCGCTCTTCGGCTTCACCCCGACATGTTCCGGCAATAATACTGGCTGCACCCGATATCCCGTATACTCTCAATATGAAAAAGGTCGAGCTTGCTGTGCAGAAAATGGTACATGGCAAGGAAGTTAAAAATAAAGATGCCCTAAAAAATCCTGAGGCCTTGGATTTTTTTGCTGATCTTGCTGAATTAGAGCAATAACAGACAAGTAGTAGAAACATATGATAATCTTATCACCCCTATTCTTCAGCATAGGTAATCTAATTAGATAGGTGTTGGTCTTTTCTCGGGTGTCTGTAGCCTGGATGGCTACAGTCAAGCCCCCAGGGAAGGGTTTATGGCGTCCCGAGGAAAAGGCCAATATCTATCTCAGACACATTGCTGAGCTTTAGTGGTAATCAGATATGAGAAAGACATGGCTTTATGTGATAATCATAGAATGAGAGGGGATCAAATATTGATCCCAAGATTCAGTTACTTTTCTCTACTCCCTAGAGACATGGAGGCATCATGAATAGTTATCCACAATTGAACTTTGGCCTTGGAGAAACAGCTAACCTGCTGCGAGACTCGGTTCAGGCTTTTGTGCGGGATGAAATTGCGCCGTTGGCTGCGGAAATTGATCGCAATGATGAATTCCCACTAGAGCTGTGGCCCAAGATGGGACAATTGGGATTATTAGGGATTACCGTAGATGAAAAATTCGGCGGTGCAGGTATGGGGTACCTTGAGCATACCATCGCCATGGAAGAATTAAGTCGAGGATCAGCCTCGGTGGGATTAGCATATGGCGCTCACTCCAACCTCTGCGTTAACCAGATTAAACTTAATGGTTCTGATGATCAGAAAGAGCGTTATCTACCAGGGCTCATATCCGGCGAAAAAATTGGTGCTCTCGCAATGAGTGAGGCAGGGGCTGGTTCCGATGTGGTAAGCATGCGCCTGGCAGCGGAAAAACATGGTGATAAATATATATTGAACGGTACAAAAATGTGGATCACCAATGGTCCTCACGCCGATGTCCTGGTCGTCTATGGTAAAACCTCCCCCAAAATGGTACACCGCGGTATCACCGCGTTTCTGGTAGAAAAAGAAATGCCTGGTTTTTCCACATCCCCTAAGCTTGACAAGTTAGGTATGCGCGGTTCGCCAACCTGTGAACTGGTATTTGAGAATTGTGAGATACCGGAAGAAAACGTACTCGGCCTTGCAAATCGAGGTGTTGAAGTGTTGATGAGTGGTTTGGATTATGAACGTTTGGTATTGTCCGGAGGCCCTCTGGGTATCATGGCATCCTGCATGGATGTAGTGCTGCCATATATCCATGAACGTAAACAGTTTGGCAGACCCATTGGTGAGTTCGAGTTGATGCAGGGTAAAATAGCCGATATGTACTCTACCTGGAATGCCAGTAAGTCTTATGCATATACTGTTGCAAAAGCAGCTGATGCTGGTTCAAGAATTCGCAAAGATGCGGCATCGGTTATTCTGTTTACCGCTGAAAAAGCAACCTGGATGGCCTTGGAGGCAATTCAGTGCCTCGGTGGCAATGGTTATATTAATGAATATCCGACCGGTCGCCTGTTGCGTGATGCCAAACTTTACGAAATAGGCGCAGGTACTTCTGAAATAAGAAGAATGCTGATCGGCCGTGAGCTTTTTCGTGATACCCAATAATTAAGGATTTCTGAAGAGTTCCGAAGAAATTCATAACGGGTTATGACTATCAGGAATCGCCATAAAGTGCTTTAACTTTTTCACGGTCAATAGATCCGTCTTCTTTCAACGGTAGTTCTTTCACAAATTCGACATATTGCGGCTTTTTAAAGCGGGCGATGCGTTCTCCGACAAATTGAATCAGGTCCGCTGCCTCTAAGACTTCATCCTCCCAAAGGACACATACTGCTTTAATCCCCTCTTTCCACTTAGGGTCTGGTACCCCAAAGACAACCGTCTGCTCAACTGCGGAGTGCTGTAAAATTGCTTTTTCAACTTCCGCTGGGTAAACATTCTCACCGCCAGGCTTTATTAACTCCTTTTCTGCTTTTCTGCCGGCATAAAACAGGAATCCCTCGGCATCAAACCTCCCTAGATCTCCGGTATGGTGCCAGCCTTCCCTGAAAGTGTATTTATTGTCTTCGGGCAAACCCCAATAGCCCTTAAAGACCATGGGACCTTTCAAGGTGATTTCTCCAACTTCTCCCTGAATTACTGGGTTATCATATTCATCCACCAGCTGGACATCGCCTAATGGAATAACCCGGCCTGCAGAACCAGGGCAATCATCATACTTCCCCATACTGGCAAGACATGCTGTTTCTGTCTGACCATACATTACAAAATAAGCCCCGCCAGTTTGGTTCTGAAATTGATTTATTACCTCAGGTGTTCCCAAACCAACAACAGCTCTCAACGAGCTTAAATCACTATTCTGTTCTTCTCCTGCCTTGAGGATAGATTCCAGGATTGGAGGAAAATCAAAAAAGTAGCTTACCCGAGAATCCTGAATCAATTGAGCTGCTGCTCCTGCATCGAACTTGCTGATATTTAGGTTTAAAGCACCAGCCTGGAACGCACTTGTTGCCAAAAATAAGCCTGCAACATGAAAAAGCGGCAACAGATTGAGATGAACATCAGCTGAAGTCATTTCCAGGTAGTAGTTGAAATGCAAATTAGCAAGCAACATGTTTGAGTGACTGAGAAGTGCTCCACGTGGCCTGCCAGCAACCGCAGCCGTATGAATTATTACAAGGCCATCTTGACTACATACATCTGCAGGGCTTACCTCACCACCCACGCTCATGAGTGATTTGAAATCCAGAAATGAGCCACTATTTCCTTTTAAATTATACAGACCTGAAATCGAGGGCAGCTCATTTTGTTTGTTTTGTAAAGTCTCTTGAAATTCTGCATCAACAAAAACAACCTTTGGTTCACAATCATTAAGATTAAAGCACATCTCATCTGCAGAAAGCCGCCAGTTTATGGGGAGGACGATCGCTCCTATACAAGCCGCTGCACCGTAGACAAGAAAAAACTCGAGGCTGTTTTTGCCCACTACCCCT
>CAZWVC010000280.1:0-5953 GCA_964637245.1 uncultured Desulfocapsaceae bacterium
AATAGCTGCTTTTTCTCATTTCATCCAAAACGATAAGATCAGCCTGTCTAAGGATTTCCAGCCGTTCCGGAGTAACTTCTCCCATGATACGAATACCAAGCCCAGGACCCGGGAAGGGTTGGCGGTAAATCGCCTCCTCTGGTAGACCAAGCTCAAGGCCAAGTTCGCGAACCTCGTCCTTAAACAGTTCACGCAGCGGTTCAATGAGATCAAGCTTCATTATCTCCGGCAAACCACCGACATTGTGATGTGATTTGATGGGGGCTTCACCGCGAAATGAGACAGACTCAATCACATCAGGATAGAGGGTCCCCTGGGCCAGATAATCAACTTGGCCAAGTTTTTTTGCCTCATCCTCAAATATACTTATAAAGCCTAAACCGATACGTTTGCGCTTATCTTCGGGGTCAACTACACCATCGAGTTCTTTGAGAAAAAAGCTCTCGGCATTGACATCAATGACTTTGAGTTTGCTTTTCTCCTTAAAAAAGCGCAGAATCGACTCGGACTCACCAGATCGCATCAATCCATTATTCACGTAGATACAGGTAAGCTGATCACCAATCGCCCGGTGAATTATTGCGGCTGTTACAGAGGAATCAACACCTCCGGATAGAGCACATATCACCTTGGATTTGCCAACTTTTTCCCGAATCGCTTCAACATTTGATTCAATAAAAGAATGCATCGTCCAATTGGGGCTGCATTCACAAATACCAAAGATAAAGTTTCTAAGAACATCGTTGCCAATAAAAGTGTGGGCTACTTCCGGATGAAATTGAACAGCTACAAAAGGCCTGGTTTCGTGTCTGAAAGCTGCATAAGGCGAATTGTCGCTCACAGCGGTTGCAATAAATCCTTCTGGCATAACCTCTACCCTATCACCGTGACTCATCCATACCTGATGGGTATACTCGCCAGTTTCTAAACCGGCAAAGATACCATCGGTAATTTTAACAGAGAGCGCTGCCTTGCCAAATTCCCTTTTAGTGGCTTTCTCAACGGTGCCGCCAAACTGCTGAACCATGAGCTGTGCCCCATAGCAAATCCCCAGAATCGGCACTCCTAACTCATATAATTGTTTATCAGATATTGGGGCATCGCTGTCATAAACGGACGCTGGTCCACCGGAAAACACTATACCATTGGGCTTAAGTGCCTTGATTTTCTTAAGATCTGTATTGTAAGGGTGAATCTCACAATACACTTTTTGCTCACGGATTCTTCTGGCAATAAGCTGGGTTGTCTGGGAGCCGAAATCGAGGATAACTATTATCTCGTCATGAATGTTCATAGTGTTATCACATAGTCATAGAATTAAGTTAACAATCCCTAGGCGGATCGATAATTTGGCGCTTCCTTGGTGATGATTACATCATGTACATGGGACTCACGTAAACCTGCGGAGGAAATCCTCACAAATTTGGCTTTTTTCCTCAACTCCTCAATTGTTGCTGCCCCAACATATCCCATGCCAGAGCGGAGACCGCCGAGCAGCTGGTACATTACATTGACCAGTGGACCCCGATAGGGCACCTTTCCTTCAATCCCTTCAGGAACGAGCTTCTGCTGATTGGTGACATCTGCCTGGAAATATCTGTCTGATGAGCCTGCCCCCATGGCACCCAACGAACCCATACCACGATAACCTTTATAGGTACGACCTTGATACAAAAAGGTTTCTCCTGGTGTTTCATCCGTGCCGGCAAAAAGACTACCTATCATAATGGTATGCGCTCCCGCACCGATAGCCTTGGCTAGGTCTCCTGAATTTTGAATACCGCCATCGGCAATAACGGGAACCCCATACTTTTCACCGACTTTTACACAATTACGTAGGGCGGACATCTGCGGAACACCGACCCCAGCAACGATTCTGGTAGTACAAATGGAACCTGGTCCAACTCCAACTTTGACCGCATTTGCTCCTGCCTTAATGAGGTCTTCGGCACCTTCAGAAGTAGCCACATTTCCAGCGATCACCTGTAGGTCAGGGAAGGTTGTCTTAACCTTGTCGACAGATTGCAGAACACCCGTCGAATGACCATGGGCAGAGTCAAGTACCACGACATCGACGCCGACATCTTTTAATCTTTGGGTATTTTCCAAAAGGTCACTACCAACACCAATCGCAGCCCCAACAATTAGTCTGCCAAAGGTGTCCTTGGCTGCATATGGATATTTTTTGATCTTTTCCAGATCTTTTATAGTGATTAAACCTTTGAGATTGCCGACATCATCCACCACCAAAAGTTTCTCGATACGATGCTCATGCAACAATGCTTTGGAGTGCTCAAGATCAATGCCCACTTTTGCCGTAACCAGATTCTTACTGGTCATTACATCGGCAACCCGCAGATCATTATCCGATACAAAACGAAGATCTCGATTGGTTACAATACCAACCAATTTTCCCTCGTGAAGAACCGGAAGACCTGATATTTTATAATTACTCATGATCTCCTGAACTTCAGCCACCGATTGAAACTTATCAACAGTTATGGGATCAATGATCATGCCGGATTCAGACTTCTTGACCTTCTCAACCTCGAGGATCTGCTGATCAATTGACATGTTTTTATGAATAATGCCAATCCCACCTTCTCTTGCCATAGCGAT
The DNA here is from genome assembly GCA_964637245.1 of uncultured Desulfocapsaceae bacterium. Taxonomy (GTDB): domain Bacteria; phylum Desulfobacterota; class Desulfobulbia; order Desulfobulbales; family Desulfocapsaceae; genus Desulfopila_A. The sequence continues at coordinate 2,620 of CAZWVC010000280.1, forward strand.
TGCAGCCCGATGTTCGGTGACCGTGTCCATTGCTGCGCTGACAAGTGGAGCATTCAGAGTGATTTTGTCAGTTAATTTGGTCGCCAACGAAACTTCATTGGGAAGGACTTCTGAAGAAGAAGGTACAAGTAATAGGTCATCGAAAGTTAAGGCGAGCTCAATATTCTCCGGTAACATAGTCGGCTCCTTTATCAGGTATAAAGATGGCGGCAGGCATCTTGAATAGCACTTTTTCCTCCCAATCTCATGTTTATCTGATCAGGAAGGTCTCTGCCAATACAATACTGTACATTTGAAGGTTGCAGCAAGAAAGATATCGTATTACTTTCCGAGGTTCTTGTTCTCTTCGAACAAGGTACTATTATTTCCAGCAGCAATCGTTAAACATGTTTTCATCCTCCTCTGGAGAAGAGAATTTACATATTATGCTTATATCAATAAATCCGGATAATCCGCAGCAGCGGCTGACTGATCAGATAGTTAAAAAGCTCCGAAACGGTGCTGTCATATGCTATCCCACCGACACAGGCTATGGTATCGGTTGTGATATGTTTAACCAGAAAGCCATCAAAAAGGTTATCCAGATAAAAAAAAGGCCAAAGCACAAACCATTTACGTTCTTGTGCCCCAGCTTAAAAAACATCAGCGAGTATGCCCATGTTTCAAATAGAGCATACCGACTGCTAAAAAAGAATTTACCTGGCCCTTATACCTTCGTCCTGCCCGGCACAAAACTGGTTCCCAAGATTATGTCCACTAAGCAGAAAACTGTTGGTATCCGGGTTCCAGATTCACCTATTTGCCAACAACTCATGGATACTTTGGAAAATCCCATTATCAACACCAGTATCCCCTATGAAAACGACCCTCCTCCCATCGAAGCATATGAAATTGACATGATTCTGGGAAACAGGGTCGATATTATCATCGATGGAGGACCAGCATACCCTGATCCTTCATCTGTTATAGATCTTACCGGTGATTATCCCGATATCCTGCGCGAAGGTAAGGGAGACGTTAGCCCTTTTTACTAATAAGTGCCTCTTTGAGCGATTTGCTCATTGTAAAATGCAGCGTTTTTCGCTCCGGTATGTTCATGATCACGCCTGTTCTCGGATTTTTAGTGCTTCGTGCTTTTCTTTTTCTGGTAGAAAAGCTGCCGAAACCTCGAAGTTCAACTCTTCTCTCCTGGGCAAGTGCTTCACTCATGGTTTCAAGTATTATATCAAGAGCCAATCCCACATCCTGTTTCTGTAAGGACAGCTCCTCACTTACCTTGTTAATAATATCTTTTTTCAGCATTTTATTATCCATTCTCTACTTCGTGACAATGATTGATATTTTATAAAAAAAGGTTGTTTTGTTGAACAATTTCAACAAAACAACCTATTAAGTTTTCTTCACAGCCAACCATTGAATATCAACTATTCATCCTCTGGCTGGGTACCTTCAGCAGCCTTCTTGAGAAGATCTCCAAAGGTTGAAGGAGAGGCACCTGCAGCGTTCTCTTCACTCTTCTTCAACTTCTCAACAGCTTCTTCTTCTGACTCGCCTTCGAGTGTCTTGATTGATAGACCAATCTTTCTATCCTTGGCGGAGACATTAATGACAATTGCTTTCAATGTATCACCAACCTGATACATTCCCACAGGAGTTTTGACTTTGTCTTTGCTAATCTCGGAGACATGTACCAACCCTTCGATACCCTCCTCAAGCTTCACGAAGACTCCAAAATCGGTAACGTTGGTTATTTCCCCTTCGACAACAGTACCTGAGGGATAATTATTGTAGGCAGCCTGCCATGGATCAGGTACAAGCTGCTTCACACCGAGAGAGAATCGTTCGTTTTCTTTATCGATCTTGAGCACTACTGCCTGAATAGTCTCTCCTTTGGTGTACTTTTCTGAAGGATGTTTGATACGCTCGGTCCAGGAAAGATCTGAGACGTGAATCAAACCATCTATTCCCTCTTCTATCCCGATAAAAACACCAAAGTCGGTGATGTTTTTAATTTTGCCTTCAATGATGGAGCCAACTGGGTAGTTCTCGGTAACCAGATCCCAAGGATTTTGCTGGAGCTGCTTCATACCTAAAGAAATACGCTTGGTTTCTGGTTCAATGTTGAGTACCATAACTTCAAGTTCATCGCTAACAGAAACAATTTTTGATGGATGACGCGGTTTCTTCGACCAGGTCATTTCAGAGACATGAATTAAACCTTCGACACCTTCTTCGAGCTCAACGAACACGCCATAATCGGTTATTGAAACTACGGTACCAACAGTTTTTTCACTAAGAGGATATCTCTCGATAACAGTTGCCCATGGATCATCACGGAGCTGTTTAACACCAAGGGATACTCTATCGTTATCACGGTCATATTTAAGTACTTTGACTTCTAGTTCTTGACCAACTTTATAGAGTTTCGCTGGGTGCGATACTCGTCCCCATGAAAGGTCTGTAATATGGCAGAGACCGTCCATACCGCCCATATCGATAAAAAGACCGTAATCAGTAATGTTGGTAATCGCTCCAGAAATGATTTGACCCTCTTCAAGCTTGGAACGCATTTTTTCACGCAGTTCATTCCTTGCTTCTTCGAGAATTGCTCGACGGGAAATTACCACATTATTACGTTTACGGTTGAATTTGAGAATTTTGAATTCATACGACTCACCGATGAGGGCATCAAGATCCTTTACTGGTCGCAGGTCTATTTGAGAGTATGGTAGGAATGCAGGAACGCCAATGTCAACAGACATGCCACCTTTTACTCGACTTTCAATCTTACCTTCAATGGTACCATCGTCTTCCTGAATCTTGGCAATTTCTTCCCAAACTTTTATGGCTATCGCCTTTTCCCTGGACAGTAGAAGACCGCCTTCCTCTTTTCTGCGTTCTACAAATACCTCAAAGGTGTCGCCCACCTCTACGGTAGCATCTTCTTCAAGACGAAATTCGGCTTTAGAGATATAGCTTTCTGCTTTATCGCCAACATCAACAAGAAAATAGTCTTCAACTGTGCCGATGATTGTCCCGATGGCCACATCACCAACTGCAACTACTTTATTGTTTTCTTCCATTTCGAAGAGTTCTGCAAAACTTAACTCTTCACCGCCTTGTTCCTGGGTTGATTGGTTTAGTTCTTCTGTCATGGGTTTCGCTCTTTTTGGACCAGAGTCCAAATAGGTTAAGGTTGATCTCTTCCCGTAATTTCGGGTGCTTAAAAAAATAAAAGGCCGCAATCAATAGTGATGGCAACCTCCAAAACTATAAGGTAGGAAGGTATAGCAAATTTCCAGCGTACTTACAAGCTTTTCTTGATATCCTACCG
>CAZWVC010000281.1:0-5927 GCA_964637245.1 uncultured Desulfocapsaceae bacterium
TATTATTGGATAACTTAACCACCCGGTGAACAACTAAAAAGCCATTATGGGAATTCACTACTGCGACGATATCGCCAACCTTTCTTTTATCCGATGAAGGTGGAGAGATTGTAATAATATCGTTATTGCGGATGAATGGTGACATGCTACCTCCCCGAGCACAAAAGCGAAAGGAAGCGCCTTTTTGCAGGATCGCAGCCATCAGTTGCGAAAGCGCGCTGCCGGAAAGTTTTATTTCGTAATCTTTCATTAAACTATCCTTTTGTCCAATCTCATCGTTGATCATAAGATTTCTATCCTCAAAATATTACTCATATTCCTCCGGTAAAAATCTCATACTCGCCTCGATATTGAACAAAACGCTAAGTTTTATTACAAACCATACCTGTGGAAAATCTTTTCGTATGCCTGGATCTAAATCAAAATTATTAGTTTTTGTTGGAATCTAAGCGGTTTCCACCATTTTCATTTTTACCAATTCGGAAACGATGCCACAGACATCCTCTTCTATAACTTCACGGGGGGCATCAAATTCTTCAATTAGCTCGTCGATGACTTCATTGAGAGTCTTCTGACTTTCCAGCTTCTGCCAGATAATCCTACCGGTCTCGTTGAGGGTGTAGAGGGCATCTTCCATATCCCCTATTCCCGAAGCGATGGGAACAAGAAGATATTCGTCTTCAATTTTCCGGGCTACTACATCTTCTGAGGGAATGTAGGTGGTGTTTAGGTTTATTGTTGTTGTCATTACTCTTTCCTTGTTACTAAAACTATCCTTTTAACTGATCTCTTCGTTAATCATGAGAATTCCATCCTCAAAATATAATTGATATTCTTCCGGTAAAAATCTCATGATTGCCTTGATCTCAATGAAAATTATGAGTTTTAAGGTTTGGTCTCCTTAAAATCAAATGAGATAAATAGAGCTTATACTTTCCCTTTGATACAAAACTATTGTTTTACCCAATCTCATCGTTGATCATTAGATTTCTTTCCTCGAAATATAATAGATATTCCTTCGGTAGAAACTCTCATGCTCGCCTCGATCTTGAATAAAATAATTAGTTTTTGGTTATAGACTCGTTAAAAATACATGAGATAACCAAAGCTTATGCTTTCCTAAATAAATAAACTTCATGAATAAAATAATTTCCTGCTTTTTCATTTTTCTTCTTTATTGTCGAACGTTTCTGCAAATTTCTTTATTCTATCCTGCCAGTTTGTAACTTCCCAGCTTTTTTCGCCAGGTTTGAGGAGGCCCAGGTATTCGGCCTGCTTATGGGCAACGGCGCAGAGGTAGGTTACCGGGGAATCCAGGGTGCCTGATTCCATCCATGACCAGGCTGGGCATTGCTCGCAGAGACCCTGGAGAAAGCAGACGGAGCATTGTTTGATATATTGCGGATTTTCTGACTTATGCTTAAGTGCCTTGGGGAAATAGTTTCGCAGGGCATCCTTGATATTTCCTTTACGCAGGTCATAGGTCAGATCTGGGTCACGAAGCAGAAGACAGGGCTGCAGCCTGCCATAGGCATCGACAGTGCCGCCTTTGCCGCAACCGCAATTAAACAACTCTTCACCACCGGGATGCATGAATTTGGGGATGAAGAGCTTTTTACCGTGCAGATAGTCTTCTTTGTTCTTCGTCAAAACCTCCAAAGTTTCCTGGGGGGTTGCTCGAAGTTTGGCGATACGCTGGTTTTTTTCGAGATTATCCCTTCTGCCGCGAAGGTTGAAATTCAGTGATAGTGATCCTGATTGTCCATCAGCAGAAATTGATTTGGCAAAATTCTGGAACTCTTCTGTCTCATTTTGATGAGCCGAAAGCCAAATACCGCGCAAAGCCAGGGGAATATTATTTCTGACCAACTGATTTATACCATTCATTGCTGCAGTAAAACTGCCCTTCACCAGAGAGACTTTCTCGTAGGTTTTTGGGCTCATGCCGTAAAGGGTGACTTCTACTGGCTCACCCGGAGGATATTTAGTGAAGAGATCTATATGTTTCTGGGAAATGAGGGTTGCATTGGTGAGCAGAGTTACCTTGATCCCCAGTCTCCTGGTATAGAGATAAATTTCCTGAAAATCTGGACGAAGCAGCGGCTCTCCCCCTGTGTACCTAACCGTAAGACAGCCAAGTTCTGCCGCCTGGTCGAGGATGTTTTTCACCTCGGCGGTGGTCATCTCTTGACTTAACAGGTCCTGGTCATCTTCAGGTTGGTTGATGTAGCAGTGGATGCACTTGTTATTGCAGCGTTCGGTCAGCTCGATATCAAGGCGAGAGAGTTCGGGGCCACCTTTATTCCAGAGATCTGCACTATTAAGGTTCTGTTGAACCTTATAAGTTGATTCTTTAGCTTTCATAACTCCTTCAACCGATGATAAATATCCCCGCTTTTATCAAAACGCAGCTGGTAACAGGGAACGGAGCCTGCCAGATCTTCAACAAGGTTGAGGACTTTCTCCCACCAATCTTTGGTGACCATGGGCTTGATCAAACAGCCAAGCAGTTTGGCAATGCTGGCCATGGGAGTCTCGACGGGGATGATCTGGTTTGTTTGAGACTGCTCAAGAAAAAAAATGCCTTTCAGCGGAGCAGAGCTTGCAGAAACTATTGGAAGCGTGCCATGGCTCCAGTTGCCATGGATTTGGTAGCCATCCTGCCATTTTCGCACAATCATTCGGTCGTCACAAAGGATCTCACCTTTGTCCTGCAGCAATGTTGCTATGGTAGACTTGCCAGCTCCGGAATGACCAACGAAGAGGTAACCCTCCTCATCAATCTTGATGCCGTCGGAATGCAAGTAACAACCCGAACGATCTGCCAGTAAGCGGGCCAGGAGAATTTGGTCGGTAGGAGCCATGGTGAGGGCACCCAGTCCGCCGGTGGCAAAAGCCTCTTTTACCAGATCGCCGTTGTAGATCTCCATTCTGGTGTGATCATTGTTGACAAAACTTATCTGACGGACGGTATAATCTTCCGGGTCTGGGGACACTTCGAGGATATAGACCCAGCGGTCGTCGTCTTTATAGATGATCCAGGGAGATTTTTTATACACTTGTTTGCCGTAGCGTTCAGGCTGGATTTTAGGCAGGGAAAAATGGTGCATGAGATGGATGTTGTCTTCACCAGGGCCATCGGTTTCGAAGAGTTTGAACTTTGAGGAAAAGGTTTTATCCTCAATGGGAAGGTCTGAGTCTAGTCTAATTGTTATACCGGCCACCTTATAATATTTCGTATCCATATCATTTGATGGCGTTGTAAAATGCTCGATCTCCTGCGTTGTAGTCATTTTCCAGGACCTCGACATACCTCTTTGTATAGTCGAGAACCTAAAAAATAATCCTACGCCTTGGTTATCAAAATTTTACTTAGCCATCACTCTATAGTTTGCTGCAAATAACTCAAATATGATTCTGGGATTAATTTAAAGCTTTTATTATTACCTCAATAACTTGAATCGTCCTGCAGTATGGTAGCATAAAAACCCAAAAAAGATGAAATTTAAGGGCTGATTTTTCAATAAATTTAAAATTCCGAACGAGAAAATAACATAGGGTGGACGAGTACACACGGTTAATAGGTCAGGAAACAGATGTTTTGCCTGTAAAACATCTGTTTCCTATTTGAGATGTTCTACTTATAGCACTTTCGCCCTGTTCAGGCTGCTCAACACTGCTTTTATGGAAGAGACGATGATATCGGTATCAATGCCTGCTCCCCAGAATCGCCTGCCATCGGGATGTAGTATTTCGATATAGGTTACCGCTGAAGCGCTGGAGCCGCTGTTTAGTGCATGCTCATGGTAGCTGCACAGCTTGAATGGGCCTGTTACCCCAGCTTTTATGGCATTGCAGAAAGCATCGAGCGGGCCGTTGCCATTAGCTTTGAGGATTTCTTCTTCACCGCCTACTAACAATTCGGCTTCAATTTGTGCTGATGACTTAGCCTCTTCCGAATCGATATGACGTTTGATTACATGAAAACCTTTCAATTTATAGGGTTCATTGATGGTGAGATACTCTTTAGAAAAGGCACTTTCAATTTCATGAACATGAAGCTCGCGGCCTTGTTGATCGGCAACTTTCTGGATGACGGTGCCAAATTCAGGCTGCATGGATTTGGGCATTTTAATACCAAATTCTTTGTCCATGATATAGGCAACCCCACCTTTGCCGGATTGGCTGTTGATCCGGATGATGGATTCGTAAGTTCTGCCAACATCGGTTGGATCGATCGGCAAATAGGGGACAGACCACAATTTTCCCTCCGAGCCCTCGGACATATCCATGCCTTTTTTAATGGCATCCTGATGAGAGCCTGAGAAAGCGGTATAGACGAGCTCACCAGCATATGGATGACGGATGTGTACTGGGATTTTTGTCACCTTCTCGTAAATATCAACCAAAGCATTGATATTACGAATATCGAGGTTCGGATTGACGCCTTGGGTGAACATGTTTAGTGCCAGGGTGACTATATCCACATTCCCGGTCCTTTCGCCATTGCCAAAAAGGGTTCCTTCCACCCTGTCCCCACCAGCCATCAAGGCAAGTTCGGTTGCAGCGACAGCACACCCCCTGTCGTTATGCGTGTGCAGGGAAATAATTGCGCAATCACGATTTTTCATATTTCTACAGAACCATTCAATCTGATCGGCATAGATATTTGGGGTGGACATCTCCACAGTTGCCGGCAGATTAATGATTATTGGATCTTCAGGAGTTGGTTCCATCGCATCCATAACGGCTTCACAAACTTCGAGGGCAAAATCATGTTCGGTGCCGGTAAAGCTTTCTGGAGAATATTCGTAACGAAATTTTGTTTCTGGATACTTGGCTTCTTCAGCTTTTAGTAGTTTTGCACCTTTTACTGCAAGCTCGATAATCTCGCGTCGCTCCATTTTGAAGACAATTTTACGTTGAAGCACAGATGTAGAATTGTAAAGATGGACAATTGCTTGCTTTGCACCTTCCACCGAAGCAAATGTCTTTTTAATAAGATGCTCTCTTGCTTGGGTGAGCACCTGAATTTCAACATCGTCTGGAATAAGATTGTTATTGATAAGCTTACGGGTGAACTCATATTCTACTTCTGAAGCTGAAGGAAAACCAACCTCTATCTCTTTGAATCCCATTTCTGTAAGGAGCTTGAACATTTCAAGTTTCTTATCAAGGCTCATTGGTTGAATAAGTGCCTGATTTCCATCCCTCAGATCAACACTGCACCAGGTTGGTGCTGATTCGATTCGTTTGGAAGGCCAATGCCTGTCCGGCAAGTCTACCTGGCGATATGGTCGATACTTGCTGACTAAATCCGCGTTCATCGTTTATTCTCCTTGATGTCAAAAATTTTACCGAATCTTCTTCGTTATCAATAGTTTGAAGTATTTTTTATTCATACGTCTACACTATTGATGCCTCAAATTTTCGGCAAACTTACCAATTGCAAAATTAGGTTTTAAACAAAAAAGGGCCCCGGTTCTTTCGAACCGTGGCCCTTTGGGTGTCTCTATTTCGGTGATTGTTACGTCACCACATCCCCGCATCTGCCGCAGTTCGAGCTGGCTTGAATTTTAGTAATAGTAGAGCGAGGGGTAGTAGTCTCATTACTTATTCTCAAAAAGTGGAATATATACCTACTCAATAACAGAGTAGTATTGAATACTCATTACAGTACACACGAACCCCTTTTACTGTCAAGCACAGATTTACTCCGAATTATTGAACTCTTACATTGAGAATTTTTTAAGGATTGTGGACATTTCTAAATTATTGCTATCATTTCAGAGTATTAAATATCTTTGAAAGAGTATATTCACTCTTATTAAACGCTCCTTTTTTCACCTTTAAGGCGAGCCGATATGTTCCTTGGGGTTATCAATTATACACCTGAGCCTCTTGCAAAACTGTCTTTTCATCCTGAC
>CAZWVC010000282.1:0-5905 GCA_964637245.1 uncultured Desulfocapsaceae bacterium
AACTGCAAATTACTTCTGCCGTCGGGGAGTATACAGTGACAATTACCCCGACTTTTTCAGTTGAGAGTGACCCCTTTGCTTTAACTACGGATACAGATGTACCCGCCGGTTTTGAACTTTGGCTTAATGGTCAAAGGTTGGCAGTTGAGCAGAGCAGCCTGCGCCAAGGGAATGAATTAATAATCGCTAAGGTTCAGGGGTTTATTGATGGCGGAAACGAGATATTTGTAAAGGCAAGTCCGCCGGTATCAGGTGATGTTGACAATTATGCTCTACGAGTTCAGCTACTGGAGAACGGTTCGGTGATCAAGGAGAAAACCATCTGGAGTAGTGGTGGCGCCCAGGTATCAGGTACCATGACTGTTATACTGGGACAAGAGGAGAAGGAAGAACATGACCACTGAAAAAGCCATTGAGGTTCGTCATCTGACGGTGAGCTATCAATCCAGGCCTGCGCTATTGGACGTCACCATCAACATAGAAAGAGATCAACTCGTAGGGGTAATTGGTCCCAATGGTGCGGGAAAATCGACTTTTATCAAAGCGATATTAGGTTTTGTCAAACCAGATATTGGCAGTGTATCTATCTGGGGAAAGGATGTCCAGAAAACCAGGGGAAAAGTAGCCTATGTTCCCCAGCGGGGTGCGGTAGATTGGGATTTTCCGATTACAGTTGAAGAAGTAGCCCTGATGGGACGCTACCAGCGTATCCCGTGGTATAAGAGTCCCGCCAAAGCTGATCGTGAGGCTGCTTACGAAGCACTGCAGATGGTGAGGATGGAGGAATTTGCCACGCGTCAGATAGGCCAACTTTCCGGTGGACAGCAGCAGCGGGTTTTCCTGGCACGGGCACTCTCACAGGGCAGCGATATCCTGCTGCTTGACGAACCTTTTGCGGGGGTGGATGCTGCAACTGAACGAGCCATTCTCGAGGTCTTGGAACGGGCGAAACACGCGGGCAAAACACTGGTGGTTGTCCATCATGATCTCTCCACAGCCGCAGAATATTTTGACAAACTTATTCTCATTAAACAAAGGATGTATGCTTACGGTACTCCGGAGGATGTCCTGCAGGAAGATCTCTTAAGCAAGGTTTATGAGGGTCGTTTACGTATTTTCGGTGATGTACTGAAAAAGGAGAAGGTATGATCTACGATGCCTTTGTCGCTCCACTGAGCGAAGCATATTTCCAGAAGGCGATGATCGGCTCTTCCATCGTCGCCATTGTCGCCGGAGTAGTAGGCTGTCTGGTGGTACTCAGACGTATGGCGTTTTTGGGCGATGCCCTTTCCCACGCTATGATAGCTGGGGTGGCGGGCGGTTATCTGGTTATGAAAATGCTGTTTGGTCTCGAAGCCCATGCTCCGGGAATGCTTGTCGGATCGCTACTTGCAGCCATAGCCACTGTGGCCTTGATCAGTTTTGTGTCACGAATTTCACGAGTTAAGGAAGATACCGCGATCGGCATAATGTATACCGGTATCTTTGCTATGGGAGTAGTTGCTGTATCTATCTTCAGACATTACATTCATATCGATTTGATGCATTTTATCATGGGAGATGTCCTCGGGGTAGCAGACAACGATCTCTGGGTGAGCGCTTTTGTTGCCGCAATTGTTCTTACCATCATTGTGCTTTTCTTTCGTCATTTTCAAATAACCACCTTTGACCCAATCATGGCAGCATCCATAGGCTTACCAGTGTTATTTCTCGACTATCTGCTGACCACCTGTGTATCTTTGGTGGTGGTAAGCGCAGTATCTATGGTTGGGGTTATTCTGGTTGTTGGCTTGCTCATAACACCTGCTGCTACAGCATACTTACTCTGTGACAGACTTGATAGAATGATGTTGCTTGCTGCCGTATTTGGAGTAACCAGCGTTATTGGAGGACTGTATTTATGCGTCTGGCTTGATTCTGCTGGGGGTGGTGCCATTATCCTTTTTTGCACGCTGCAATTTCTCTTCGTACTCACCGTTGCTCCCAAATATGGTCTGCTTGCTCGATGGATGCGGCTCAGAAACCTTGTCCCGCAACAGGTGATGGAGGATGTATTGACCACCGTATTGCGCCATGATGGGGTAACTCCTTTGACAGTAATTCAGAAATATGTTGAGACACGTAAAGGGTTAACCAGAGCATTAAAGAATATGATTTCAGATGGTATGCTGGCTCAACAGGATAGCGGCTATGTTCTCACAGAGAAGGGAGAAGAAGATGCTGTGAAAATACTCAGGGCTCACAGGCTCTGGGAGACGTATCTTGAAAAAATCGGAACTCCAGAGGATAAGCTGCATAAGACGGCACATAGGATGGAGCACAAGCGTGATGGAGGTACCGTCGAATATTTAGATGAAAAACTTGGAAAACCTGTTTCAGATCCACACGGAAAAGAGATACCTAACCCGGCTTCTGAGTAATTATTGTGCAAAGTTTTCTATGATTTCTTCTCAAATGGGCTGTAGTAAACTTCCCAGTCTCCGGTACCACCCCTTTCATCACTATCAGAAAAGCTGGCGTTTCCTGTGAAATTTCCCCAATAACTGAAGACAAAAGCTTCCGTACCAGGGGGAGCAGGCGGTGCATTGCGCAACGGGAAGGAATCCTGAAAACCTGTGCGAAAGGCAAGGAGCGGCGTAATGTCATGACTGCTCAGCACTACATTGTTGCCGTCAACATAGTTAATATACAGATAAAAAAATTCTGGTACAGGAAATGAGTAAGATATCCTGTCTTTTATATAGAGAGTACCATCTATAGTAACGCTATTTCCAACAGGCAAGACATCATATTTTACCAGAAAATCATGGGTTTGCCATAACCTGAGGTCGGTTTGCCTGGTATCTAAATTGAGCGTTTCTATATCCAATGCCGTTTTCCCGACATTTGAAAGATACGCCGTGCAACCGTTTGCTAAAAGAAGGAAAAAGCATAAACCAAGTATTGTATATATTCGCAAATAATTGAAATTCATTGTGGATCTCCAAACGATAATTTGATTGATAACCCCATGCTGTAAAGATAGTTTAATCTTCTAATTTATTCCCAAGCGTTGAGTTAAATGTGCCTCATCAACATAGTATTACCAAATGAAGACAATTAAAGGGGGATGATTAATTATCAGATAATAAAGACAGTCCAGCAAAGGAGTGGCTACACTGTCTTTTATTGGAGGTCCACAGAACAGCCGTTAAAAGAGCAAATAGGCTCGATTAAGGCAGATATGGGCTTACATCTTTTTCATATTGAGTGATAACTTTATAGCCATTCGCGTGTAACGCATCGATAGCCTTTTGACCATCACCCTTTGGTATCCGCATTACCAGCTGGAAGATATCAGAAAAATCTTTTTCCGGCCAACAGAGCAAGCTCTGAATATTGATACTTTCTTTACTCAGGATTTCAGCAACTTTTGCCAGAGTTCCGATACTATCTCTTACCATTACCCCAATTCGGACACTCTCATCACTGATACCGATAGCTCTGAGAAGTACTTCCATAACATCGGTACTGGTAATTATGCCAACTAATTCTTCATCCTCCATAACTGGCAACCCATTGATATCATGCTCCTGCATCAGCAGAGCGGCTCGCTCTATAGTGGTATTTGGCGAGATGGTGATAACAGCCTTTATCATTACCATTTCAACCAGTACCTGTTGCAGAAGATAGTTGAGTTCATGGTTGCTCAAGGTAGTAGCTGGTGATGCCCAATACTGCTTAACATCCCTATCTGAGAGAATGCCCACAAGTTTGCCATCATCATTTACTACCAGCAGATGATCGATTTTCTTTTTTTTAATGAGAATATTGGCATCCTCCAGACTTGTGCTGGGGGATACAGTTACTAGATCTGTGTGCATAATTCTGCCAACGTACATGTGATCAGCCTCCGTTTATTATACGATCATAAAAAATGGTTCGATGTATTCTTCTTTTTTTACTCCGATACTCTAATAACGGTATGATTTACATCGATACATTCATTTTGCCAAGAGATCATCTCAATAATTCTAATTGAGAAAAAATTTTAGATGATCAGGGAGATACATTCATTGTTGATCCGAGCCTCTTGCAAAACTGTCTTTTCATTCTGACTCTGCGTTATGCTCAAAATGTTATCCTCGGGATATTGAGTATATACCAGTGGTAAAATTCATCGCATGACTTGATTCAGAAAGAAAACCCTAATTTTGCAAAAGGCTCGATCCGTTAAAAATGTGAGATGTGTCATATAATAAGCTTGGTTTACTTAGGATCAAACAGCAAATGTTAGGACACAGACCTATACTAAGTATTGCGCGGTTTAACAATGTTTCGCCATGACAAACATATTGAATTCATGCAGATTTCAAGTTTTCCATGGTGATGTTATTTTATTATCGTGAAAAAATCTTTAAAGAGTAAAATGATCAACTGATTTTTCCCTAACATATCAAAAAGATCACTAATATTCACAGTATTGACAACCGATGCTGAGTGCGCAGGAGGTTTTTGACATAATGTTCTCATCACTAATTGGCTTGAAAAATAACTTGCTACATATGGCGTTTTCGGAGTAAGTAAATTGTTTGTTTTGCAGGTAGTTGAATGGCTTGGAGTCCTCAGCCACACAGCGATGAAAACCACGGATTACAACCACTCGAATGTCTATCAGAGTATGATCAACACATTCCGTACACCTGCTCTAAGATATGAGGAGATATATTGAATATCATGAAAGAAAATACAATCTGGATGTCCGGAAACGAGGCCATTGCCATGGGGGCGTATGAAGCCGGAGTAACTGTAGCCTCTGGTTATCCGGGTACACCATCCACGGAAATAATGGAAAATCTCTCCACTTATGATGGAGTGCACACAGAATGGGCTCCCAATGAAAAGGTGGGACTTGAGGTAGCCATTGGAGCCTCATTTGCAGGTGCTCGAGCGCTTGCCACCATGAAACATGTGGGAGTCAATGTTGCCGCAGATCCCCTATTCACCGCTTCCTATACCGGTGGACGTGGTGGCTTGGTTATTCTCACTGCTGACGATCCGGAGATGCATTCGAGTCAGAATGAGCAGGATAACCGAAATTATGCCTTTGCCGCAAAAATACCGATGCTGGAACCATCTGATCCTGCAGAGGCAAAAGAGTATCTCAAGATAGCATTTCAACTTAGTGAGGAACTGGATACCCCCGTCTTTTTGCGAATAACCACTCGCGTTGCCCACGTGAAAGGTATAGTTGAAAAGGGTGAGCGGGTAATGGGGCCGGTTGAAGTAGGTATTGAAAAAGTACCGGGGAAGTTCGTGATGCTTCCAGCTAATGCTCGTAAAAGAAGAGTGGCCGTTGAAGAGAGAATGGCTCGCTGTGCTGATCTGGCAGAAGTGGCACCGTATAATACCATTGAAAAGGGTGACACAAAAAGAGGTTTTGTTACTTCCGGTGTATCATATCTCTATGTCAAAGAAGCTTTTCCCGATGCCGCAGTTCTTAAACTGGGTATGTGCTGGCCACTGCCAGAGAAAAAGATTCGTGAATTTGCTGCCAGTGTTGATGAATTGGTAATTGTCGAAGAGCTGGATCCTTTTCTTGAGCTGCATATAAAAGCTATGGGGATTGCCTGTACAGGTAAAGAGCTTATCCCCAACCAGGGCGAGCTGAATACCGCAATTGTAAAACATGCAGTGAATCCACAATCCAAAGTGGAAGTATTTAATTCACCCGAATTACCCATGCGGCCGCCAAATATGTGTCCTGGTTGTCCACACCGTGGCATTTTCTTTACTCTCTCTCGTTTGAAGGTCTTTGTTTCCGGCGACATTGGTTGCTATACTCTGGGATTTCTCCCGCCCCTCTCGGCAATGGATTCGACGGTATGTATGGGAGCAGCTGTACCCATTGCCCATGGGATGGCAA
>CAZWVC010000283.1:0-5902 GCA_964637245.1 uncultured Desulfocapsaceae bacterium
ATCAACTTATCCCGGGTTATCACATAACGAGCTGGCCGCAAGCCGTTTCGATCCAGACCACATGCTGCATACCTGCCATCGCTCATAACAATTCCTGCAGGTCCATCCCATGGTTCCATGTGCATGGAATTGAAATCATAGAACGCCCGAAGATCATCATCCATTTCTGGATGATTTTGCCAGGATGGAGGGATAAGGAGCCGGAATGCTCGAAATATATCCATACCGCCGGCAAGCATTAGCTCGAGCATGTTATCGAGGCTGGAAGAGTCAGAACCACTCACATTTACAAATGGTGCTGCCTTCTGCATATCGGGGAGTACCGGTGATCTGAATTTATAGGTTCTGGCCTCTGCCCACTGTCTGTTTCCTTCAATGGTGTTTATCTCACCATTATGGGCAAGATATCTAAAAGGTTGTGCTAGATCCCAACGTGGCATGGTATTAGTGGAAAATCGTTGATGAAACAAACAAATCGATGCCTGAAGACGTAAATCTGCAAGATCTGGATAAAAGCTATTAAGGTCTATGGGGCGACAAAGACCTTTGTAGATTGTCACCACATTTGAAAGACAAGCTATATAAAAATCAGGGTCATCAACTATCTTCTTCTCAATCCGGCGACGCACCATAAAGAGACGGCGTTCCAGATCTTTTGCTCCCCACCCGCTTGGACCGTTGATAAAAACCTGAGCAATTCTGGGCAGAGATGAGGCAGCGACTTCACCTAAAACTTCAGGATTTATAGGTACATCTCGCCAACCAGCGACTGTGAGTGTTTCATTGGTGAGTTCCTCATTGATTGTCTTGATTGCCTGGTCAGCAAGCTTTTTATCCGGGGAAAGGAAAACCATACCAACACCATATCGGGTACCAAGATTCCACTTGTTTTCTTGGGCAATTGCGCGAAAAAAACTGTCAGGCTTCTGCAGCAAAAGTCCGCAGCCGTCTCCCGTTCTACCATCTGCAGCGATTCCGCCTCGATGACTCATCCTACTGAGTGCCGAAATTCCCGTTCGAACAATACGATGGCTTGCCTTGCCTGACATATGGGCAATCAAGCCAAAACCACAGTTATCCTTGAATACATTTCTATCGTATATCGCCATTGCAGTAGTCCGGACCTCTTGGTTAAAGATAAAACCTCTATAGGTTTAACATGTTAGCTTTGAATCTCTGTATCAAAAGGTAACAATAATACCTTTCTGCTCAGGAGGTAAGGAGTATCTTCCGAGTCGGCTAGCTATTGACTCTCAAGGTAACGATACTGAAAATAAACTGAAATAAAAGAAGAGTTGAGCCAGGGATGAAAATCAGGGATGGATTTCGATCAGGCGAACTCAAGTCCACCTGATCGAGAATAGCAGCAAATCTTATTCAGATTTTTCCACTTCATAACCGGCACCTTTCCAGGCATAAATACCACCAGGGTGCCGATACACATTGGTATAGCCAAGTTTTCTTGCCCACAAGGCTCCATTATGACTCCTGGTACACTTCACAAAACCACAGTAAACGATAATTTTCCTCTGTTTATCAGCTCCCAAAAGGTCTTCAAAATCTTGTTGTGTTTTGTTTTCTGTCTCTGCAGAATTCCACTCATTCATTTCTGGTATGGGAAAAAGAAACTGTTTGGCCGTAGGAATATGATTTTTCTTGTAACTTGCCTCATACGGCATTGTATCGATGATGAGAAAACCCTCCTCTTTACTGATTACATCTTTTAGTTCTGCGGTGGTAATAATTTTATAATCACCACGCTGTACCTCATGTAACAGCTTGACCGCTGCTTTTTCCTTTTCTACCTCTTTTTCAAATTTGTTTTCACCAAAGGCAAAACAATTACTCCCCATTCCGAAAATAGAGATGCATAGACCAGCGATTAGGATGATAGCTTTATAATTTCTCATTTTTTAATTTCCTTTCTAAAACATGTATTAAAGTTGATTGCAGATATAGATACATCAATGGGACAAGGAGGATCAAATCCCTGATCAGTGCTATTTTCAAGCTTGAAAACGCTTTGAACTCAGGATCATCCTGGGCAAAACATCCACAATCGATATCCAACCCCATAACTATCCCATAAATCAGCACGCCGATGAAAATGCTCAATAAAACCAATGTCAGATGCAAGGCAAATTTCTTTTTCAGCACTAAACCTGCTGCCACCACAACTTCCATAGAGGCAACTATAGCAGCTACGGGATAGGCCAAAACTTCCGGGAGCAAACCATATGCATTGACGACACCAGCAAAGTCGTGCAATCCTAAAAGTTTAGGAATCCCCGCATAGAGGAAAATGATGGCAAGAAGCCATCTGCACAACAGATCTAACTTTCTAGATATTCCTGACATTTTCTGAAAGATTTGGTCGAAAAGATTCTGAAAAAAATCTGCCATTATCCCTGCAGAATTACTTTTGGACGGTAGAATACTGGTATTGATGATATCCGTC
The DNA here is from genome assembly GCA_964637245.1 of uncultured Desulfocapsaceae bacterium. Classification (GTDB taxonomy): domain Bacteria; phylum Desulfobacterota; class Desulfobulbia; order Desulfobulbales; family Desulfocapsaceae; genus Desulfopila_A. The sequence goes on from CAZWVC010000283.1 coordinate 2,459, forward strand.
CAATTGGTAATTTCTATCATAAATTGATCTTATATTTTAAAACTCAATAAGTCTTTCAGCGGGCTTCAAAAAAATGGGGGGGGGAGGTGGACACTGGAATCAACAGTTGGTTCTAAACCGGATTTCTCATGAACATTATGTCAGTATTTCTAAGTCTATGTCATTTTGGTTCTCTCCGCCAGGTAACGGAATTCTCAAATTTACAAAATATTCACCAAAGATCCCCGTAGGAAATGCCCTTGGGGTGCAGCCCCGGCGATGAGAAATCCGGGCTAAGTAAGAGTAGTTATTTACTTATTTCCATAGATTCGTTAAGATGCAAGTGACGTTCAATAAAACGCTGGACTCCAAATGACGGTAAAAAAAACACATGCACCAATAACCAGTTATTTTTTTATACTATTGCTATGCCTGGGTGCTGGAATGTTTATCTGGTCCTTTTTCACCACAAACCATAACGTTTTTTTTAGTGGACTGCAGCAAATAGCATCTGGAATATTTATTGTCGGGATAGGCGAGTGGATCAATCATCCACTGCAAAAATCTCTTAGCTACAGAGACAGGAAAGATTTTAACCTCCAAAAAATCCGTCACCGCAAACGTAATCCAAGCAGTCTTGGAAATCTCTTGGAAATCTGCGGCCTCATTCTCATTTTTACTGGTCTAGCTGCTTATATCTAAGCTGTCTTCGCATCTATAGTCTGGTGGAATATCAAGCTAACAGATCTAGCTGGTGACCAATTAGCTTGATTCTTCAGCCTCGTTGCGAAGTTTGGCAAAATCTTGCGATTCTGTCAATTTTTCACTATTCAGCTGATCAATCTCAGTTCTGGTCAAATGAAACATTCCACAGCTAGGGCATGTCGCATCAAATTCTTCACCAACTGCTCGCTCACGCAATTCATCAATAGTCATGTGATCGATATATCCGCATGCCCCGGTAGGGTTTTCCGCCCTCACCTTTTTTCTTTTTATTTTTTTATTCATGGCAGTCATTGAATACCTCAGATTTATTACGCTAGATATAGTGCTACTCTCTATTACGAGATGTAACGCTGGATCAGGTGCTGATCTTTTTTATGGTGTTACCCTCAACATCAATTATGGCCAATGAGATAGGTACACCGCCATCCAGGCGGTGCGTTGCGCATGACATTCAGGGGTCATAAGCACGAACAGCCATTTCAACCTTGTTCAACAAGCCCTGATCGTAATTTCCATCTTTGATGAGCGCGTGGGCAGCCTGCTTTACACTCATGTTCATAGGCCCGATATTATGAGTTGTACCGACAATGAGGTTGGCACTCTGGATACACCCCTGATCATCGGTAGTATAATCATGAATCAGGGTACCTCGCGGTGCTTCGACTATTCCGACACCTCGTCCGGCACAGGGGTGTGCTTCATTGCGAATGTGTGGATCTGTCAACTTTTTTTGACCGAGTAGCTCTACTGCTCTCTCACAGGCATAGAGTAATTCAATTAGTCGTGCATAATGATACAGTAGAGTTTGCTGGGCCGGCCGACCAAATAAAGCGCGAAATTTTTCAAGTTCTACCTGGGCTAAAGGGGTGGATATACCTTCACATACATTCAACCTTGCTAGGGTATTAGACCGATAAATACCCTTGGGACTAGCAAGATCCAGGGAAAAACCCTCCTCCCAAATCTTGGCGTAGGGCATTTTGGAATACCCCCAGGGTTCAACATGCTCGCCAATATAATTCGTATAATTAGCGGCTTCAAAATCTGTGTAACTGCCATCTGCTTTCATTAGCCTTTGCACACCGTCATAGAGTCGCAGAGAGCTGTCCTCACGATCCACTGTTGCTAAGAAACCAGTGGTAATATTGCCAAAATCACCCATTACATCCAGATGTTTAGAAAAGACATTTTGCTTGGCATAATCTAAGGCAAAGACAGCAAAATCCAAGAGCTCATGGGTATCTCTCAAAAGTTCACGCCTTTCTGGTTCCGACATTGGTTTGGAAAATCCTCCGATCACTCCCGCAATAGGATGAATCGCCTTACCGGCAAAACGTTCCAACATCATCTGGCCAAGCTGACGCATTTTCACTACCCGCTTAGCCAGTTCTGGATTTGCCTTGACAATTCCCATGACATTTCTCACAGAATAATCCGCATCGGGATCAAGGATAAAGTCTGGAGCGGCAAGAAAGAAAAAATGGAGAATTTTATCATTGATGTGCGCCAATACCTGGCAGAGTTCACGCAATTTGTCTCCTGTTTCCGCAGGAGTAATACCAAAGGCATTCTCAACTGCCTTGGTTGCGGCCAAATGGTGCATCCACGGACAAATACCACAGATCCGATTTACTATCCGAGGAATTTCTTCCGCTGGCCGCCCTTCGACAAACTTCTCGAATCCGCGGAGTGACTGGATATGCAGGTAGGCGTTTTCAACATTGCCAGAATCATTAAGGTGGATCGCTATTTTGGCATGACCCTCTATTCGAGTAACTGGTGAAATGTTTACCACGGTTGCCATTTATTCTACCTCTTCTTAATTGGCCGCAGACAACCATGAGCTCCGGAAAAGCGAAGCAGGGATCGACGATCTATAACAGATTTGAAATTAATACCATTGCTGGCCATGGCGTTCATCATATCAAGCATCTGATTGCTTCCCTGACGTACCGGACCATAACAACCCCTGCAGGGAACACGAGCGTGTATGCAACTAGGTACTTTTTCCCGGGCACAACCAGCACGGGTCACCGGCCCCATGCACATGTAACCTTGTTCCAGCAGACAGCGCATTTTCTCAATTGGGGCAGCAGCTTCATAATCGGCATTCTCTAAAAATCGCTTTACCACTGCCACATCACCTTTGCCTTTCCGAATCACCGGACAAGTATCACAAACGGATCTCCCTGGAAGTTCGGCTTCTCTACCCTCAAGCCTTGAGTGCAACACTTCACTGATAAGCGCAGGATTTGGAGGACACCCAGGAAGAAGCAAATCGATTTCCACCTTTTCGTCACAAGCGTATACTCTTTCCAACGGTGCTGGGACTTCCGTTTGCGGGACGGTACAACCCTCATCCGTTGTGCAGGTCTGAAATATTTCCTGCCAGCTTTGTTGCTGGTCCGTACCATTCATCAGTGCGGGGATTCCTCCATGAGTGGCACAGGTTCCTAAAGCAACAAGATATCGACACTTTTTTCGCATTTCCTGGAGGATTTCGTAATGATCATCTGTATTTACCCCTCCTGAGACCAAGCCAATATCGGCTTCCGGAAGCTGGAGCTTGGTTTTCTCACCACATTGGCCATAATATTTGTGATCCATGAGCAACGGAGCATGAACCAAATCCACCTCGGTGGTCAACAGCGGAATAAGTTCCTCTCCCATGTTGAGAAAAGAAATTTCGCACCCTGAACAGGAACCCAGCCATTCCATAATAACACGCAACGCCATTTC
>CAZWVC010000284.1:0-5885 GCA_964637245.1 uncultured Desulfocapsaceae bacterium
AAATAAAATGCTTTTATCTGTGATCATTAAATTGTTTATGAAATATCCGGGCTAGGGATTATGGGTTATCTGTAAACTATTTATCAACATAATTCATTTTACAAGAAATATTTAGGCTACATGGAGGAACAATAGTGTGAAGATTATTCATTGATTTCAAATAAAGATGGCCATCATGATCGTGATGCACACATTTTTAAAAAACTCATATTTTTTCCTCATTTTCCTTTCAACCTCTTGATATTTAGTATATTACCCAGTATGGATGCGAAAATGACACAAAGATTTTTAAAATACCTCTCCCAAATACTCGAATTTTCTTTGACAGGATCAACACTATTACGTATATGATGCCTATTACATTCTATCTATAGACAATCAGCCTATTCGGTTTACAGTTATTGAAATTTATTACCTTTCTTAAATTCCAGCAGGAGGAGGAGATGATGCGCGTTATCAATGCTTTGTTAATTGTGTTACTAACTCTGGGTTTCGCAGGTACTGTCGTTGCTAAAGAAATGCAAGTGGGCTTTGTTTATGTTTCACCTATTGGTGATGCCGGATGGTCCTATGCACATGATGTGGGTCGTAAAGCTGTTGAAGAACTTGATGGAGTGACCACGTCTTATGTCGAAGCAGTAGCTGAAGGACCTGATTCTGAGAGAGTAATCCAGAACATGGCTCGCAAGAATTATGATGTGATCTTTGCCACCAGCTTTGGCTATATGGATCCTATGCTGAAAGTCGCTAAACAATTTCCCAAAACAGTCTTTATGCACTGCTCTGGCTTCAAAATGTCGGAAAATATGGGGAATTACTTCGGTAGAATGTATCAGGCTCGCTACTTATCTGGCATGGTTGCTGGTGCCATGACTAAATCTAACACCATTGGCTATGCTGCCGCTTTTCCCATCCCTGAAGTTATTCGTGGGATTAATGCTTTTACCTTGGGTGCCCAGTCGATAAATCCCAAGGCTACCGTAAGGGTCGTCTGGACCAAAACCTGGTATGATCCGGCCACGGAAAAGGAAGCGGCTAAATCTTTGCTTGATGTAGGTGCAGATATAATTGCCCAGCATCAAGACTCTCCTGGTCCACAGGAAGCAGCCCAAGAGAAAGGTGTCTATTCAATTGGTTACAATTCCGACATGTCTGGATTTGCCCCAAAAGCCCATCTCACTGCTCCAGTATGGAACTGGGGTCCATACTATCAGTCTATTGTGAAAAGTGTCAAAGATGGTACCTGGAAAGCTGAAGCTGCTTGGCCCGGTATGGATACAGGGATTGTGGACTTGGCGCCTTTTGGGCCGATGGTTCCCAAAGAAGTTCAGGATATGGTCAGTGCTAAAAAGGCTGAGATTGCATCAGGTAAAGCTAAGGTTTTTGTTGGACCAATCAAAGATCAGGATGGAAAAATCAAAATCGCTGATGGAACGATAGCAGAAGATAAAACATTGCTGGGTATGACCTGGTTTGTTGAAGGTGTTATCGGAACTACTAAATAGTTTTTCACCTGACAGCGAATGCGTCGTCTTAAAGTCATAAAGAGACAGGAGCCCCTTGGTTGGCGCTCCTGTCTTGTTTTATTTGGTGCAATAACTCTCTCACTTACCTTCAGCGGATTTTTGCTTGTCCTACGAGGTACACCGCCGATAGAGGGTATCTCGGTACTTTTTCAAGGCGCCTTTGGTTCACGCTGGGCAATTGAGGATTGCCTTATCAAAGCCATCCCGATATTTCTCTGTTCCCTTGGTGTCGCGATAGCTTTCCGTCTAAAGATATGGAATATTGGGGCGGAAGGACAGTTTTGTCTCGGCGCAGTAGGTGCCACCTGGATGGCACTTAGCTTTCCCGATCAACCAGCCTGGTTTCTGATTCCGGCAATGATTGCAATGGCCTGTGTTGCCGGAGGTTTTTGGGGATTAATCCCGGCAGTTCTCCGGCAGAAAATGCAGACCAATGAGATCATTGTCAGTTTGATGATGAATTACATTGCCATCTTAATTCTCGATTTTCTCGTCTATGGAATCTGGAAAGACCCAACGAGCTTTGGCTTTCCCATGACACCGGTCTTTACCGATGCGGGTATTGTCGGTAAAATTGGTAACACCAATGTGAACTGGGGGTTGTTGCACTGCCTGGTGCTTGCCATAGTTATTTGGGTGTTTTTTCGATTTACCAAGTTGGGTTATGAGCTCAAAGCAAGCGGAGACAGTGTAAAGGCTGCACGTTATGCAGGCTTACCTTATGACAAGCTAGTCTTTCTGGTTATGATTTTAAGTGGTGGACTGGCTGGCTGGGCTGGTTTTCTTGAAGCTTCGGCTACCATCAACAGACTGCAACCCAGCATCATGGTGGGCTATGGTTATACTGCCATTGTCGTGGCATGGTTGGCTAGTCTGAACCCGCTCTACATCGGTATAGCTTCATTCTTATTGGCCGGCTTACGTGTCGGTGTCGAAAATTTACAACTTGATCTACAGGTTCCCGCTGCTTTTGGCGGAATTATTGAAGGACTCATTTTGCTCACTGTCCTGGCAGGTGGTTTTTTTATTCATTATCGTCTTATACTCTTGAAATCTAAATAATCATGGAATTGCTTATCCCCCTACTTGCCGCTACCGTACAGTCTGGTACCCCCATCCTGTATGCAACATTGGGTGAGATCATCACAGAGAAATCAGGAGTTCTCAACCTAGGTGTTGAAGGAATCATGATTGTTGGGGCATTTGTGGGTTTTGTAACTGCTCAATTCACTGGCAATCCTTCTCTGGCTTTTTTTGCTGCAGGTCTTGCAGGTGTAGCTACCGCATCAATTCATGGTATCGTTTGCCTGATTTTTCAGGGCAATCAGGTTGTATCGGGGCTGGCACTTACCATTCTGGGAAGCGGTTTTGCAAATTATCTGGGCACTTCCTTTGTCGGTCAATCAGCACCTGGCTTTTCACCCTATGCAGTTCCATTTCTCTCGAAAATACCGTTTTTAGGACCAGTTTTCTTTAATCACGATCCCCTGGTCTATCTCACCTACCTCATCCCCCTCTGTATATGGCTGTATCTTTTTTATAGTCGTCATGGTCTTGGTATTCGTGCCGTAGGTGAAAACCCCAATGCGGCAAAGGCAGCCGGTTTAAATGTGGTTCTTTACCGTTGGGCTGGTATTCTTGCAGGCGGTTTTTTCATGGGTCTGGGGGGTGCCTATCTTTCCCTGGCATACACCCATTTGTGGACAAATAATATGACAGCAGGCCGTGGATGGATTGCTGTTGCGCTTGTCATTTTTGCTTTTTGGAGACCTGGCAGGGCTGTTTTCGGGGCCTATCTGTTTGGCGGTATTATGTCACTACAGTTACGCCTGCAGGCTACAGGAACACAAGTACCTTCCTCGCTGTTGCTAATGTTGCCCTATCTGCTGACTATACTCGTACTGGTATTTTCTTCCTGGAAAAAAGGCAGGTCGGAAGCTCCAGCCGCGCTTGGCGTAAACATGGAACCATCGGATTAACGGTGGTCGCACTTTTAACGAGGTAAATTATGGCGAATTCACCAGATTATCAAAGAACATATCCAATCTCCTGGGATCAGTTGCACCGCGATTCAAAGGCATTGGCCTGGCGGCTGTTAACTGATCATTACTTCAAAGGCATCATCGCCATCACTCGAGGAGGTTTAGTGCCTTCAGCAATTATTGCCCGTGAACTCAATATTCATATGGTCGACACGGTTTGCGTCTCCAGTTATGACTGGCAGGATAAAAAAGGAGAAGCCGAAGTACTAAAACCTTTTTCCGGTGATGGTGAAGGCTGGCTTCTGATAGATGATCTTGTCGATACCGGAAGGACTGCAAAACTCGTCAAACAAATGATCCCTAAAGCTCATTTTGCCACAGTTTATGCAAAGCCAGCTGGTAGACCACTGGTTGATAGTTTTATCACAGAGGTTAGTCAAGATACCTGGATTCTATTTCCCTGGGATACCGAATCACAGTTTGTCCAACCCATTGCCGGTTCAAAATAACGACCTAAAATGGAAAGCAACCCTATTATACAGCTTGATGACATTAGTAAATCTTTTGGTAAAGTTAGAGCTAATCGTAACATTTCGCTGGACATTCATAAGGGGCGTATTCTTGCCCTGCTCGGGGAGAACGGTGCCGGAAAGTCGACGTTGATGTCCATTCTGGCTGGACAGCTGCAGCCTGACTCTGGTTCTATTCTCCTTAATGGCAAGAAAATTGAGTTTATCACGACAGACAAGGCCATCACTGCTGGTATCGGTATGGTATATCAACATTTTAAATTAGTTGATGCCATGAGTGTCATGGAAAATGTATTCCTCGGCAAAGCAGGGAACTTTTTTCTTAACACAAAAAAGATGAATGATGAGATCACTTCTCTCTCCGACAAATATAGTATGAAACTTGCGCCGGATAGGCGTATTGATGAACTCTCCATGGGAGAAAAACAACAGGTTGAGATACTTAAGCTGCTCCACCGTAAAAGTTCAATTCTCATATTTGATGAACCAACCGCAGTCCTCACCCCAGAGGAAGCAAAATCACTGTTTGCTACCATGAGACTAATGGCTAAAGAAGGTAAAGCCATCGTTTTCATCAGTCATAAGCTAGATGAAGTAATGTCAATTGCAGATGATATTGCCATTTTACGAAGGGGTGAAGTAGTTGACACAATGAAAAAGCATAGGGTGTCATCCACCGCCGAGTTGGCTGAACGCATGGTAGGCCGCGAGATTTTGCTACAGGTAGACAAACAGCCAAGCGAGCCTAAGCAAATGGTTCTCAAGATTGAAGATGTATCTCACGAATTCATAAAAGAGGTATCTTTAACTGTACGGCAAGGTGAAATCGTCGCTTTGATAGGGGTTGCGGGTAATGGGCAGAAACCGTTAGTCGAAATCATATGCGGTCTGCAACAGCCGAAGGATGGAACAGTACAGTTGCTTGGTATGGAATGGAGACGTTTTTTTGCCAAAAGAAACTGGAAAAACGCCCTGAGTTACATCCCTGAAGACAGACAGGGATTAGCCACTTGCCAGGGGCTCAATCTTCTTGATAATTTTCTCCTGACAACCAGGGACGGTTTTGCCAAGGGCCCCTGGTTAATGCGGGAAGCGGCCAGTAAAAAAGCGGATTCTCTCCTGCATGAATTTGATATTCGTCCACCAGATCTCAACATACTGGCCTGGCAATTATCGGGTGGTAATCTGCAGAAAATGGTACTTTCCCGGGAATTTTACCGTCGTCCTCGTCTCATTGTTGCCGAACAACCAACCCAGGGATTGGACATAGCGGCAATGGAAGATGTCTGGAAGTTGCTTCTCAAAGCGCGTGAAGAGGCAGGTATTCTACTAGTAACTGGTGATCTTGCAGAAGCCTTAGCAATTTCAGATCGATTGGCAGTTATGTTTGGTGGAAGAATTGTTGACTGTTTTTCTGCTAACAACGAGGATAAAGTCAATCAAATACCGCAGATGATGGCAGGTCTTGTAACCACATCCCAACAACTATTGCCGTATGACGGCTAAGGATTCTAGCCAGAACATTTCATAATAATACTTTGTTTGTATATTTTATAGTACTAATATTGAACCGTTATGGTGATATTTGAGAAACATTCCATGGCACAAATAACACCCTGCACCTTTTAGATATCGAAATGATTCTTTAATCTTTTCACAATTCGGGCGAACCGGGCTAGCCCAAATACTGCGTTATCAAAGATTTGTGGTAGCAGACAACAGCTGTACCCTTGATGCCTTGTTCATAAACCTGCCAGATTCGTAAAATATTCAGACTAGTGTCATGTCATGCTTCAAATGTTGCAATAGAGCGCCGGGATTCTGGTTTCCTGCTAGACGCGCAGGAA
>CAZWVC010000285.1:0-5826 GCA_964637245.1 uncultured Desulfocapsaceae bacterium
GCTGTATCGGCATCAGAAAATGTAAAGGATAAGGTGAATGCAGGAGAAAAACCTGCTTCTTCCAACTCAAAAGAGACATATCCACAACAAGGAGATGAAAACATGAGTGAAATTAATGAAAGTTTAGCAAGACTTGCTGATGTTGAAGGCTTCATGGCCGTTGGTATCTTTACACCAAATGGAGAAATGGCAGCCCAGCTGAATAATGCCGGGGTCAAACTTGAAGAACTGGGTTCACTGGCAAATGATGTTTTGCTTAAAGCTCAGAAAGCAACAGATATGATGGATGTCGGTCGTGGGCAGGTGGTGCACATTGAAGCCCCAAAGGCTCAAATTGTGGCAAGGTGCCTTAATGAAAATACAGATTTTTCAGCTACTGAAGCGGGTAAAGCACATCTCCACATGGTTTTAATTTTAGCAAAGGACGGTAATCTTGCAATGGCGAAAATGAAAATGGGATCTGTCATTCAGGAGTGCGCAGGATCTTTTCGCTAGAGAATACTATTTATCCTCTGCAAAAATGGGGTAGTGTCAGAATCAAGTGACTGGAATTCAATAAATTCCTCTCTTCACTTTAAGGGTCTCCCATTAACGATATAAGATATTCATTGCCTGGCATGACAGAAGTGCAGGCACGACTTTATAACACTACCCTTCCTAATCAACAGTGGATTACTGTGATAATAAGAAAAAGATCAGATTGATTAACTTGAGCAAATTCTATTTTCTGATCCTTTTAATCCGATATCTTTTTTTAGATTCTGCGGTGATTTTCTTCAGGTTGATCTCAAGATCTTCTTTTGGGTGAATAATGTGCAGTGCATATTTTAACAGCCGCCTGCCGGGATTGGTTTGATTGTATATTCGCAACAATCCAAGAATTTTACTATCTCCATAATCTGCAAGAATTTCATCCTCTCTATATCTCACCTTTTTTCTTTTCATCTCTTTTAATAGTTGAGAAGTAATAGCCTCAAAAGAGATAGTGGCAAATTCACCAAATTTTCCGATTCCCAGAATACGGGTGAGTCCAGTGAAATTGTTATCCTTATAACGGGTATCATGACAGACAACGATGTATGGAGGGTAGAGCGTTTTGCCATCTGAGGAGAGTGCCTGGTCTCTGGTTCTATCCAGATCTCGAATAAAGATCTGGGATTGTTTTTTGGAAAAATTCAACTCCGTTTTGTAGTATGCAAAGAACAGCGGCGGATTTATAAGCCCGACCGCAACACACGAACTTATACGAGTACGTGCTCCATAGGGTGGTTTCATATAGGTTGGACAGTGACTTTTAATGATATCATCTGCAGTTATTTCTATAGGAACATTATTGCCAATCTTCAACTGGCGGCGATAGGCAGCTCTTTTGTAGGTATGGATTCTACGTGCTGCTTTGGAAAAAAAACCTCCATCGAGATTTATTCCAGGGGCAATTCCATCAGGGTAAAGTAATGTGGCATTATCATATCGCATCGACTCCCGCATTGTTTTTCTGAATACCGCACCAGTGATTTGCCCATATGGAGTGTAACGAATAAATCTCTCATCCACATCCTGATAAATAAGCCCTCCAGGAATAAAGATTGCACCCTTATTATCAAACTTACCAGTAGCCCCTTCATCGTTTATCTCAGGCATAAAACCCGCTTGTTTCTGCCCCAGCATTTTCCAGAGCGTATCTAATCGGATAGCTATGATCTCCTTGATGAGTTCATTATCGATAATTGCTTTTTTAGTCGCCATAATACACTGGTTAGTCTCAAGTCGATGTTATACTGCAGTACAGGGAACAAAAAAATTCCATATTTTCTCTATGCTATCGCAAAAAACCTAATATCTCAAAGCCATAACTGTTTTTTCAGTTTCTAGAATAATGAATTGCCTATGAAGAATATTGTGGTTTATTCAGATTCCCACGATTTAACCTCTCCCTGATCAGTGACAGAAATACAATTATATATCCCTTTCAGATTGCCAGCTTAGCTTTAGCAGAAAATAGCTCACGGGTATATAGGCTGATAGTGCTAAAGCTGCAATTGAAGGATAAATGATTTTAGCCTCAGGGGAGTATATCATCAGAAATGCAATAAAGGCAGGCATCTTATCAAATTGAAATATCCCAAATAGAGCGAGTACCACTCTTCTCATTAAGTCAGGATAGTTTTCAGCAGTACCTTTCGATGCCTTATAAAATAGAAATAGTGATGCAATGGTGCCTATGAGATAGAGGCATGTTCCCGAAAAAACATGCATTCCGAGAGTCTCTGCATCTAGTAAAGTTCGTTTTTCCTCAGACGGAAACCACAGTAAAGAAGGGAGAAAGATGCTCAGGATATATGCAAAAAATGCCCCGACGAAATACTGAAAATGGTGTGAGGAAACAGTTTCATTTTCCACATATTCTCTGCGCTTGATGAACAGCAGACCAGCAATACCCGCAAGAAGTAGAGCAAGAAGAAAAAAAGGCCATGCCGATCCTTCACCGAAAACCGGAAACCACAGCTGTCTATTTTCTTTGGGAACGATAAAAATTATCCCAAAAAAGATACAGACTAGAGAACTAAAACCGATAAGCAAACCACTCATTAGGCGTGCAAAACCGGCCAGATAACATATTCCAGATGCACCTGAAACAAATAATGCAAGAATAACCCGTATTATCATGGTATTACCTCAATTCCCAAGAATATCGTTGTATCGAATTTGATGCAATGTGAGCTAATGAAAACAACCCCTTATAAATATCTTTTATCATACCATCTCAAGGCCTTTCAGCCGATTAAAAAGCTTACTTTTGATAAAAAGTAATGTAAGAATGAATTTAAATTGCGGAGGAAAGGATGTCTGTTGCATATTGCCTGTAGATATTATTGTGTGAAAACCAGAAGGATAATAATGACATGCTCATCGCAGTACTCTCAGACATACATGGCAACCTTGAAGCTTTTCAAGCGGTAATCGAAAGAATAGATTCGCGAAATCCCGATAAAGTTATCTGTTTAGGTGACCTAATTGGTTACGGCCCTAATCCAGAAGAGGTCATTCAACTTTTTGTTAACAAAGGTTATTTTTCAGTTCTTGGTAATCATGAGGCCGCTATTCATAATTCCAAGATACGAAACTGGCTTAACTTTCAAGCAAAAGAAAATTCTGTCCAGACAGAAAGACTGCTTTCTCCGAACAGTATTGATTTTTGCAACAAGTTGGAGAAGAATATTGTGGTGGAAAATGCTTTGTTTGTGCATGGTTTTCCGCCAGAATCCGTTCTACAATATATTACCTATAAAAAAGATAAAGACTTAGAAAAATTCTTTTTTAACAGCGATATAGATCTTTTTTTTGTTGGCCATACCCATGATCTTTTCCTGACCTGCTGGAATGGTATATCGGTTGAAAAAATACGTTTTACACCTGAGGTGTATACCTTACAACCTGACAGTAAGTATATTGTTAATGCTGGAAGCGTCGGACAACCCAGAGATGGCAGTAACAGTGCAAAATTTATTTTCTGGGATACTGTTGCAAAAACCTTGGAAATTGCACAGGTTCCTTATGATTACAAAAAAACTACGCGTAAAATAAAAGAACGCGGCTTTCCGGATGCCTATGGCTACCGGTTATGGTGATCAATGCAGAAAATTGGGAGATATCTCATTCTGGGAAAACTTGGCCGAGGAGGAATGAGCACGGTATACAAAGCTCAGGCACCTATAACCGGCAGGACAGTGGCTGTAAAAATACTCCTCCCCAGAGATGATATTTATGTTGATCTTGTCGGTCTAGAGCGTCTTCGCGAAATTTTTATCGAAGAAGCTCGGATAATGGGAGAAATTTCCCATGACCATGTCGCCAAAATTATTGACTGTGATGAACACAATGGTGCTCCTTTTATTGTTTTGGAATACTTTGCCCACTCACTCGGTTCGCTCATTGGAGAATCTTACAGAGTGGAAAAGCCATCTCGAACGATAAGTGTTAACAAGACATACCAATACATTCGCCATTCCCTCAAGGGATTGGAAAGGCTCCACTTTGCAGGAATTATTCATCGAGATATAAAACCATTCAATCTGATGATCACCAATGATGACAGGATCAAAATTATCGACTTTGGGCTCTCCCGGGTTAGAGGCGAAGAGAAAATGGCGATCCCTGGAATGCAAGTTGGATCGCCGTATTATGCCTCACCTGAGCAAGTCAAAGATCCCCAAAAAGTCACAGAACGATCCGATCTTTTTAGCGTTGGGGTTATGGCCTATAGAATGGTGACAGGTCAACTGCCTGTGCATAAAAATACCGCCGCTCCTAGCAGCCTCAACAAAGATCTTGATACTGACTGGGATGGTTTTATACTAAAATCAATGGATGTAAATCCTGAGAACCGATTCAGATCCGCCCATGAAATGCGATTAGCGCTTGACGAGATTTTTACAAAATGGTCACGCCAGTCTCAGCAGAGCTGTAAATTTATCGCCTATGATCAAGCCAGCCCATCAATCCAACAACAAAAGTTGCGGACAGAGCCATTATTTATCCTATATAAAAAACTTCAGGGTAGGTTTGATTTAGATTCGTTGATGCGGCCCAGAACATACAAAAATCATCGGGTTGAGTATATCAACAGAAGACTTCTCCAGTGCATTGACACGAACCTCATGTGGCAGAGGGAAGGTGCTGGTTTTACCTTACCGTGGCATAAAGCTCATGAATATATCGACTATCTTAATTTGAATAGTTGGCAAGGTTTCACTAATTGGAGGTTACCAACGGTTGATGAACTCCATTCGGTATTGAGACTGCCATCACTATTGCGTGATTTCTGTTTTGAATCATATTTTGCTGATAGCATTCACTGGATTTGGAGTAGTGACACCTGTACCAAGAAGAAAGCCTGGCTTATAGATGTCCGCGAGAGTTATTTCCAGGCACTTGATAAAGATGGTATTGCATCGGTATGTGCTGTTCGCTCAAGCAATACTTGATTTGATATATTACAGAAATTCGGATTCCCAGGGAACCAGCGCCATAGAGTGCTAAACCTTACCAATTATATTTATACGGTAATGCCTGGGTCTCCTGCACCAATGAGCGGGAGTATCTTATTTATTTTGAAATACACTAGATATTTGGGACCGAGTTCCTCTTCTTGGGCATAACTTCTTTTTCTTCTATGGAGTTCTTCGAGCTTGGCCGAATCTTGCTCCTCAGCTGTTTTCTCAAGATAAAGCCTGACACCACCTACACCTTGACCTTCTGCAATAAATAGGTATGCAGCAAAAGGATTTTCTCCAATGTTTTTATGAGTTAGTCTATCGCGCATTATAAAAGCTATCTGCCCCTCATCCATCATGTGAGGCGTTGCATATACAGCAGCATTTACCCTTCCTTCTCTATCTGATGTGGATATTATGCCGCGGCCTTTGTTGTTTTCGAAATAATCAGCTAATCTCATCGCCTAATTCTCCCATAGTTTGCACAATTCAGCATTTTTATCAAAACAGTCTTGTTTAATCTTTTGGTAACTTTTTACAACATATGTATAAGATTAGTTTAAAGCAAAGATTTCAGGGGGCAACCAGAAATGAGTTATAGATAAACCATAGTGAAACCTACTATTAAGGCGATGACTACATTAATTCTACCGGCCGTCTCTCAGGAACTTCAACATGCTCAACTGTCCCTCTATTCCACTCCTCTGAGACATAGAGTCCACAGTAGCAACTACCAAATTCCTTAACATCAGGCTCACGATAGTCGCAGGGACAAAAAATGTCCTTGTCTTTGTCTCGTTCTCCAGAGGCGAGCCTGCATGGGCAAGCCATA
>CAZWVC010000286.1:0-5774 GCA_964637245.1 uncultured Desulfocapsaceae bacterium
TTTATACCTGCCTTTTGGGCAACTTCTTGGTTAAACCACAGACAGGTGATAAAACCCTCTATGTAAGGGCCCACAAGAACCCCTCCGGTCTGATTACTGTAATGGGATGTGTTAAGGATAAAATCTTTTTGGGAACTGTGGAACCATTCCTCATTGCTCACATCGAGCAGATATTTCTTCCCCCAGTTGGGATCAGCTAGAAGCTCTGCCACATGGTTGTATACTACAAAATCAAGGAAGACAACATCCCAGGTGATGATGCCACTGCGTATCATATCAACTATGATGTTGGCCATCTTCCATTTATAGTTACTCCCTTGAGCTTCAAGATCTTTATCCCAGGTAAAATTGAGGGTAATTTCTGGATAGAGAAATTCATATTCCTTTTTAATCTCCATAACAAGTTGTTCCCTCTTATCTTCACCCTTCCAGTGACCAACCCAGTTGAGTCTATCATCTGCTGCGAATGCGAAGGTACTACTTGTTGCTAGTAGCAATGCTAGAGTATAAATTAACCTGATCATGCAATATCCGCTTTACTAAGTTTTTCGGGCAAGCATACTATTTTGGGAGGGTGATAATTTCAGTCAGGATACAGAGAATGTCTGGCAAACGCAATTGCAATCGCCCAGCCACTTGCAAACTCCCATACTTTTTGGCATGTGCCTTCACCGTATCTCTTTTTTACTGCGATTTCTATAATATTCTTATCTCTCCTTTGAGAGTATTTGAAAAAATGGTTCTGGAGTTTGGTCGTGGCACCGGTACAACTTCTCTAATCCATGCACCTCATGTAAAACATGTCATTACCAATGATTTTCCCCAAATATGATTCATATCGCAAAAGACAAGGTACTAGATCAGAATATTAAAAATGTAACCTTTAGAACCAAGTTATTCGAGAATATGGTTTACTCAGAGAACCATTTTGATGTGGTCATGGCCCATTGTGTTCTGCATCTAGCAGAAGATAAAGAAGAAGCGAACAAAAAAATATTCAGACTCACCAAACCTGGTAAAAACTTAACCTCGAGCACAGCAAGTACAGAGGACTTTTTAGGTTGTTTAAGTAACAATATTTTACTGATTGTTAGGAATCGTTTTTTGTTAGAAATTCATTTAACTTGTAATCTCGCGACAAATACATTCATCTTTTTCATCGAATTCCATCCTGTAAAATGACTTATTATTGGACCATGCTGCATAAGCCGGAAAAGCAGATCTATACATCTTAGGATAGATAATAGAATATACTTCCTTTGCTTTGGACAACAGGTAGAAATCTAAAAAAACTTTCATCATACTGTTCTTATCCTTTATAAAAGAAATATGTTCAATTTTTCCATCAATAATTAACACACCTTCCTCTAAGGCAGCTTTATCTTGAAAAGTATTATTGTCAGAAAACACCATTATGGGCATGTTTGTTTTTTTTCTTAATTTTTGTATGGCTTCGAGACATTTTTTCACTAAACTTTCTCTTTCTTCATTTTCAAGAGTGATATGTTGATTATTAACTTCAAATGCACCTAATAGGTTAACAAATCTCAAATGCACTGCGATATAAGAATCTTCAGCCTTACCAACACTTTCTAATTCCTTGTTTAAGAAACTCGAAGGTTTAAATAGTTCTTGAAACAAATCCCCCCATAATATTGCACTTCCCATATTGGGTGATGAATTGGGCAAACAATTTCCCCCATCATAGACATGATATTGTAGCGAAGGATTTAGTTGCGAAAGCTTATTGGGTGAATATGTTAAAATCCGACTAGAAATCAAGGAAAATTGTAGATCATTTTGGGTACATCTCCAGTCGTATTCACCAGGAACCAAATAGTCTAATAAATTAACCGGATCTGAAAATAAAATTTTAAAAGGCTTATTATTTTGTCTTGCAATGTAATATGCAGAGATAATTGTTTTAAACCTATCCACAAGGCCTGGATGTTTTTTTCTCTTGTCGATTACACAAATAATAGAAGTAGAATGAGCTTTTCCATAAGGAAGGTGTAGGTAATATCTCAAATATAAATATAATTTACGATATTTATTCATATTCAATAAAATCAGACTTAGTCATAAGTGATCGTTTCGTAAGGTCTATCTATTATTTTATTTCTCCCCTTAATTTGATTATATTGCTAAATATTTAAACAATTTCAGCGGCCTATATCAATAAAATTATTCATACTTTGTAAACCATCAGATCTTCTTTAACACCTCTAGGGTCAGCACCTACACCACTTTAGAGTATTGTATATTTAGCTTAGTATCTTTCTCAATTTTGTAGACAGCTCGGAAATGCTAAACGGTTTCTGAATGAACCCTCGGCATCCTCTCTTCATAATTTCCCGAGCCTCACCCTCGAGACTATAGCCGCTGGCAAGCAACACTCTTACAGCGGGATTGAGCTCTCTCAATTTGTCAAAAAGTTCGCCACCACTCATGTGGGGCATGATCATATCTATAATAAATAAATCTATATGGTTAAGATTACTGTGGTAAATATCAAGAGCTTCCTGTCCAGTTGAGGCTGTCAGAACATCATAGCCAAGTGCAGCAAGTATTTCCTTACCTACCTCAAGAATCATTGGTTCATCATCTACCAAAAGAATACGTTCAGAACCTTTTTTCAATGCAACAGCAATTTCCGATTCGCCTGAAATTGTTTTATTTGATAACGGTAATAGAATCAAAAAGGTAGTCCCCTTATTTAATTCACTTTCAACGGAGATAGCACCCGAGTGGTTCCGTATAATTCCATAGACCATTGCCAAGCCCAGACCGGTACCGTGTCCGATTTCTTTAGTGGTAAAGAAAGGATCAAATATCTTTCCCATGGTTTCTTTGTCCATGCCTTTACCAGTATCAGAAAGCACCATTCGAGCATAGTGTCCAGCTCGGATATTATAAACCTGGGCTTCCTTTTCATTGAGTGATATCAGACTTGTTGCAATGCAGACATCCCCTCCCCCCGGCATAGCCTGTGCAGCATTGACAAGTAGGTTAATCACTACCTGTTCAATCTGGCCAGAGTCAATTTCCACGGCGCGCAGTTCCTTCTCCAGGCAACAATTTATTGTGATTTCCTTTTTTGTACGACCAAACATTTGAATACTTTTTTCAATCAGCAAATTGAGATCAACTGGTTGAACTTGATATTTCCCACCTCTGGCAAACCCTAGCAACCTTGTTGTCAAATTTGCTGCACTTTCAAGGTATTTTAGAATGGTATTAAGCTGTGAGTGGTGAAGATGATCGTGGTTAAGATCATTGAGCATCAATTCAGTTCTGCCCTGAATCCCCATGAGCAGATTGTTAAAATCATGAGCAATACCGCCTGCAAGAGTACCGAGAGACTCAAGTCGCTGGGCCTGCTGTAGTTGGTCCTCCAGAATCTTTCGGGATCGCTCAGCAATCTTGCGCTCAGTTATATCACGGGCAATGCCCCTGAAACCAATAAATTCACTTTCATCATTGCTGATGTTTGAAACGACTGTTTCAACGTAACGACTCTCCCCATCACTGAGGATAAGTTCAAGTTCAAGTGTTTTCCCCGGCTGTTTTGTGACCAGAACAGCAGTAAATGATTCATTGATTTTCTGCACAGAATCTTCGCTCATAAATCCAGCTGTATGCTTTCCCAGGAGATCATTGTCAGAATACCCAAGCATTTTACACAATGCCTGATTAACAAGGGTAAGGTTTCCCTTTAGGTCTATTTCATAGTATCCGTCTTCAATACTTTCAATAATTGTTCGGTACTTCTTTTCACTCGCAATTAAAGACTGCTCATTTCTTTTTCGCTCGATGGCCAAAGCAACCTGATCTGATATGGAATTCAGAATATCTAAGTCAATTGGGGCAAAACGATCCTGATCTTCATAGCATTGGGTGGACATAATCCCAATAACTTCACCCTTGATCTTCAAGGGAACACCAATCCAAGTTTCTGGCGCTGTACCAATGAGCCTGTTTTGGGCAACCCGTAGCTGCAGATCAGCCCTTTTATGAAATACAGCCTTTTGAGTGATCAGTATTTCGCCGGTTAAAGAGTTTTCTTCATTTATCTGGTCAGCATATACTTTTCCTGAATCATACTGATCGACAAAATAGGGAAATGACACTCGGTTGGACTCTTTGTGGTAAATGGCGATAAAAAAATTGGTAAGATCGATAACCTCGCCAAGTACTCGATGAATTGATCCGTACAGCTCGTTTAGATCCTTAGTAGTGTTGACAGCATTTGAAATTCGAAATAGAACCCGGTTTATTTGTTCTGCACGCTTCCGCCCACCGATCTCTCGCCTGAGATGCTTGTCAGTTTCACTAAGTTCCGCTTTACGGGTGCATTTTTGACTCCCAAGACCCTCAAGAACAATATTAGGGGAATCGTGCTGGAGTTTGCCTTTCTCATCCAAAATAGTCATAGTCCGTATTCGCTGTTTATAGTTACTCTGTGGTCAAAGAGAATATTCAAAGAAAAAAAATATCTTTGACTACAATACTTTTATGCTACACCATTTGCAAGCGAGGAAAAATGATAAGGTTATTAAAAGTTTAGAAGCACTAATTCAACATAAAAAAGTAACGTTAAAATAACCCCGTCACTCACACGAGTGAAGAAAAACCTTGATTCACAAATCAAGACCTGTCTTTAAATCTTATTCAATACCGAGGTGTTGGATACTGGTTTGTTATAATTATAGGTAAATCCAAAAACCAAGATGATAGGTTAAAAAATGTAAAAGTGTTACATGGTTAATATATAGAGGGGCAACGGGATGCTAGAACCAGTAACAGCTGTCACTGTTGCCAATTCTAACACATAAATTCCGAAAAATGGTTGATATGATCTCGATGATTTATTAAAATGATGTCACAACTTGTAGAACTCCGACCCTGAAACTTGTGGAACTCTCAAAAACTCTTTGTTCAGGGTAATATCTCGCAATCACTAATCAGAGGCTTCTAATGAAAAAACTCTGTGCGGTATCATGGCGAACTTACCTGACGCTATCCCTGATCATCAGCGTAACCATACCCGTCTGTTCCTTGGCAGCAGAGAAAATTTATGGTGGTTTAATCGTGGGGGTACCAGGTGAAAATCTTTTGGCAGGCACAATTTCACAAGAAGGAGCCATTGAGGTGTTGCATGGTTCTTCAAGCGGCATAACCACTAGAGAGAATCAATTCTGGAATCAGAATTCTTTTGGAATATTAGGGGATTCTGAAGTATCGGATCATTTTGGGAGTTCTTTGGCAATCGGCGATTTTAATGGTGATGGTACCACGGATCTTGCCATAGGAGTTCCTGATGAAGATGTCGACAACATAATTGATGCAGGTGCGGTCAATATCATATATGGCTATCGCGCTATTTTCACAACAGTCAACAATCAACTCTGGACCCAGTTTTCGACTGATATTCAGGATGTTTCTGAAGCAGCCGACCAGTTTGGGTATGCACTTGCAGCAGGTGATTTCAACGGCGACAACAGAACAGATCTGGCTATTGGTGTCCCATTTGAAGATGTCAGCGGGAATGACGATGCCGGAGCAGTCAATATCATCTATGGTTCCAGCCAAGGGCTAACATCTGCAAACAATCAATTGCTGTTTCATTCCTCAACCACTGATGGCATAGAGTCATATGATCATTTTGGCTATGCTGTTGCTGCAGGAAACTTTAACGGAGACAGCTATTGTGATTTAGCAGTTGGAGTTCCCGGTGAAGAAATTGGTCTCGCAGGCACACCAACATGGGAAAG
>CAZWVC010000287.1:0-5772 GCA_964637245.1 uncultured Desulfocapsaceae bacterium
TATAGCTTTAAATGAGAAAAGGATGCAGATCTACAAATCTACCAACCAGGCTGGCAGCATTTCCTGTAGTCAAATATATAATTCAGCAAATAGAATCCGGGCCTCGCTTAAAATTGATTCTGCGGGTCCGGTGGATGGAATTTCTTTCGGGATGGTTAGGGAGGCAGGGTTTCAAGAAACAGTTCTGTGGCAGCTTTTTAAGGTTATTGGAGGGTATATTGGAAGTGCAACCTGGGCCGTTGGTTGTAATAGGTGTATCCCCAAGTGATGCAAGAGAGAAGCATATGGCAATACGAAGATCGCTTAAGGTGTCTTTAGCTTCGTACCTCAGAGTCGCTGGAGAGGTGATTTCAAGAAAATCTTTATTTTTCACCAGCTCGGCCCCAACCATGTACAATTCTGTTGTCAACGCCTCCTGACTGTTGGTCTCCTTGACCCTCGAGTTAGAGACAATTTGAATCGTCGCCTTTTCATCGGCAAAGGGTTCGATTATATCAATGGTCATTGCAGCATTCGGTAAGTGATGTGTAAGTCATCGCTTTCTTAGGAAAGGCTATCCTTCCCCTATTTTTTTCATGTTCTGAACTTCATCCGGCATTAATCAATATTACACACAGTGCTTTTTGCCACCATTTTGTTATAGCAAGGGGCTATCGACAGTGCACACTACCATATTCCCAAATTCTTACATCAAAAACAGTCAATTTTCTAAAAACATGTCTTTTGGCAGGTTTTGACATTTCATAAACAAGTTCACCATAACCCGACCAACTGTAATCAAAGGAGAAACCAGCTGAAGTTTTTCATTGATGTAATCTGTTTATAGAGGAGGTAAAATTGATATATCATAGGTCTCAGTACCCTGATAATGCATTAACTTTATATTCCTACTGTGATTATTAATGAGGGCTGTTTGCTTTCTAAATTTAGGAGCAAAGAATAGAATAAATATTCTTGATTATCAATCGATTATCTGCTTTAGATTGCTAGTAGTGTCTTGCTGCGCACTCCTGATCGAAGCAATGTTTACCGTGCAGCTATCCCTAAAAATTTATGGCATGACCTAGGAACCTGTCGGAAAATGTCCTTTTTACCCATCTCATCGTTATTTCCAGAAAATCAATGCTCGCAGGTAAGCGCAGACTCCGATATCAATCATATGGCTGTGCTTGATTTTCTGAAAAGGCCTTGATCTGAGCAAAAAAGCCTATTCTCCGACACGCTCCTAGAGGAGATTTCTAGGTCACGCTGGTATTAGTTTACTGGATGCTTACATTTTTATGTGTATTGGACTGCTCAAAAAATTGTTTAAATCGAAAAATATAGAATACTTATGGAGTATAAACGACTTAAAATAAATGTCGTAATTATTATATTAGCTTTATCTTTGGTGCCAAATATTTATGCACAGTCTGAATACAAAATGACGCCACGAGATATGGAAGGGCCTTATTATCCCATTGAGAGACAATCAGATGAGGATAATGATCTTACAAATGTTAAAGGAAAGTCAAAGTCAGCAATGGGTGAAGTATTAAATTTAACAGGAGTTGTTTCTGACGAAAATGGAAATCCTCAGAGAGATGTTATCATAGAAATATGGCAGACAGATGGTGATGGTCTATACAGACATCCAAGAGATAGGTCTGAAGGGACAAGAGACCCTTTCTTTCAATACTGGGGAAGAGCGAAAACAGATAAAGCAGGTAAATACACGTTTAAAACTATCATTCCGGGAAAGTATGAGCCTCGTCCAGCCCACATTCATTTCAAAGTATGGCTGGGTGAAAAGGTGGTACTAACCAGCCAAATGTATATTGAGACAGGTAAAAACAACTCAACAAATATAAACGAACTGCTAAAATTAAATGTTTCAAAAAATAAAGACGGGGAATACTTAGGATTTTTCAGAATCGTTTATTAACATCTTTAGCTGCACACTTTCATATTCTGATATTAACCAGCAGACTGTATCGCTATGATTAACAGCAACATTCGAAATATTGACCACTTTAATATCTTGATTCTTTCTCAATTTGAGTAGTAACATTTCTCCACATTATATCTAAAACCCTCGCAGCAGCACAACCAGCTTCTCCAATCCAAACTGAGGATAAACATACTAAACCTTTCTCTAGAATACCTGACGAATTCTTAGATTGCCAAGGACATTGTTTAAGAGTAAAGATGATTCTAGGAAATCGTGGAGATCATCAGTCATAATCAATAATTAATTTGGACGCTCACCTAATGGCCCTTGCCTTCTAGTGTCGTGTCATGTTTCAAATGTTGTAATAGAGCGCCGGGATTCTGGTTTCCTGCTAGACGCGCAGGAAGGAGCGTAGCAGCGCTACGTGACTGACTAAGCAACGACGTCAGGAGGCCAGAATAACAAGCTCTAAGCTACAGGTGAAGCATGACAGGACACTAGTATAAGTAGAAAAATAATGACGAAGGTTTATTATGAGAAAACTTGCTGTTCTTAGTTCAATAATTGCGGTGACATTTTGTCTAAGTGGCTGTCAGGGCATGTGGTATATGTTTTTAAACTGTGTTGTTGATGTTGCCCCCGATAGATTTACATTCGATAAAAACAATGCTCAATTATCAATTCCAGTCTTTACTTCTCACTCTTTAGACAAATCCAACAAGGATCTGAAAAGTTTGATAGTGATCGTTCATGGGGCGGGTTTAAATGCTCGAAAATCATTTGACACAGGTATGCGAATTATTGAGAAGCTTGGTGAATCAAAAGAGCAATACATGATCGTTGCTCCTCAATTTCTTGAAGGGATAGATCCAGACGAAAAAGGATTACTGCTTTGGGGCCGACAGTGGAGGAGTGGTGGTGTATCTCTTTCTGAAGGATTCAATGAGAGATTTCCTAGCGCTAGTAGCTATGAGGTTATGGACAAGTTAATTGGCTTTGTGACAAAAGAGAATTCAGATATTTACAAGGTAATCCTATTGGGACATTCAGCAGGGGGACAATTTATCTCAAGATATGCTGCGATAAACAACAATCATGAGAACTTCAAAAATGAAGGTGTCTCAGTTTACTATGTCGTAGCAAATCCTTCCAGCTACCTATACCTTGATGCAATGCGCTATCAATTTAATTCAAATGGAGAAATCTTAAAACGATCAAGGAATGAGCTGGCTAGATGTGAAGGTTATAATGCTTATAAATATGGTCTTGAGAATCTTTATGGATATGCATATTCGATATCCAAACAAGATATTCAAGCTAGGTTGATGAACAGACCGATAGTATTTTTGTTAGGTCAAGAGGACACAAAACGAAGTTGGAGTCTCGACAAATCTTGTGAAGTTGAGGTGCAAGGGGAAAATCGTTATGAGAGAGGAATGTTATATAAACATCATTTGCAGTCATTTGTGAAAGGTGGTCAAAACTCCAAGCATCATTGGATAATTATTCCTGAAGTTAGCCATAATTCTAACGAGATATTTACTCATAATGCAGTTGTTAATAAGCTATTAACCTTAATGAATTGAGTCACATAAGGTAACGAACATTTCCATTTCAGCTGACATTACTCTCCCCTCCATTGGGTAATTTCGCTGTAACTGATGCTATAAGCCTGCCAGTACCAATAATTATGCTTTTCCATCTTGCTATAATTTGGAGAACAATTTGTAATGTATTGTCAGCTAATTACCTGATTTCGATGGAAATTAATTCTAATCCTAGTGTCACATTTTTGCCACAGATTAGTACCCTAATCGGGCATAAACTCCGACTCCGAAGGGGGTACTGAAAAGAGCGATTAATGCCGGGGCACCGGATAAGTTCTTGTAAAATATAGTCAATGAACTTACTGCTGACATTGTCGTGTTTTAATTTCTTTTGTCAGTGTTTAAGTACATTTGTGAATGTAGTTAGAACTCTCCCAGATTCTTCCAATGTAAAACTCACTCTCTTTCAGTCTGCGAGAATTTTATCTAGGGGTAATATGTTCCTTCAGATACACCCAGATACTGGAATTACTGACTCCTCTGTTTTCTGGCTATTTCCGCCGGTTAAAGATCTGGTGAAACAGAATATAGGGAAAAGCACCTTTTACAGGGGGTGAGTATTCGGAGGTGGAACCACCAGGTACGGTAGTTACCGTTGCCATGACATATTTCCCTTTAAAACTGCCGATCTTTGTCCACGAGAAAGAACCACTGCCGGTGCTTGTCGTGGACCCTTCATAATATTTTCCCTGGTCCTGCTCACTTCCTGAATAGAATTGTATTTCGCTGTTTGGATAGGTTTGGCCTGATAGTTCAATACCATTTCGTTGAAGAGTTGGTGGGGAAAGATTTTGATTTCCACCGTTGAGCAGCGCTATACCCTTATCTCCATTTCGAGAGATACTGTTTCGTATAAGGTTATTCCCAAAGGCAGCGGGTCCTTCAATGGCAATGCCCGCTCGAGGTGGAGCTGCACCGAACCCGTTATTGGAAACTGTATTTGCCCGAATAATGTTGTTGTTGCCAGTCACATGGATGCCATAGTAATTGTTGCCCCATGCTCTTGCTGAGCCATCGGTTCCGATATAATTAAAGAGAATTTCATTATGATTACTATTTACTACAGCAATTCCACTCCAGGTAGAACCAAGAACATAGTTTGCTGTAAAAATCGGACCGATCTTACCAACATAATTGGATTCGGCCTGATCATAGAGGGCTATTCCATGTTTTCCGTTTGGCGCTTTGATGTAGCCACTTGAGCCAAGTGGAGTTGAGCCGATGATATTACCGCCAATCTGGTTGTTTGTGGCACTGACACCCTCGATTAGAATACCATTTTCACCGTTCCAGCCTATGTAGTTTTCATTTCCGGAAACGGAGCTGCCAATGGTGTTGCTGCTTGAGGAAATATGAATACCATTACCGCCATTAGCCCCATTGAACCCAGCAGGAGTAATACCTATGAGGTTGCCCTTGACAGTTGTTCCGTTGCCACCTGCCATGTTAATGCCATCGCCGTTATTCCAGATGATTGTATTGTCTTGAATGACCGTGCTTGGAATTGAGGAAGTTTGAATTCCGTTGCCCCCATTTAATGAGATGGTGTTGCCGGTTATAGTGTTTGAACCTGAAAGGTTCATGCCATCACCAGCATGATCACGAATTGTATTGTTACTGATTGTTCCGTTTGAAATTGATTCGCAGACGATTCCCGTTTCCGGCGAGGTTGTGTAATTTCCTCCAACAATGGTGTTGCCATCCATAGGAGATGTAAACGAACTTGAATCGATGTAAACCTGTCTGTAGGTACTTGCGGAAATTGTATTGCCTGTAATACTGGCCTCACTAGCAGAATAGAGAGAAATTCCAACCCTGTTTGGTAATTTCTGACCGTTAAATTGGCCAATCTGATTGTCCCTGATGATAATGTGCTTGGTATAGGTGGCTTCTATTGCTGTGTCCTGCTCAGCTATGACGTTGTTTTCGATAATAATTTCTGAGTTATACTGCTCTGTAGCCTGACGGTTGAGCCAGATACCTGTATCTCCGAAGAATTCTTCAGCCCCAAGGTAAGATTCACCGTTTATTGTCCCGATGTAGTTGTTGCTTATAGTTGCAGTGGTTGAACCATCAGTTGCTCCGGCAAATTGAAGAAAAATTGACGGTTCTGTTGTGTTGAGAAAGACATTTCGCTCTCCATTACCCGCACCGCCAATGATATGACCTGCACCTTGAATCAATGACACACCGGTACAGTAACCAGTGAACATAATTCCTTTGACCGTGAAATTT
>CAZWVC010000288.1:0-5742 GCA_964637245.1 uncultured Desulfocapsaceae bacterium
ATGGTCAACAAAAATGGCTCAAGGGGAGAGCATTGGCATTATCGGATGATGCAAACAATTCTTCCCGGTTATTTGGAACGGTATCGGATATCACTGAGCAAAAAGAGATAGAAAAAGAAAAAAAACAGCTTCAAAACCAACTTCTCCAGGCTCAAAAAATGGAATCCATCGGCCAACTGGCAGGGGGAGTTGCGCATGATTACAACAACCTTTCCAGCATAATTATCGGCTACACTGAGATGGCTATGCAAGATGCGCTGCCCGGAAGCTCACTGCAATCTCATCTTGAAAAGGTTTTGACTGCAGCAAATAGATCAACAGATATCACCCGGCAGTTACTGGCTTTTGCACGTCGCCAGACAATTGCCCCAGAAATTTTGGATTTAAACGAGACGATCGGCAAAATGCTCGACATGTTCCAGAGGTTGATCGGAGAAAATATAGATCTATTATATAGGCCTGGCTCAGGCGTTTGGCAGATAAAAATGGATAAATCACAACTTGATCAAATCATGGCAAATCTTTGCGTAAACGCCCGAGATGCAATAAAGGATGTCGGCAAGGTTACGGTTGAAACGAACAATATCACTTTTGACCAGGAATATTGTGATGACCATCACGGTTTTAGTCCTGGAGAATATGTACTGCTCTCTTTCAGCGACAATGGTGTTGGTATGGAACCTGATATTCTGGAGAATATTTTTGAACCATTTTTCACAACCAAGGAACTTGGTAAGGGAACTGGACTGGGCCTGTCCACTTTATATGGGATTGTTAAACAGAATAAAGGGTTTATAAACGTCTACAGTGAACCTCGTAGAGGAACAACCTTTAGAATTTATCTACCTCGCCATAAAGGTTCGGCTACGGATATTTCTACTATTGATAAGTTTGATAAGAATGAGATGCCGTTAGGTAAGGGTGAGACGGTTTTGTTGGTTGAGGACGACAAATTAATTTTGGAGTTGGCTGAAAAAATTCTGGGGAACCTGGGATATGTGATACTGGCTTTCGCAAGTCCACTTGAGGCCCTCAGATTGACCGAAAAACAAGACAAGGAGATTAGCCTGTTAATTACAGATGTAGTGATGCCTGAAATGAATGGCAAAGAACTATCGAAGCGCTTAAAAAGGCAGTACCAAAATCTCAAAACTCTCTTCATGTCCGGGTATACAGCAAATGTTATCGCCCACCAAGGTGTATTGGAAGATGATGTCCTTTTTATATCCAAACCTTTTTCTATAAATGAGCTAGCTGTCAAAGTCAGAGAGAGTCTTGATGGGAATTGAAGAGATGAAGATATCTCCAGAAAAATTGATAAGTCATCGCTTTCTCATGTGAAATCCTAATCAAAAAAATTCTTACTCATCTGAGGCTATACGAACAAAGGAGTAGCCAGCGAGCATCACCCATGCTGGAAATGGACTATAACGAGCGAGTTAAAATTGTGCTATACGATGTTGGCTGGCCGGAATATGAAGAGATGATTTTCGATTGTTCAAAAAAGCTGTACGATCTTCAATGGACACTTCTGTTCAAAAATGGGTTTAATAGGATCATTGAGAGAGCTTTTACTTACTGAATCACCAGGGTACTCAACGAGTACATCATAAAATACTTGAAATGACATCTTGAAAAGGTTAGGTTTCTGGGAATTGCAGAGCGCTTGAAAAATATTTGCATAAAAGTTAGGGCGGTTTTAAAAAGCTACTACTTATCACCTAAATTTGCCCATTTCAATTATGGTAGATGACTTCCTACTAAAAAAACATCAATATACATAAGATTCCGACAACTCAACTCTTCCAGGATGTGAGGCCCGTCATGACTCGACTTGTTTATCTGTTTTTTATCCCGTTTGTTTTTTTCACTGTATTTTCTGCTCATGCTACCAGGGTTGGCGTCAACAATTCAGGCTGCATTTATACTACAATTCAGGCAGCCATCAATGCTGCTCAATCGGGTGACACCTTAAAAATATCAGCTGGAACCTATGGTGAAACCATATCCATAGAAGATAAAGCCCTGGTGCTTGAGGGAAATTATAACAGCTCATGCTCATCAATAGTTGCTGGTACCACTCGAATAAACGGCGGAGGGGCAACGGGCTCAAGAGTTTTTGTGGAAAATGGCAATAATATACCGGTAACATTAAAGAGTCTGCATATTTCTGACTGCCCATCTGCAAATGGTGGTGGTGGAATACTAATAAAGGGTGGACACGTAATTCTGGATAATACCAAGGTGTTTAACAATAAAGCTGATAGTGGTGCTGGTATTTGGATCTACGGGAATCAAATTTCTCGTCTGACACTGCAGAACGATTCAGATATCTATAATAATACTGCAACCAGTCAAGGAGGCGGTATTCTTGGCGGTGGCCCTGTGATGAGCGAAGATGCAAGTTCAGAAATCTATGGCAACAGCGCAAATATTGGAGGGGGCATCGATATGGATGGTGAACTTGCTATACTTGATATAAAGAACATGAAGATATACTCAAACACAGCCACTGGCGATCTAGGTTGGGGAGGAGGCATTTACAGTAACGGTTGTACTTTGAATCTAGATAACGTAGGTCTATATGACAACAGTGCTATAGAGGGTGGTGCGATACACCTAAAAGGGGGAGGGGCGAAGCTTATCGGCCACAATCTCTCTATCGGAACAAGTGGAGCAAATAAAGAAAACACCGCTGAAGATGGTGCTGGAATTTACAGCGATGAGGGTACTATAAGCCTGACTAATTCCATCTTTCAGAATAATGAGGCAACCAACTATGGCGGTGCTGTCTATCTTGCCAATGACAGCAGCTTTAATGCAATAAATAACCAGTTATTTTTTAACAGAGCAAACGCTAGCGGTGGTGCATTGTATTCTATAGATTCAACCGTGGTCATGGATGTGAATCATTCATCATGTAGCAAGAATTTGAGCACATGCAGCAACATAAGCTTCAATACTGCCGATAGTGACAGTAATTTAGTGGGAAATGGCGGAGCAGTGTATAGTTTTAACAGTTCGCTCAGCCTCAACAGATCCTACTTAAGAAATAATTCAGCTCGTTTTGGAGGTGCTGTCTATCAGGCAGGGACTTCGCCTTCTGCAACGTTTTCTAACAGTCTCTTTTTTTCAAATAGCGATACCGCTGGTTCCTATGGAGTGCTGCGGGCGCTTCAAGGAGATGCCACCTTCAATCATTGCACAATTGCCGGTAATTCAGGAGTTGCTGTTACATTCTCCAGTGGAGGCATCAATACCATAAATAACTCAATAGTTTATAACAATGGTGGGGGAATTTCAGGAACGGTTTCCAACCATTCATGCAATATTGACCAGGGTGGTGTCTATGGAACCAACCAGAACCCTCAGTTTATATCGACTTTAAATTATAAATTACAGGAAACCTCACCAGCAATCGATGCCTGTTCAGGCATTGGTCTAAGTTATGACCTCAACAGTAACCACAGGCCAATCGGTAGCTTATACGATATCGGGGCCTTTGAATATGGCACTTACAATCCCTGGCCATTTTTTCTTCCAGCAATTATAGAGGGAGCACGATAACAGCAATAGTGAATCGCTTGTCGAGTCGGCTTTGTTTTTTTTAAAGTATCCTTCAGCCATCTGTGAGCCTTAAATATCTTGTATGTAGAGGGGCTCTATCAGGGTTTCCGAAGTCTCGCACTTCGCTTACCTGCCCGCATTAAACTGTCCAGTTTACAGTCACGAAAACCTGCTCGCCTTAAGTTGCCGTGGCCGCTAATTCCGGAGTCTGCCTTCGGTCGCTTACCTGCCCCGGTTGTAATAATAAAAAAGTGGTCCTGTTCGGCCATCATTTCAAAGAGATGGTTCTTTATCCCGTACCTCATAGGCAGTATGTTTTTCTATTCCCAAAATATTTTGAAAGCTTTTTCTTTATGACCGCATACTACCGGGCAAACTCAGCCAGTGTGCAGTAAAAGCCCTGGCAAAGTTCCTTACCATTATCCATGGCAGGAAAACCTCTCTCCGTAAATAAGCCGTAATACCTTTTCCCTGGAAAAGCTAAAATATGAAACAGGTGATTTTTCAGTCATCTATCGATGAAAGCTTACTGCATCCTGCAATGACGTCTGGCCGAAATACGAGGAACTGGTCTATGATTTTAATAAGTATAGGCTGGTAATGATTGTGTCTGTCCAATATTAGCGGTAACAGGTGCGTGAGGCGTCTATAAAGGATGAATTTGTAGCTGACTTCCTTGAGTCAACGAAAATTTCTTGAATTGACGGTGGTAAAAAGAAAGGTTGAGGTGAATTGATAGCTGGTTGACAGAAATATGGGTAAAAGTTAAGGTGGGCTTGCAAAGCGATTACTTATCACCTATCATCTACTTGCCTTGCCTGATTTGGACAAACTTTCCTTTTGACGACTCCGTTGCTGAACATAAGAAAGATGGCAATAGCCTGGCCGGCTCTTGGCTTTAAGGCCGAATCAGGGAGAAATCCCCGCACCAGACCTTTAGTGTTTCAGCCTGCAACCAGCTCACAGACTGCACCCTATCTGTCATCGGTGTAGAGCAGTCCCACCCAGAAGACGGTACCCAGTAAGAAACGATAAGAGCAGGGATCAGGTAGACAACATTTTCATGAACTTAATTCTGTGCTCCATTTTCGACGTTTCCCTTTAAGCTATGCTATCCTCCCTTTCCATCTTTTGGATGGAAAAAATCATTACTTAGAAGTGTAAACGACCCTCAATTAAGACTGTAACGAATGTTCAACAATAGGAACTGAAAAAAACTGCTATTTACCAAGACCTGTTGTGTTCGACCCATTAGTTTGTTATGTTTGGAGATGACAAGCACCTGAATATCTTAAGTAATCAGCTTTAAACATTTCAATTTAATTCTTGGGAGGTAAAAATGTTTATCCAAAGGATTCTATGTTTTATGTTGTTTATCTTTTTTTTCGCATGCATATCTGAGGCACATGAAAAGGCTGTAATTATTCCTATGTCGAACTCAAAAAGTAAAACTGGTATTAGCTATACGGGTAGAAATTGGGGTCCTGGTGAACTCGGAATTAGTCTCAGCCCAAATACTTGGTTAACAGTAGATTCTTTAACAGTAACTACAGCGGTTAATGGTTATGTTTCCTGCATTGCTGTTGGTAGTTTTGATTATGATGTTAATGGTTCTACAGGTTATGGCAGGGTAGGCTGGACAAAATCCTCATCTGGTGATCCCACGCCATCAGAAGTAATTGGTGGAAATGCATCATCGAATAACACCAATACTTATGATGCGTTTACAACTCACTTTGTCTCCCCCCATTTAGCCGGGACGCAAACTTATTACATACGTGCTTCTCAAACGTTTGGATCCAGTGGAGACATGGATATCGTTATTTCTCAAGCTTCATGCATGTTTATTGAGAACTCAGTAGCACCAAAGTCAAGTAAAGAGCAAATAAAAAGCTCGAGTGATATTGTGAGTCCTTAGTATAAGAAATGGTATCTCAATAAGGAGTTCTTCCTAGCACTCCACATCGCCTAA
The DNA here is from genome assembly GCA_964637245.1 of uncultured Desulfocapsaceae bacterium. Lineage (GTDB taxonomy): Bacteria > Desulfobacterota > Desulfobulbia > Desulfobulbales > Desulfocapsaceae > Desulfopila_A. The sequence continues at coordinate 5,540 of CAZWVC010000288.1, forward strand.
TATAGCGACGGCAACCGTCAAGTTGAAGCATCCTGGTGTTGCGGAGCGTTGGAAGCTTTCTCTTGCGCAGCCTTTGATAGCGGCTTGTAAAGATATATTTGTGAGAATTGATGGTTGTTTGGATGAATTTTTCCGAAAAGTAAGGGACTATTTACAAAGAAACTACTTATAACTCACGTTTCAAGGAGGAAAAAGTGAAAAGC
>CAZWVC010000289.1:0-5717 GCA_964637245.1 uncultured Desulfocapsaceae bacterium
TAATGGAAAAATCCATATCCGAATTTGAAGAGGATGCAGTGGATGCCAGTGGCAATGAGCTGCGTTATACAATTCTCCAACGCAACATGACAACAAGTCAGAATCTTTATGATACTCTACTGTCAAAGGTTAAAGAGTCTGGGATGATGAGTAATAGTGCTGATTCCAATATTCGTATCGTTGAAATGGCCGCAGTACCTATTTATCCGGTTTCTCCTAACAAAAAGAAAAACCTCTTGCTAAGTATATTGCTTGGCCTATTTGGAGGTATTGGAATGGCATTTTTCCTCGAATATCTTGACCAGACTGTTCGGACCGAAGAGGATGTAGAAAACTACCTCGAGCTTCCTGTTCTCTCTATAATTCCGATAGCAGATGCGGCTGACAGAAAGGAGGCTTTGTAATATGTTTTTGCTCAAATTTCCCCGATCATCAGAAAAAGCAACTGTTGGTAGGAAGACACTTGTCAGTAACTTCTCAGGTAAGTCGGGCTATGCTGAATCCTACCGTACTCTACGGACGAATCTCTATTTTTCTGCCATGGAAAAAGAGCTTAAATCCATAGTGATAACGAGTGCAATCCAGGGTGAGGGTAAAACAAACACGGTCGCAAATTTAGCCCATACTATTGCACAAACCGGTAAGACAGTTGTAATGGTCGATGCCGACCTGCGAAAACCTGGCCTCACAGCACGATTTTCAACTGCCAAGAATAAAGGATTGTCTACGCTTATTTCAGAGACTCTCGGAGAACATCTTGTGCGAGGCAAGATTTCGGATTATGGACTTAAAGATGTAATAACCCTGTGCTCTTTACAGCGTCGTACCTGCATTATGAGCCTGGTTGATGATGTCAATGAGGTAGAACTGTTTTTTCGTAAAGGAGAGTTTGTTGATATTTACTGGAAAAACAGACCAGATTCAAAAAAGCTTGCAAACACACTTGTTCGGGAGAAAATCTTAACAGCAGCTGAAGCTAATACTGCACTTGGACATCAGCAAAAATCCCTACGCAGACTCGGAGGAATTCTCTTGAGTCTAGGACTTGTCGCTGAAGAAGATATCAACAGAATACTTTTCAGCCATACGATGGAGGCATTTCGGGTTATTTCCTCTATGAAGGGAGGTTTCTTTCTTCTACGACCGTTTGCAGAGGATGACATGGAATTATCACTGAAAAGCAAGTGCGACTTCGATAGTCTGTATAGCGAGTTTTTTGGTGATGAAACAGCAAAATCATATATTAAAGATGCAGTAAAGAAGGTGATTATCCCTACCAAGCATGATAATCTCTATCTCTTGCCATCCGGTAAAATTCCACCAAATCCCTCGGAACTCATTAGTTCAACCAGAACGACGTATCTGATTAATATTCTCAAGCATAAGTTTGATGTGCTTATCATTGATACTTCTCCGGTTATTCCAGCCAGTGACGCTTTGCTTTTGGCTCCACAGACCGATGGTGTTATCCTTGTTGTGCAATCTGGTGGAGTTCATAAGAAGGTTATACAGGATGCAATACAGCAGTTGCAAAACGCCCAAGCCAACATCCTCGGGGTCACTCTGAATCAGGTGGATAGAGCCCAAGATGGAAACTACAAATACTACCAAAGTTACTACGGGGATTAAGGGTTCGAAAGTTTTTAAAAAACTGACCTCCCTTGCTGTTATAACCCCCACTATCTGTATTCTCTGCATACTCTTCCAACTTCTCCAATCGAGGTATGCATATCAGACCAGTCGGAGATATTTGCAAAGTCATAATTTTTCTGCATCGGAAAAAGCTTTAGTGAAAGCTCTTGATACTCTGCCAGGTGGTGAAAAATCATTCTTTTCTAATGATCTTCTGGATATTGCTCTGGGCTTTGGTGAGCTATACTCTCTTGAAGCCACTGCCACAGATGATAGAACTGTGCTTTCCAAGTTGTTAGAGCTTGCAAATACCTTCTACCAATTGGCAGCTGAGATAAATCCTATTGAAGTTGAGGCAATTAGCGGTTTGGCATCGGTGGAGGCAGCGCTGGAGGGATTGCATTCTGAAAGCTACCCACACACCGAAAATCCTTATAATGCAACTCAACTCTATGACAAGGCATTGGAACTCAGTCCATATGGGTCTGACATCCACTATAAGCGTCTCGAATACCTTGCCAAGCAAAGAAAACAAGAAGAATTTATAGAATCGGTTGAGGAGTTAGCCGCCATTTATCCACCGAGCTATATCAACCTCAAAGATAAAACTTACTTCACTGTAGCCCCCCGCCGAGCATTTAAACGCGGGCTAGACCAAGCAATCAGAGACCGAGTGCGTATCAGTGATGCTTATCAAACTCTCTCCCGCATTGCCGCCGAGGATAGAGAAATTGCCCTTGCAATTGCCTACTATCAGGCATATATGGACACAAATCCTGGATCAAGCAACAGTAAGGATCACTTAACCCTCGGTACTCTGTTTCTTCAATTAAATGAAGAAGAAAAAGGGAAAGAGGAATTTTTCAAGTCTATTTCTCTCTCAGCTGAAAAAGAAAAAACTCTTAAGAAGATATACGCAAGTTATGCAGAAGAGCAGATGCTTAAGTCTTTTGTACAATTTGTAAAAGTGGTTGAACGAAAATATTCACTTTCAGAAGTGCGCCATATCCTGTTGGCGAAGAGCTTTATAGAGTTAGACCTTGATATATTAGCTTCTAAGCGACTTGAGAAGATTACCACTGAAAAGCATAAAGCTGAAAGATATTACTGCCAAGCTTTAATAGCTGAAAAGGCGAAAGATTTGAATGGTATGGAAAAGGCAATCCAACTGGCTATCGAACTGGTTCCGCAAAACAGTAGGTACCATGCAATATTATCCCGGGTTTACTATCTACAAGAAAAATTTGAGGAGGCTGAAAACGAAGCCTCAGCCGCAATTACTATTGCAGCTAAAAAAGACAAACTTGACCAATGGCTTTTTAATAACCGAGGTTTGATTCGTTTGAACAGGAAGGAGTATGAATGGGCGATAAGGGACTGGCAATTGGCGAGCAGGTTCGATCGTGAAAATCCTGAATTTTACCATCTGATTTCAATAGCCTACGAGAAGATGAAGAACATTCCTGCTGCGGCCAATTTCGCAAAACTGGCAAGGTTGAAAAATCCAGATAAGCTGACATACCTGCAGCGGTTAACCCAGTTAGAATCTTCTTTAAGCACCCTAGAAAAATGACAGAAAATCGCCTTAATCCATATGCTTATTGTGTTTCTCTGCTTCTTTATGGGATTCTTTGTTTTAGTTCACTGACACAGGGAAATCTATCAGGCTGGTCACAAACAGCAGTTACCTGCATGACATTGCTTGCAATCATGGTTCTTCTTCTTGAAAAAATAAATACTGACAGGCAGGCCGGTTATTTTACCACTTTTGCCATACCCTTTGTTAGCCTGATTCTGTGGTTTTGCTTTACTCTTGTGTCCACAGAGTTACTATTCGCTGCTATTAATCCAGCATTTCTACTACTCACCTGTATAGGTATTTTTTACATAACAATTGCTTCAACACGCTCAAGAAAACAGCAAAGAATTCTCGTCTATGTTGTTGTAACTGTTGCTGTCGTACTTTCTCTAAAAGCGCTTGTTACAGAAATTGAGGTCTTGCCTTTCTCCTTGGGGAACAGTGGACACCAAACTGGCCAAGCTGCTCAGGTAAAATTTGTCTTTGCCAGTGGAAATCACTTTGCCGGCTATCTTAATATGGTTATTCCGTTACTTCTGGGGCTTATGCTGAGCAGAACCTATACTGGTTTACCCCTTTTGTGTTTGATATTCTGTGGATTAGTGTTTGGCGCAGCTCACTTTTTCACCTTTTCTCTATGGGGATGGGCAGCCATTTTTATCGCGTTGGTAGTTATGGGGATAAGTCTTCTTATACAGCAGAGGTATCGCAGGAAAGGGTTGATAATGGCGATATTTGGAGGTGCAGTTCTACTGCATCTTTTTCTCCTTATTAATTCAGAGTTTGTTCTACTTCTTCGTAACCTGGTTGAAGAGGAAATGTTTCAAGGAAAGGGAGAGCAAAAGCTTGCCTTATCAGGTGTTTTAGAAATGATCAAGAGCTATCCACTTACAGGTAGTGGACCCGGAACCTTCAGCGCAATGTTTACCCAATATCAGCCTCCAGGGAGTGAAATCAGAATTGTTTATGCGTATAATGACTATCTTCACTACATGGCAGAATATGGTATCCCAATAATGTTTTTAATTCTCTGGTTTATCTACCTCATTTGCAAAACAGGTATAAAAAAACTCCGTGTGGGAAGCCGCCAGACATGGGGATTGACCCTAGGAGCAATGACCAGCTGTATTGCGCTGCTCATTCATTCAGGTGGTGACACCATTTTACACATACCTGCAAATGCTATACTTTTAACGGTCATAGTAGCTCTGATCGTAACCAAGATTGACCACCGCTCTGCCCATGCACCTCAAGAAGAAATATAAAATTGAGAAGGTGATTAATTAACATACGGTATTTTGAATGTTGTGCTGCACGGTAGCCTTATCTCCCACCACCTTTGGTTATTTCACGTAATGTCATGGCCAGCAGTTTAATATCGAGGGACAAAGACCAATTATCAATATATTCAAGATCCATATTCATCCACTGCTCAAAGTTGATCTCATTTCTTCCGCTTACTTGCCAAATGCATGTAAGTCCAGGCTTCATTGAAAGCCTTCTCCTCTGCCAAACAGTATATTGATCTACCTCAAGAGGTACTGGAGGGCGGGGGCCAACAAGACTCATTTCACCTTTTAAAACATTTATTAATTGCGGTAATTCATCTAAGCTGGATTTTCGCAAGAATGCACCAAAAGGGGTAATTCGAGGGTCTTTTTTTATTTTGAATACCGGACCATCGACTTCATTGGCATCCTCAAACTGGTCTTTAATTTCTTCAGCGTTTTCGACCATGGTCCTGAACTTATAAATATCAAATAAACGACCATTTAGACCAACTCTTCTTTGTGAGAAAATAATCGGACCGTGGGAAGTCATTTTGATTAATAGGGCGATGAGAACAAGAAGTGGTGAAAGGATGATAATACCAAGAGCAGCAAGAATATAATCTATAAAATTCTTAGCCATCAACTCATTATCTTTGGCGGGTAAAGAGGAGAGCGATAAGATTGGCATTCCCATAAAGTCAAATAGGGAGGTCTTTGCTGTTGAGGGCAGGTATTTAATCTTTTCTATTTGGAAATCAGGAACAATTTTGACATTAATTCCCATGGATTCAGCATGGTAGATATAGTTTTGCACATCATAAATTGTTTTTAGAGGTATTCCAAAAACAATCTCATCAACAGTCAATTGTTTGATTATGTCATTGTAGCTTTCGAGGGTACCAATTATGTGGACGTTGCCGTATACTCGATCACCTATAGCATTTCTGGTATCAGCAGTTTCCAGGCAACCGAGGATTCTATAACCCGATTCAGGGTTCTTCTCCACTGCTTTGATAAAATCTATTGCCCGTTGTTTGCAGCCTATTATGAGGATGTTGCGGGTATTGTAATTCTTTCTTCTATGGTGGGTGAGTATCTTATACAGTAATGTTTTGAATGCGATGAGGAGAAGGATACTCGATAAGGTAAAAATCCCGAGAAGCAAACGGCTGATACTATCCATATGCAGGATATATGAAATAAAAATAATCCCTGCGGTACCAGTGACAGCGGAT
>CAZWVC010000290.1:0-5662 GCA_964637245.1 uncultured Desulfocapsaceae bacterium
AACCAGGCATACGCGAATAGTATTCACAAACACCCTTACCACTTTCCGGGTAGCCTAGGTTGTATTCGTACATATTTTCCATATGACACTGATCAATTGCTTTAACTCCGTAAAGAAAATCACAATGCGAGCATGTGGAACATGGACGATCTTTAATCATCGTAATAATCCCTATCGCATTCATTCAAATCGTCATGCGAACCAAAAGGGTTATTCCATGGTTCAAAAGGATCATCCTTTCGCATTGGGTCATTGTGTGGCGCAAAGGGATCATTTTTCGACATTGGGTTATTCCATGGTGCAAATGGATCTTTATTTCTTTTCATAATCAAATCCTCTTATCCTCGCTGGCATCTTTTCCATTGCTCTTTCGCGACGAATCAAGTTCATCTATTTCATTTGCTAAAGCTCTCAGCATCAAAGATGATTCAAATAAGCTACCCTGCCACATTAATGTTCTTGCGGTTGTTATTTTCGATGCTAACTCAGCCTTTCTATTCAGTAAGCTTGATGGAATGCGTATCATGTTATTTCCCTCTTGTGTGCGTTTAAGTGACGTATGTTTTTGAAGTTTTGTCAAGACAGTTTTACCGCATCTTTGATTTTATCCTCGATTAACTTAACTGGAGTTTGAAACTTATTTTGTTTGTAATCTCTACAACCTTCCATTGCCGCTCTTTGCGCAACATTTTCTTTAGCGCCTTGATCTAAAGCGCCCTTGTAAATCTGATATGCTCATTTTTTCTCCTCCCACTTAAACCAGTACCTACCCAACCATTCGAACCCTGCATCTTTTAGTTTATCTGTATCTGATTCACAAAGAGATTCGCCTGGAACTATCGTATAATCCTTTCCGTGTTCGTCTTCTTTCCAAAATCCCCATGATTCTTTCGACTGGAATCCTGGTAGTAGCGTTTGAATATCGAGCTTGATCATTTTTCACCGCCATCTAATAATTTTTCAATTTCATACAACTCACTTTCCCATTTAAGGATTTTTGCTTTTGCGTTTTTTATTCTCAATCTCAGGCCGCGTTTGTAATAAGAAGCCCACTTATATTTCCCTATCTCGCATTTACCAGTATCTCCTCCACAATTGATAATTGGACAGAAATCCCTTTCTCTATTTTGCGGCCATGATTGATGAAGGCATTCATATACCCACTCAGAACCAATCTGAGCTGGATGACAAGACGGAGAGCAATAATGCTTGCAGTCACCTTTACCGCTATTGAAATCGCCATCTAAAAAAATTGTCATCTCAAATACTCCCTAATCTGATTAATTTTATTAATACCATCATCATTTTCCTCTTGACTCCGCTTATGACAGATCCGCTTTATGCTCGAGTCGCCAAAATATGGCTTGTATGCAGCAGTGTTGTACTGCCATTCCTCGTTTTTTCCAATACAGAGCTTAGCGAACCCCCCTGGTGATGGGAGAAATGGCCTACCAGACTTCCTGAGAGCCCCTAGTCCGGCTTTTATTTGCTCACCGGTAACAACGCCAGCCTCACGTAAAGAAGCCGCTAATTCGGCCTTATATCGATCTGCCCATGATGTTGGGTCGCCATCAACTGAGTTTTTCCAAGCTGGACATATCACGGTCATACGCTCAAAGATCTTGTTTATGTAGTCTTTCGCCTCTTCGGGAAGCTCAGGACTCTGCAATGTCCCAGTTTGTTGAAGTGTGGTCGATGTAGTTTTGATTTTGGATTCCGCTGTTTTGGCTAGTTCGCTGATTGTTTTCATTTAGCCTCTTTGCATTCAATGCGTTGAATTGTTTTCTCAGCTTTTCAGGGGAAAGTATATTCGCTCTCCAAAAGCTGTCATTGTGGGCCCAAAAAAATACAGATCTTATTTCTTCATCGGATCGCTTGTCTCTTTCTCTCATGAGACGAATTGTATTCGCCCAACTCTGGATGTTTGGCTCCCTCTGATTTGGGGCAAGTGTTGATACATGCAACCAGATGTAAGTTGCAGTCTCAATATCTTCTGGGATTGGATCTTTGATTTTTCTTTTCTGTGACAAGAGAGATTTATCTCTCTCGGTTTCGGTTCCGGTTTCGGTTTCGGTTTCGGTTTCGGTTAAAGGTACATATGTATGCAAATGCTTTACATCTGTATACACTTGTATACATTCGTCTGTTTTTTCTGGATATTTGCTTTCTTTCGCTCTCGGCTTATTATCCCAAGTATTTACCTGAAGATACGGCTTCTTATTGATTTCATAGACAAAAATTAAATCAAACCTTATAAGCTCAATCATAAGCTCTTCAGTTTTTTCTATCGACATTGAGTCTTTGATAGGGAAACATGCCGCTTTTACCATCTTAGGACGGCCATCAAATCGACCAAAGTCGTCAACAGTAACTAAAAGCCTATAAAACAGGGATTCAGCAGGAAAACTAATTGAATCTATTTTTTCAGAGTCACGAATGCCTGGCTTTAGATATCGTGTTGGCATAGTCGATACCTATTAGGATTCATCTTTCGATTGTTTTTTTGATTTAGTCCTTACCCCATATAGTGGACATGTAACAGACTTGCACAGATCAACCTGGTTCCTCCATGAGCCATTGCCGGATATAGGGTCATAGATGCACTCACAGCATTTAGCGTCAATGCGCGCTCTAAATCCGCCTTTGGATACCAATCGGTCAATAACTTGAGCCCTTCTTTCTTCGGTTTCTGTTTTATGCATTTTTACACTCCGCTTGAGATTGTTTTTGTTTAATCCGCTCCTTGATCATTGCCCGGTCTTTTCTGGCATATTCAACCCGGCATTCCTTACAAGCGCCGTCAACTGTATATCTCGGCGCTACATGCCCATTCAGACATGGCTTTCCTGTTAAGTAAAAGGGTTCGCCTGATTCAATTGCTTCTTTTCTGGTTTTTTTCATATTTCTTTACCGATCAATGCGTTTCTTACGGCTTGATATTCATGGTTTCTATAGCTGCCATAAGCGTAAATCCTAGATTTGCCTATGTTATGTCCGTTAATTTTTATGTAGTCTTTGCATCCTTTCTCGGAAAAACAAGCCGTCACAAATTCCCAAGTTTCCTTTAAATAGAATTTCTTCCAGTCACCCGTTTCTCGCCATCCTTCAAGCAATGCGTCAAGCCGCCTGGATCTTGTTTCACTGGCTTTTTCATAATCGCCGCTTTCAGTATTGATCCACTCGCTATGATCATAACCATAGTCAGGATCAGTAATTATCATTACGCTCTTCTCCACAACAAAAATTGGTTGATCAGTGATCCGGTTATCCTGATTAATGATAGATTCTCTGATTTCTTTTAAATTTCTCATGACTGTAATTTTTTAAGTAAAGTATAAGATATTTTAGGTTAAAAAAATGCCCTGTCAAGGCAAAAAAATGCGGGTAACCCGAAGGCACCCGCAAATCACACAATGAAGGGTCGAACGACCCAAGGAGGACAATGAAATACTATTCTTTCTCTGATGCTATATCAACAAGCAATTGAGCGCTTATCCCGTATCGCTTTTCTTTTCCAGCAATAATCAACTTACTCCATTTTTTTGCTGGTATAGCGTCATTATGCCACCAATGATAAACAGTATCTGGAATCTCGCCCATATCTTCAGCAAGCCTAGGGCATGGAGCTCCCTCTTTTTTCCATCTTGAAATTACATCACGAAACGTAGTTGGTCTCTTTATCGGCATGATTAACTCCTCTTTTGAATTATAATGACAATAATTCAAATATACTTAATTTGCAATTTTTGATAAAGTTTCATATTATTAAATCTCACATTACTAAGAGGACAAACAATGTTTACTAGCAAATTTTATATAAAGCGCGAAAACCTTCCGCCACAACCGCCAATTATGGGAACGGCATTTTGGTTTATGTTTGCTCATTATGTCGATGCACCTGGGTGGATTTATGGTGTTATTGGGGTTCTATTGTTTATACTATGGCTGGGCGTTATTTATAGATATATGAATGAAAAACCAAAGGATATTTTCAAAGGCTAATTCAATATATTTAATTTACCAATCACAAAAGGAAACACCATGAGCGAAACTCAAGACAGCAAACCTTCATCCAGTGAGATAATTGAATCTTTGGATGCGATGCAAATAAGCAACGTATTCACAGAGTCTGGAAGAATGGACGCAGTAAAAAACATCATAGAAACACTGGTTGATGGCTTCGAGCATGATCTATCAACGCAAGCAGGCCGTAAAAGAACAGCATCACTTGCTCGAAGGATCTCAACATTCAAAACAAAGGTTGATAATGTTGGTAAGGAAATGGTTTCAGAATGGAAAACCAAGGCTAAAGCTGTCGATCAAGACAGAAAATCTTTCCGTGATTCAATGGATAAGCAGAGAGATAAAGTCAGGCAGCCGCTGACAGAATGGGAGGAAGCTGAAGAGCATCGTATTCTCAGCCATAAAAATTTCATCGAAAGTATGAAAGACACAGCGTATCTGAATAATCCGTATTATGGACCAGATCTCAATGAGATTGATCAAGCAATTGAAAGTCTAAATGGACTTGACTTGTCAATTCTCGAAGAATTTCAGGATGAAGGGTATTCTGTTTTTGGTGAATGCATACAAAATCTTCATAGAATGAAAGAGCTTGAAGAGGATCGACTTGAGGCTGAAGAACAAGCGCGCATTGAACGTGAAGCATTTGAAGCAGAGCAAGAAAAACTTCGAATTGAACGTGAAAAAATGGAAGCCGAACAGGCCGCATTGAGAGCCGAAAAAGAAAAGCTCGAAGCCGCGAAACTCGAGCAGCAACGCAAGGAAGAAGAGGAAAGGCGTATTTCGGCTGCCAAGCAGGAAGCAGAACAACGAGCAAGAGACGCCGAAGAAAGAACTGAGCAAGAGCGCGTAGCGGCAAAGAAACGAGCTCAAGAAGCAGCAGAACAAGCCAGGTTAGCAGAGGTTCAGCGCCAAAAGGAAGAGGAAGCAAAAAAGGAAGCTGAACGATTGGAGCGTGAAGCTAACGAAAAACACGTCAATCAAGTGCAGACTTCAGCAATTAACGCTCTGGCACTTATTAAGGGAATATCACTTGAAAAGGCAGCCGTAATAGTCAATGCTATTGATGACGGCCAGATTCCAGGTATCACCATCAATTATTGATCAACGCCGATAACCAATCACAAAAGGAAACACCATGACCACTCAGTTACAAAAAAAGCCAGTGATCCAGCAGTATCTGGAGAAATACAAAGATCAAATAGCAGTTGCTTTGCCCAGACACATGAACGCAGACCGAATGGCACGCATTGTTTTAACTGAAGTTCGCAAGGTTCCAAAGCTCATGCAATGCAACCCTATTTCTTTATTCGGCGCAGTGGTTCAAGCCTCACAGCTTGGTCTCGAGCCCGGCAATGCTCTTGGTCAAGCCTATCTAATCCCATACGGCAAAGAAGTGCAGCTAATCATCGGTTACAAAGGAATGATTGATCTGGCACGCCGCTCAGGACAAATCATCTCGATCGAAGCCAGGGCGGTTTACAAGAATGATGAGTTTCAATACTCATTCGGCCTTAATCCTGACCTACAACATACGCCATATGACGGCGATATTAAGGACAGAGGAGAAGTTACCCATTTTTATTCAGTTGCCAGGCTGAAAGACGGCGGCGTTCAGTGGGACGTGATGAAGAAATCT
>CAZWVC010000291.1:0-5632 GCA_964637245.1 uncultured Desulfocapsaceae bacterium
GATAAGATTTTGCCAATCCTTGCATAAATTGAAATTTGTTCTTAATGTTAGGATGTGCCTGTCAAGACAATAACTTAACTCTTCTATTATCGTCAAAACCGTGCTTTTTACAGCGCAGTAGCTGAGATGATTTTTGCAACAATGACCGAGACCTCATCACAAGAACAACCAACTGAACCGGCAGAACCCCCATCGAAGAAAGGGGTTCTGCGCCGTCTTTTTGATATCATCACATTTGGAAGAACGCCAGATACAAAGGAAGCCCTTGAACACGAAATCCAGGAATTATTGGAAGAAGGGGAAGAGCAGGGTTTGATCAGCAGCCTGGAAGAGAAAATGATTTCTTCCATTTTGGATTTTCGTGAAACCCTGGCCGTTGAAATTATGACACCAGCGGCTGAAGTTATCAGCCTTGAGGTTTCCACTACCATTGCAGATATTATTGCAACTGTAATTGCTGAGGGTTTTACCCGTATTCCTATTTATCAGGAAAATCCCGATAGAATAATCGGTATTCTCCACGCCAAGGATCTGCTGAAAATTTGTGCTAATCCGCCAGATGTGAAATTAGATTTGAAGGATTATTTAAAACCAGCTGATTTCGTGCGAGAAGATAAGCAAATTGTTGATTTGCTTAAGGAATTCCAGAAGCAGAAAACTCACATGGCCATGGTTACCGACGAGTTTGGAACAGTTAGAGGCTTGATTACTTTAGAAGATATTCTTGAGGAAATTGTTGGTGAGATTGACGATGAATATGACATAGAGGAAGTAGACCTTGAGGTAATCGGGGATGGTGTCATTCGGGTTCTGGCCAAGATTGACATCGAAGAAGTCGAAGAACAGTTTAACACCAAGTTACCGGAAGGACCATACGAATCCGTCGGTGGATTGATTATTCACTCTCTTGGAAGAATCGGCAGAACCGGTGACTCTATTGTCCATGGCAATCTCCAGTTTACCATCAAGGGTGCAACAAGTAGAAATATAAAAACGGTGGAGATAATCCGCCTTGAAGAGGAGCCCGAAGCATGACAAATGTTTCGGTCCGGGCAGGCTTTGGGTGTGCCCTGCTCTCTCCTGTGTTAATGTGGCTGGGTTTACCTGGGGGTGGGGAAATCTGGCCTATTTTGTTTATTGCCCTTGTACCTCTTTTCTACCTTACTCATCTTGTTTCATTTCGACATAAATTACTGTTGGGACTCTTCTGCGGACTGATTCATTTTATGTCGCAAATCTACTGGATAGTTATCGTACTTGGACGCTATGGTGGCCTGCCTTGGTTTTTCTCAATTCCCGCTTTTCTTCTGCTATCATTATATATGGCAGTGTATTTTGCCGCATTTGTAAGCATAGCAGGAGTATTTCAAAAAAGATGGGGCGTCGTGAGTTCCATCTACTTAATGCCGCTAATATGGGTAGGACTCGATTGGCTACGATCCTTTCTCTTCAGTGGTTTTCCCTGGATGGATCTTGGCTATGGGTTCTGGCAAGTTCCTGGCATGATTCAAATTACTGATGTACTGGGTCATCACTTCCTGACCTTTACTGTAGTATTGCTGAATTGTTGTATCTTTATGCTTTTGCAAAAGGTTAGCTGGCAGCAGAAAAGTGCTGGTATTGCCATAGGATGTGGGCTAATGGCAGCGATAGTCTTTTATGGCCATCTACGTACAGGACATTTGCAAAAAGATATCAGCAAGGTTGAGACCGTCACTGTTGGAATTGTTCAAGGAAATATAGATCAGAGCAGAAAGTGGTCCCCGGAAGCTCAACAAGATACTATTGCTGGTTACCTTGAGCAATCACAGGTTTTAGTTGATGCACCCAAACCGCCGCATCTTATAGTCTGGCCAGAGACTGCTTTACCTTTTTTTCCTGATCGGAATCCATTGTTTAACCATCTGCTAAACTTTACTCAAAAAAACTCTACTTTTTTACTTACTGGCTCACCCTGGTATGAAGTAAAGGATTATCAAACCAAAGATGTAGATTTTTTCAATAGTGCTTTTGTCATTACGCCACAGGGGAATTTTGGCGATATCTATTTCAAATCCCATCTTGTGCCTTTTGGTGAATATGTGCCGCTAAAGAAGCTGCTCCCTTTTCTTGCTCCGCTGGTTGAGGCAGTGGGCGATTTTAGTCCCGGTCAGGTAGAGGCTCCACTTGTGACTAATAATATCAGAAGTGGAGTCTTAATATGTTTCGAATCAATTTTCCCAGATATTGCGAGAAAGTGGGTAAACAATGGAGCAAATTTATTGATCAATCTCACCAATGACGCCTGGTATGGTAGATCCAGTGCCCCTTCACAGAGCATGGCCATGAGCGTTTACCGGGCTGTGGAGACCAGAAGAAGCCTTGTCCGTTCTGCAAACACTGGTATTTCAGCGTTTGTCGATCCACTTGGCCGAATTAATAATTCGTCTGAAATCTTTGTCACCTGGGCCCAAAGTGAAGAGGTTGCACTTATGGATATAGATACTCTATTCACCCGTTATGGCTATCTCTTTGGCTCAGTTTGTTTCTATGCTACTCTCCTTTTGCTGTGCTTATTAATGATTGGGAGGAACCCAAAAAAATAGAGGAGCAGGCCATTAGCATCTATTGAATCGAAGATACTGTGTTTCGGTGGACAATTAATTAGTAAGGTTCTTTTTAGCTGACGTCATCCTCACTTTTACGGTCAAGCGCGCACCCTCTATTTCCTTTGCACCCACACCCAGACTTACAGAACCTTGGTCTCCACCGAAGAGTTCTTTCACCATTTCCATATCTGAAAAAGGGGCCCAGCGTTTGGCATCCGGACTAGCCAGAACCTCCCTGTTGTCCAGATAAATATAGAGATCCTGAGTAAATTGCAAATCCCCAGCATCGCTGTCCAGTTTGGCCAACGGGGTATCTATTTCCAAACGAACGGGTAAAGCATAACCTTTGGGGATCTTAATTATGAAGGGGTCTTTATGCTTCTGCTCATCAAGGTATTTGTCAATGAGCTGAGCGTCTGGTGCGGCAGAAATATCATATATAGGGAGGGTTGAAATATCAAGCTGCTTTGGCATGCTGGCGCAACTGATGAGAAAGACGAGGAGGAGAAGAGCTCCCCCAATATATTGATAAGACCATTTTAAAATATTATTAATCATCTTTAGTCCTCACGATTAATTTAGTGGATTTAGGTAAGCGCTTCTCATTCTTCTGCTAAATGCTCCAGGATATCACCAGGTTGACAATCAAGGTGTCTACACAGGGAGTCAAGGGTAGACAGTCGAATCGCCTTGGCCTTACCAGTTTTCAAAATCGAAAGATTCTGGACCGTTATCCCAATGAGCCTGGCGAGTTCATTGGAGCGCATTTTTCGTTTTGCTAGCATTATGTCCAAATTGACTCGTATGGCCATGTGGACTCCCTTTAAATAGTCAGTTCAGCTTCTTCCTGGAGTTTTCTCCCACTGTCCATAACCTTGGCCATTACCGAAAGCACTCCACCTACAACAAGAGCCGTTAGATCAGCAGACTGAAACGAGATTGCCACTGCATGCTGTCCTGGTGGGTTGTTCATAGTCAAGATAAGACTCAGTAAGGGGTCCGTGAGAATGCCTGCAACAACCCACCAAATAAGGGCAGTCGAAATTTTCTTGAAACAGGCAACTGTTTCTCTGTTGAAAAAAATCTTTTTCTCATAGCAGCCGAAGAGTCTGTGCAGAACCCAGATTCCATACATAATAATTGACCCCTTGATCATTGAAACCAAAAATCCCAGAAGACACATCAATGGAGTAAATCCACCAGCGATTGTAAAGCTATTCTGGTTAATCCAGGTTTGTGGAATTTTTCCGGTGAATACTAAAATCCACAGAAGTATGTAGCTTACTGGAATCAGCGAAAAAAGCAGGAGTAAGAGCTTTTTATATCGGTTGCTGATCTGTGAGATATCATTTTTTTTGGGAGGCATCACTTTCACCCATGGCTGGTATTACTCATTGATCGAATAGTCATTATTATTGTTTATCGCTAAAAAATTATTGTTTGTCAATAAAAAATTATTATTTAACATGAATAAACGCTGTGGACTAGGTGTCTTTAAATGAGGTATTCCTTTACTTATTTTTAAATAAAGACATGAAATTATGAGTTAAACATTAGCTATGAGTGAAAGATAAAGTAATGCACGGCAGTATCGCGGGGAGGTTGAGGAATGTTGAAGGACCAAAGTTGTGTAAACTCAACTCTGATCCTTTGTTGGGAAGTGCAATTTACTATATCATTCGTTATACTCTTCTTTAAATTCATCGGAGGGTTCGATATTTTGAATGATATCTATGAGTATACCGTTAGGGCCCTCAACAATAAAGTGGCGTTGTCCCCATTCTTCGGAACGAATATCGAGTATCATCGGGAGATTCTTGGCTCTGAGTCGCTGGTATACGCTGTCTACGTCAGTTACTTCAAGATTAATCAGCATTCCACAAACCTTAGTCCTATAATTTTCTGGTAGACTTGGATGGCGGTAATCAAGAAAGGCCAATTCATATTGAGGTTGGTCTTTTGCTCGTAAACTCATATACCAATCTGATTCGAAAGTGGGGAAGAAATTAAAATTATGTATAAAAAAATCTCTGGTTTCTTGTACTTTATCTGTACAGATTACCGGATAGCAGGATTCGAGTTTCATAATATCACCTCTTTTATAGGTTGAAAAAAAACACATCATATACATACTGTCTGTATGTATATATAGATAATACATACAGTGTGTATGTCAAAGGTGAGGCATGAAAAAACGAAAAATAATTACTAAAAGTGAACAATCCCAGTCAACTATCAAGAAATTGCTGCGCGTGGCAATGCAGGAGTTTAGTGAAAAAGGGTATGCAGGGGCATCGACGGAAACAATTGTTAAAAACGCAGAAGTTACCCGCGGGGCTTTATATCATCACTTCAAGAATAAACAGGACCTGTTTCATGGGGTGTTTCGCTTAGCTCAGCAAGATATAGGTGCGAGGATAGAATTGGGTGTAGTCAATGCGGATAATTCTTGGGAAGAACTACTATTTGGCTGCTATGGTTTTCTCGAAGCATGCTCAGAGCCGATCTTACAGCAAATTGTGGTAATAGATGCTCCTTCGGTGCTGCCTTGGAACTCTTACCGCGAAGCGGATACGACAAACGCTGGATCGGGCTTGGCTCTTTTGCGCGAATGTATTGAAGGGCTGCATCAACAAAGAGTAATTGTCTCACTTCCTCTGGACGCATTGACGCATCTGCTTTCAGGTGCGATGGATGAAGCAGCAGTGTGGGTAGCCCAATCGGATAATCCACAAAAAGCGCTTAAAGACGCAAAGCTGGCATTGACCAAACTGCTTGAAGGAATCAAGAGGTAAAGGTCTCTTTTTATCAAGAGTACTCGTTTTTTTGATTCACCAAATAAGCTGTAATTGACAACCTGGTTAAAAGGATCAATGTTAACAACGAATAAAAGTATTCTTAATTTAATAATGTTATGGTAAAGAGCGACCACAGAAAAGATGCTATCCATGAAAGTGTCATTATCAGAGGATAGCTTTAAATATAGGTTCAGACGATAGAGGGAATCATGTCAACAGATACTGGTGCAGCAGTCTCTAAACAGA